>JBHIXO010000420.1:0-3885 GCA_041984725.1 Acidimicrobiales bacterium | reverse complement strand
GCACCTCACGACCGTCGTCGAGGTCGACGGCCTCCGCGTCCGGGTCGCGGCGCTCGAGGCGATCGACGGCACCCCGGTCGTCGATCTCAAGCCGCGGCTCGGCGACGAGCGCTGAGCCGAGCGAGCGCGGGACGAGGGCTCGGGCGCCGACCCGCCCCCCTGCGCCAGACTCGCGGTGACCGCGAGGGACCGGCGCCACGCCGGCGGCGAGGGGGAAGACGTGTACGACCTGATCATCCGCAACGGCACCGTGATCGACGGCAGTGGTGGTGACCCGTTCGTCGCCGACGTCGCGATCTCGGGCGATCGCATCGCCGCGATCGGCCCCGACCTCGACGGCGACGCCACCCGCGACATCGACGCCACCGGCCGCATCGTCACGCCCGGCTTCGTCGACATCCACACGCACTACGACGGCCAGGCGACCTGGGACGCCGAACTCGCCCCCTCGACGCCGCACGGCGTGACGACCGTGGTGTTCGGCAACTGCGGCGTCGGGTTCGCGCCGGTGGTGCCCGGCCGCGAGGACTTCCTCATCCAGTTGATGGAGGGTGTCGAGGACATCCCGGGCAGCGCCCTCAGCGAGGGCATGCCGTGGGGGTGGGAGCACTTCTCGGAGTACCTCGACGTCCTCGACGCCCGTGAGTACGTCGCCGACGTGAGCGCGATGATCGCCCACGGTCCGGTGCGGGCCTACGTCATGGGCGACCGTGGCGTGCACAACGAGCCGGCGACCGCCGACGAGATCGACCGGATGGCCGCGATCGTCGCCGAGGCCATCCGTGCCGGCGCCCGGGGCTTCTCCACGAGCCGGACCATGGGGCACAAGGCGATGTCGGGCGAGCCGGTCCCCGGCACGTTCGCCCCCGAGGAGGAGTTGTTCGCCATCGGGCGGGCGGTGCGAGCGGCCGGCAAGGGCATCTTCGAGGTCGCGCCCTCCGGCGTGATCCCGACGGAGGACCACATCTCACCCGACCTCGAGGTCGACTGGATGTGCCGTCTCGCCGAGGAGGCCGGCGTCCCGATCACCTTCCTCATGCTCCAGACCGACGCCGCGCCCGACGACTACCGCAAGCACCTCGAGCTCGTGGGCCGCGTGCGCGAGCAGGGGCATCCGGTCACGGCCCAGGTCGCCGGCCGACCCTTCGGTGTGCTGCTCGGCCTGACCGCCCGCCACCCGTTCATGATCTGCCCGAGCTACCAGCCGCTGCTCGAGGTGCCGCTCGCCGACAAGGTCGCGGCGATGCGCGAGCCGGAGCTGCGCGAGACGCTCGTCGGCGAGTACCGCCTGATGATCGAGCAGGTGAAGGCGATGGACCCCCTCGCCGCCAAGGCGATGGAGAGCTTCGACCGCACCTATCCCCTCGGCGACCCGGTCGACTACGAGCCCACCGATGCCGACTCCATCGCCGGGATCGCCGCCGCCACGGGCCGCGACCCCGTCGAGGTGTACTACGACGCGCTGCTCGAGCGCGACGGCCAGGCCATCGTCATGAACACGCTGCTCGGCTACACCGACGGCAACGGCGACGCCCTGCACGAGATGCTCGCGACCGACCACGCCGTCATCGGCCTCGCCGACGGCGGCGCGCACTGCAACCTGATCTGCGACGCCTCGACCCCGACCTGGATGCTGACCCACTGGTGCCGCGACCGGAAGGGCCCGCAGCTCCGGCTCCCCGACGTCATCCGCAAGCTGTCGGCCGACACCGCCGCCCTCTTCGGCTTCGACGACCGGGGCCGCGTCGAGGTCGGACTGCGGGCTGACCTGAACGTGATCGACCACGACCGGCTCACGCTCCGCCAACCGCACATGGTCGCCGACCTGCCCGCCGGGGGCACCCGGTTCCTGCAGGAGGCCGAGGGCTACGACTACACGATCGTCGCCGGCCAGGTGACCCGCGAGCACGACGCCTTCACCGGCGCGACCCCGGGCCGGTTGGTCCGGCTCACGTAGCGGCGGGCGACGCGCCCGCCGCGACCCCGTCCACGGGGCGCGTCGGCAACCGCAACGACAGGGTCACCGTCAGCACCGATGCCGTGAGCGCGAACGCGATCGGCACGACCTGGCCGTCGCTGGCGTCGGCGAGGAACCCCGCGGTCGTCGGTCCGAGCAGCCCGCCGAGCCCGGCGCCGAGGAACATGAGTCCCACGGTGCCGCCGAGACCCACCACGCCGAACAGGACGGCGGCGACCTCGGGGCCGAGAGCGACGAAGCCGCCGTAGGCGACCCCCATGGTGACGGCGAACGCGACGAGCACCGGGTACGAACCGGACGACGCGAGCCAGAGCACGAAGGCGACGGGTTGGGCCGCGAGGCATCCCTGCAGGAGGCGGACGGCCGGGACGCGGTTCGTGAGCGCCGTGATGCCGAGCCGGCCGACGATGCTGCTCGCCCCGATGATGCCGACGAGGAGCGCGGCCCGTTCCGAACTGATGCCGTCGTCGGTGGCGAAGTCGACGACGAACGCGAACGCGATGAACAGCGACAGCGAGAACAACAGACCGGTGACGAACAGGACCCGGAACGGGCCCAGTCCGGCGATGCGGCGCATGTGGGAGATCGCCGGCGGCGGCGCCTCGAGCCCGGGCGGGCGGGCGATCAGCAGGGCGGCGATGCCGAAGAGCACGACGTCGATGACGGCGAGGCGGAGGTACGCCCCGCGCCAGCCCTCGCTGTCGATCAACGACTCCGCCACCGGGACCAGCACGAGCGTGCCGAGCCCGTTGCCCGAGGCGACCAAGCCCATTGCGAGGGCCCGCCGGCGCTCGAACCAGCCGCCGGCCGTCGAGTACATCGGTGTGGCGATCATGCCGCCGCCGACGCCCACGCCGACCCCGATCGTCAGGTAGCCGAGGTAGATCGACCCGACCTCCGACGTGAGCGCCAGCCCGGCGGCGACCAGGGTCCCGCCCCCGACAACGAGGCGTCGGGCCCCGACGCGGTCGGCGAGCGGACCCGAGACGATGCCGAGTCCGAAGAAGAGCAGCAGGGTGATGCCGAAGACGAGCGCCGTCGGCCCGCGCCCGGAGCCGAAGTCCTCGGCCATCGCGTCGGCGAACGGGCCGAAGGTGTAGGCGGTGCCGAACCCCGTGCCGGACGCGATGGCGGCGCCCGCCGCGACGCGCCAGGCCTGGGGCGAATCGAGGTGGGAGGGTGCGTCCGGCGTCGCGGTCACCGTCACGGCCGGGGCTCCGGTGGCAGGAACGGGGTCAGGAGACTGATGTAGTCGGCCAGGCGAGCGGCCAGCTCGAAGGCGGCCTCCGGGTCGTCGGGATCGGGGTCGAACCAGACCTCCGAGACCCGGCGCCAGTCACCCTGGCCCAGGAACGCACCACTCTCGGCCTCGTCGCCGAGCTCGGGACGCCACCGGGACTCGGCGTCGCCGAGCGTGCGCAGCGTCGCGTCGTTGACGTCGGGGTCGCCGTGCTCGGCGTGGAACCCGACCTCGAGGACGGCGCCGTCGGTGCCGTCGACGAACCGGCGGGGGACGAGCTGCGCCTCGAAGTGGTTGCGCGGGGCCTTCTCGGTGTCGAGCCAGACCTTCACGCCGCGCCGGTGGGCGCGGTACCGGACGGCACCGAGCTCGGCCGGGACCAGGGTGCGGGTGAGCTCACCGACCTGCTCGAACAACGGCAACTCCATCGGGCCGATCTTCTCAGGTCGGGCGCCGTACACGCGTGGGTTCCGGCCAGTCGGTCCCAGACGGTCAGCACCGGGGCGAGGTTGACCGCCTCGCGTCGTTCGTGGTGCAGGCGGTGCGTCGCCGGGACGACCACGACCGCGGCCAGGCGTCGGGGCAGCGGTGGCGTCCACTCGGTGTGGACCAGCGCCTGCCACGTGTTCGACAGCGCGACCGCGACCGCCATCGCTGCGAACGATGC
>JBHIXO010000419.1:0-3893 GCA_041984725.1 Acidimicrobiales bacterium | reverse complement strand
GACGGGATCTTCAAGAATTTCATGGCGCCCGATCAGGAGCACCTCCGCGAGACGACTCTCGAAGAGCTGCGCGCTCTGGCCGCGGACGGTCAGTTTCCGGCGGGCAGCATGGGCCCGAAGGTGAAGGCGGCCGATCGCTTCCTCATGCACGGAGGCCGCGAGGTGATCATCTGCAAGCCCGAGTCACTGATGGCCGCTTGGCGGGGCGAGGCGGGCACCCGGAGACGGTGCCCGAATCGACTGGGCGGCCGGCTCGATCCTGGTTGCTGACGACGATGAATGAGCCCTTGCCGCGCGTCCGGAATCGCCACAGACCCGAGGTTCCGCCGTCGGTCCGCAACCGGACGGTCAGCCGAAGCGAGCCCGGTACTGGGGTCAGGCGCTCGCGGTCGGGGGCGGGGAGCGAGAGGGTCTCGTCGACGAGGAAGCCGCCGGCGGACAACAGCGCACGACGGGCGACCCGGAGCGGCGCGGCGGCCAGGATCCGGAACGCCCGCATGTCGGCCTCGGTCAGCGCCACCGACGCCATGGCGAGCAGGCCGGCCACGGGCACCACGACCCGCAACCGCTCGCGCAGGCGGGGGTCGGCCAGGTAGCGGTCGACGGTGGCCGAGGCGGCGTCGAGCGCGTCGAGCCCGGCGCCGCCCACCTCGTCGGCCCGGGACAACACGCCGGTGGCGTTGAGCGCGGCGCTGTCGCCGGTGAGGACGTCGCTGAACGCCTCGAAGAAGGCGAGATCCTCGGGGTGGAGGTGGCGGAGCAGGTAGACGACGGCATCGGCCTGCCCGGGGCCGCCGTCGCCGTTGGTGAGAAAGCCGGTCGCGCGGGCCGACACGTGACGGCGGGCCGAGGCCAGCCCGGGTGTGTCGACCAGCGTCACCTGCGACAGCTCGGGGCTGGGCCACTCGATCTCGAGGTGGTCGATCTGGTCGGGATGCCATTCGGCGAGCTCGACGTCGACGGCGCCGCCGTCGCGTCGCCACCGGACCGTGGTGGGCCGGCCGTCGCGGGGGACCAACGTCACCTGCTTGTGGCGCCCGCCCTGATACCAGGTGACGATCTTGGTGCACTCGCCGGCGTCGGTCGGCGCCAGCTCCTCGCGAACCAGCGCGTTGAGCAACGTCGACTTGCCCGCCTTGACCCGCCCGGCGATCGCCACCCGCAGTGGACCGTCGAGGCGGTCGCGGGCGGCGTCGAGCTCGTCTCGGTGGTCGGGCAGCGCCCGGCGGGCCTGGTCGAGCACGCCCCGCGCCTCGACGATCAAGCTGCTCACGGACGTTCAGTCTTGCCGATCAGTCCGACCGGACGTGCGCCCCGTCGTAGGCATTGCGGCGGCGCCGGAGCACGAACAGCCCGACGGCGATGACGACAGCGACCATGAGCCTCGGGTCGAGCCAGGGTGTGGTCCGATCAGCGAGCTTGCCCGTGAGTCGCTCCACGGGGTCGAAGCCCCTCACGTCCGCGTCGGGGCCGGACCTCGGCATCTGCGCGCGCACGACGGCGCAGCACTCGAAGGAGGCCGTGCCAGCCGGATTCATGTTCCCGGAGGCGTCGGTGACGACACCGGCCGCGGCGAACGACACCACGACGACGTCGTCGGCCACCATCGGGCCGGCGATGGTCACGTGCACCGTCCGAGCGACCGACCCGGCCGGGCTGCAGGTGGCACCGAGCACCGGGTTGGGGGTGCCGTTGACGGAGACGACGAAGTCGGCCGGGTCGACGGACGAGCAGTCCACGCTGTCGCGTGAGACGACCCCTCCGGCGTTGACCCCGAACGCCACCGCGAACTCGGGGAGGGACCCGCTCAGGTCGTAGGCGATGCGCAACGCCGGCCCGATGCCATCGGTGACGGCGACTGCCGTCGTGGCGACCGGGTTCCCCGCGCCGTCCACGATCTGATCGGCGACCGCCGCCGGCTGGATGTAGTCCAGGATGCCGACGTCGTCGTTGTCGAGCGCATTGAGCACCGGCTCGCCGACGAGCACGAGATTCAGGACGCAGGTGAGTGACGGGGCCCCGCCGGTGTTGGACAGCGAGCCTCCGTCGGCGTCGGAGTCGTCGAAACTCGTCTGGTCGTCGTAGGTGAAGTCGGAGCCGGCTGCCGAGGGGCACGTGACGGGCTCGGAGAACGTGAGCTCGATGGAGGCGGGCGGGCTGATCGTCGCGCCCGTGATCTCCGGTGCCGCGCTGTCGACGACGTCGATCCGGTTGCCGTCGGCGGCCCGAGACCAGGATTCGGTCGCCGGCGCGACGATCGCCGGGCGGCACTCGGAACCGGGGCCGGTCGGGAGATCGGCCCGGATCATCACCTCGAAGGTGTCGCCCGCCGTGGTCGGACCGCTGGCGAGCGAGCACGCCTCCTCGGCCGGCACGCCACCGACCGAACTCACGAAGAAGACGACCTCGAGCACGCCGTCGTAGCCGGCCGAGATGTCGCCGCGAATGGCGAACGTGTCGCCGACGTCGACCTCGTCGGGCACCTCGGTGACGGTGAGATCGGTGCCGAAGCGAACGGGCACGTCGAGGATCTCCTCGGCCGCCACGTAGGTGTCGTCCTGGACGACGGTCGCCGTGACCGTGCACGTGAGCGGCGGCGTCCCGGTGCTGGCCAGTTCGTAGTAGTCGCCGGTGTACTCGTCGCTGAACGGCCCGCTCACCGTGCAGTCACCGGCCGGGCCAGCGGTGACGGCGGGCGTGACCCCGGCCACGGTGTCGATGTCGAAGGCGTAGGCGCCGCCGCCGACGAGCACCTCGTGCGTGCAGCCCTCGGAGTCGAGGCAGCCGATCTCGAGGCCCGGGTCGAGCCGCACGAGCACGGTCGTCGCCGTCGACGCGCTGTAGTAGCCGCCGCCGCCGGCGTGCCGGAAGGTGATCTCACAGTCACCCGCCCGGGTCGGCTCGGGGTCGCCTTCTCCGGGCGCGAACGCCGTGAGCGTGTAGGTCGGGAACGAGCCGCCGAGCAGGCACAGTGTCGGGTCGCTCGCCGTGGCCGTCAGGGCGAGCGGGGACTCGCGGGTGACCGTGATCGTGGTGGTGTCACCGGGGAGGATGACGCCGTCGGCGGCCGTGGCGGTGATCGTGTCCACGAGCAGGTCGTAGGTCGCGATGACGCCAGTGGTGGTCGCCGCCAGGTGGGTGTCGGTCACGCCGTGCGAGGCGGTCACGAGGCATTCGTGGTCCTCGGCGCCCTCGGAGCGGATGCGGTAGGTCCCCGCGCTGATCTCCGAGGTCGTGCACGGGCCGTCGACGGTGATCGTGTCGGGCGGCGACCCGGACGCGACCCGGAGGCTGGTGTCGCCACCGAGGAGGATCGGGTTCACGCCGAAGGTGATGACCATGTCGTCGACGAGGCGCACACCGACGGCGGCTGTCGCCGACGAGGGCAGGAAGGTGTCGTCGCCGTCGTGGCCGACGTCGATGACGCAGTCGCCGACGGCAGCGCCACCCCGCACGACGAAGGGCGCCGACGAGGTCACGGTGCAGGGCCCGGAGGCGACCGATGCCGACAGCGGGGCCGTGCTCGCCGTGGTGACGTCGAGCACCGTGCTGGCGCCGGTGGCGATGTACTCCTCGGTCGCGACGACGGCCAGCGTGTCCTCGATGCGGCCGATCTCGACCACGGCCTCGGCAGCCACGGCCTCGAACACGGCCGACTCGGCCGTCGACGCCCGCACGACGCAGTCGCCGGGATCGTCGCCACGGACGGTGCCGCCGACGAGCGTGCAGGGCCCGTCGACACCGAGGGTGGCAGGCCCCGCCTCGGCGGGCGTGACGGTCACGTCCGGGACGAAGCTGTCGCCCACCGCGACGCCGGTCGGGGCGCTGATGGCGATGGCCGGCGTCCGCAGGAACACGGTGACGATCCGCTCGACGGGGTCGGCGGGCGCCCA
>JBHIXO010000418.1:0-3896 GCA_041984725.1 Acidimicrobiales bacterium | reverse complement strand
CCCGCGGTGAGCCTCGTCGTGAACCAGGCCCGCGGGCGCCGGTGTCGGGCGGTGCGTGGCGGCGGTGCCACGGTCGCCGGCCGGTCCCTGCAGCCGGCGGGTCCGACCGCGCTGCGCCGGTCGATCGTCGGCCTGTCCGGCTACCCCAACCGGTACCTCGGCTGGAACCAGTTCCGGGTGCTCGGCGCGGCCGCGCTCGACCTGTGCGCCGTCGCCGAAGGGGTGCTCGACGGCTACGCCGACTGTTCGCCCAGCGCGCACGGTGTCTGGGACTACGCCGGCGCGCTGCTGGTGTGCGAGGAGGCGGGCGCGGCCGTGATCGACGCCTTCGACCGTCCCCTCGTCGAACTGGGCCACGACGTCCGACGCACCCCCGTCGCCGCCGCCACGGTCGAACTGCGGGCCGAGTTGGTCGCCGCCCGGCGGTCGTTGCGCTGGCCGGACGACCCCACGCCACCCGCCTGACCCACCCACCACTCCGGTTCTGGGCCCATGATCGGAGTGGTGGTGCTCAGATCCTGGGCCCGGAACGGGGGATGGGCGCCGGTAGGCTCGGCGGGTGTTCGGGTCCCTCCACCGCATCGCCCTCGCGGTGTTCCGCCGGCTCCCGCCATGGGCCCGGCGCCGGATCGTCCGGACGATCTCGCCCTCGTTCACCGTCGGTGCGATCTGCTTCATCGAACGCAGCGACGGTGCGGTGCTGCTCGTCCGGCTCTCGTACCGCGATCGCTGGGGCGTCCCCGGCGGGCTGCTCCGGCGCGGTGAGCCCGCCGAGGACGGTGCGCGGCGCGAGGTGATGGAGGAGGTCGGCCTCGACGTCGAGGTGCTCGGCGCCCCGGCCGTCGTGGTCGACGCGGCGCCCCAGCGCGTCGACGTCGTGTTCCGCTGTCGCGTGGACGACGACGCCGAGGTCGCCATCGGCTCCGCCGAGATCGTCGAGGCGCAGTGGTTCCCACGCGACCAACTCCCCGAGCTGCAGTTCGAGACGGCGGGCGCGTTGGTCGCGCTGGCCCGGGCGAGTTCGTCGCCGGTGAGCCGTCCGCTACCCGACCCGGTCTGGCCCCGCTCCGTCGGCGACGCCGACGAGCAGGCGTCGTAGCGTCAGGACGCGGCGAGCGCCCGGCCGGCGGCCTGGGCCGGCGAGCACGGGTGGCGCAGCTTGGTCAGGGCCTTGGCCTCGATCTGGCGGATGCGCTCACGAGTCAGGTCGAAGTGGCGCCCGACCTCGTCGAGCGTGAGCGCCCGTTCGCCGACCAGACCGAAGCGCAGCTCGAGCACCTCGCGCTCGCGGTCGGACAGCGTGTGCAGCATGTTCCGCAGCTCGACCTTCTCGAGGTTCGCCGCGGCGACGTCGAAGGGCATCTCGGCCTTGTCGTCGGGCAGCAGGTCGCCGAACTCGGTGTCGTCGTCACCGATGCCCGCCGACAGGGAGATGACGTCGGCGGTGGCGGCGAGCGCGGTCTCGACACGGTCGAGCGCCATGCCCGTGAGCTCGGCCAGTTCCTCGGCCGTCGGTTCCCGGCCGAGCTCCTTGAGCAGCGAGCCCGACGCCTTCGACAGCGTCGACAGCGTGTCGACGACGTGCGACGGCAGGCGGATCGTGCGGCCCTTGTCGGCGATGCCACGCCCGATGGCCTGGCGGATCCACCAGGTGGCGTACGTCGAGAACTTGAAGCCTTTGCGGTGGTCGAACTTCTCGACCGCGCGGATCAGGCCGAGGTTGCCCTCCTGGATGAGGTCGAGCAACGGCAGCCCGGTCGACTGGTACCGCTTGGCGATGGACACGACGAGCCGCAGGTTCGACTGGATGAACCGCTGCTTGGCGTTGCCCGCCTTGCGGATCTCGCGGCGCAGCGCGGCGCGCTGGGCGGGGGAGAGGTCGTCGCCCTCGGCGCCGAGTCGCTCCTCGGCGGCCCGACCGGCCTCGATCTGCTGGGCCAGGTCGATCTCGTCCGCCGCCGTGAGGAGGGGGTACTGCCCGATGTCGGAGAGGTAGCGGCCGACGAGATCGTCGGGCCCCCGTGCCCCCCGATGCCCACTGCGCTTGGGACCGGCCACCCGTACCTCCGTCGTGGTGAGAACCCGCTGTGGCGGTGTGCCGTGCTGACGGCGACGACGGTAGTGGTGGCCTCGCGACGGATCGTGGATGCTTGGCGTCGCTTGGACGTTCCGTGGAGAACGCGCCGGCCGTCCACCGCTACCGTCGGGCGCTCGGGCGTGTAGCTCAGTTGGTCAGAGCGTCGCGTTTACACCGCGCAGGTCGGGGGTTCGAGTCCCTCCGCGCCCACCCGCCACCGCCATCGGACCACGCGACGATCGGATCGACGATGACCGCTCCCACCCCGCCCCCCGCACCGACGTCCGGACCGGCCAACGTCGCCGTCGTCCTGCTCGACTCGCTCAACCGGCACCACCTCGGGTGCTACGGCGGCACGGAGTTCGAGACGCCGAACCTCGACCGGTTCGCGGCGCGGCATGCCGTGCGCTTCGAGCGTCACGTCACCGGGTCGCTGCCGTGCATGCCGGCCCGCCACGACATCCTCTGCGGCGCGCTCGACTTCTTCTGGAAGCCGTGGGGATCGATCGAACTGTGGGAGCAGCCGATCACCCGGGTGCTCTCGAAGGCCGGCGTCGTCAGCAACCTCGTGAGCGACCATCCGCACCTGTTCGAGACCGGCGGCGAGAACTACCACACCGACTTCAGCGCCTGGGACTACGTGCGCGGTCACGAGGGCGACCCGTGGCGCACGCACCCCGACCCGTCGTGGGTCGGCAACCCGACCACGCCGTCGGCGCGCGAGGGCGGTTGGTTCTGGTCGAAGGCGTTCGGCATCGACGGCCTGACGCGGAACTACGACGTGTCCCGCACCTTCTTCCGCGACGAGGCCGACTTCCCCGGGCCCCGCACGATGACCGAGGCGGCCCGGTTCCTGCGCGAGGCCACGCCCCACCACGACCGTTGGTTCCTCTTCGTCGACGAGTTCGATCCGCACGAGCCCTTCGACACGCCGCTCGAGTGGGCCACCCGCTACCAGGACAGCTGGCAGGACGAGTACCTCATCTGGCCGCCCTACGTCGACGGCGGCGTCAGCCGGGGGCACCTGACCGAGGCCGAGGGCCGCCACATCCGGGCGAACTACGGCGCGAAGGTGTCGATGATCGACCACTGGTTCGGGAAGATCCTCGACGCGTTCGACGAGCAGGACCTCTGGCAGGACACCGCGCTGATCGTGTGCACCGACCACGGCCACTACCTCGGCGACGTGCGCGACGGCCGCGACATCTGGGGCAAGCCCGGCGTCCCGCAGTACGAGCCGCTCGGCCACACGCCACTGCTCATCGCGTGGCCCGGCCGGCCGGGCGGGACGACGTGCGACGCGCTCACGACCAACGTCGACATCTTCGCGACCATCGCCGACGCGTTCGACGCGTCGGTCGACCACCGCACGCACGGCCGCTCGATCGTGCCGCTATTGACCGGCGAGCAGACGTCGGTGCGCGAGTGGGCGATCGGCGGCGTCTACGGCAACTGGGTCCAGGTCACCGACGGCACCCGCAAGTACGCCCGCGGCCCGGTCGGCGACAACTTCCCGCTCGAGATGTGGTCGAACCGGTGGTCGTCGATGCCGCTGCACATCCCCGGCGTCCAAATCCCGCGCCACGGACGACGTGTCATTCCATGCCGATGCGGTTCCGGCCCCCTCGGTTTTATTAATTTTCCGGCCGACTAAATGTACAGGTACGTTATCGCCAAATAATGAAATATGCATGGTCAGGCTGGAAGTAATAACGGTCATTTGCCGCAGTTGCGATGCCTGATCATCATTCAGGGTCACAACCTGGCTTGCCTCGGAATCTTCATCCGGTGCGAAATGCAATGCATTGCTGTCAGCGCT
>JBHIXO010000417.1:0-3898 GCA_041984725.1 Acidimicrobiales bacterium | reverse complement strand
GCAGCAGCAACAGCCCCCTCCTCCTCGTACAACCAGACCACATCCCCACCACCGTCCTCACCGAACTCCAGCGACTCCGACCCGACAACGTCGTCATCCTCGGCGGAACCAACGCCATCAGCCGAGAAGTCGAGTCCGCCATCAACAACCAGCTCAGCACGAGCACGACAAGAATCTCGGGCTCCAACCGCTACGACACCGCCGCTCGACTCTCCTCGCTCAACTACGACCCGGGCGTGGACACCGCCTACCTCGCAACCGGCACCCACTACGCCGACGCCCTCGCAGCCGCAGCTGTCGCCGGCAGCAGCAACAGCCCCCTCCTCCTCGTACAACCAGACCACATCCCCACCACCGTCCTCACCGAACTCCGACGGCTCCAGCCTGGGCTGAGCACAGTTCTCGGGGGGCCGCGAGCTGTCGGCGCTGCGATCGATGACACGCTCGCGACCTTTGGTGAGGCGCCGCCACCAGACGTGGTCGCAACGGTCGACACCGACTCCGTCCTGCTCGAGTGGAGCCCGTCACTCAATCCGTCCGTCACTTCCTACGTCGTAGAGACGGCACCCACGATGAACGGCCCGTGGAGCCGGCACGGGACAACCGAAGGTGAGACCACCTATCGGATCGGCGGCTTGACTCCCGGGGCGCACGTGGTGGCACGGGTCAGCGCCCGGAGTGCGACGGTCACCTCTCCTGCCTCTGCGCCCGTCGGCGCGGTCATCGGCGGAGGATTCGACACTGGCGATGCGAATGCGTCCTACACGACGGTTCGTGGCGTCGACGTCACGCTTGAGTCCCACGACCGCCTTGGACGTCCACAGCTCCGGCTACCGCTGAGTCGCTACGCGCCGGCGATCGGAGACCTTCTTCTCGCACGCCCAGGCGCCGACCTCCCGCACGGAACCATGGGCCGCGTCACCCACGTCAGCAAGCCCGACGATCAATGGGCCGTCGTGACTGTTGAGCAAGCGAGCCTCACCGAGTTCTTCCCGAGGCTTCGATCGGATGTAGATGTGCCTGCATCCTTCGGGGAGACAAGCCGCTCGGCGCGCTTTCTCTCGTCGATCTCCGCCGAGTCGTTCGAGTGCAAAGCCAGCGGCACCTCGCGACATCCGAACGAGCTATGGGAGAGCGAGAACCCCGCGCCCATTTCCCTCAAGCTCGAGAACATGCGAGTAATCCACCACTTCGATGCCGGGAACGTCTTCACTGGCCGCAAGCCGAGCCTCCAGCTCGGAATCTACGGTGAAGCCATCGTGAAGATGAGTTTGAGAGTCAAGCGCGGTTTCGAGTGCTCCTTCACGGACAGCTTCAAGCGAACGCACGATCTCGACATGGTCATCGGGTACGTCGCGGGTGTTCCCGTTCGACTCAACCTCGAACCCGAACTCAAGTTCGGATTCTCCGGCTCTGGGTCGTTCGGCGTCGAGCGACGCCATTACTGGGGAGCGAGCGTCTCAAAGCCGGAGAACGGTCCCATGAAGTTCAGCTCGCCGGGAAGCGCTGATCCCGCACGCATCACATGGGATGCCGGCGCCGAGGCAGAACTGTTCGTGGGCGGCGACCTCTCGGTGATGTTCGGCGGTGGCTATGCGTCGGCCAATGCGCAAGCCGGCTTCTATGCAGACTTCGGGCCCTACATGAATGCGAAGCTCAGTGTTCAGAACCCGGACTGCGTCGTGTTCACCGCTGGCTTGAAGACCCACTTCGGCGTCAGGCTCGAACTCTGGGTCAAGCGGTGGGATCTCGAGATCGGTGACGCATCTTTGCTCGATGCGGAGATCGGTCGAATCTGTGGCCTCTCCCAGCCCGACCCGCTCGCCGATTGGCGACTCGAGGCTCGCGGCCACATCATCCGCAAGAGCAACAACCAGTCCTGGTACGTCGACAACGACAGCGTCCGCCACCACATCCCCAACGGCGGCACCTTCCTCTGCCTCCGCGCCTGGAAGAACAAGCCCCTCATCGACAACGTCAGCGACGACCAGGTCAACGCGCTCCCCGCCGGACCCGACCAGACCTGCACCGTCACCGAAGCCCGCGGCCACATCATCCGCAAGAGCAACAACCAGTCCTGGTACGTCGACAACGACAGCGTCCGCCACCACATCCCCAACGGCGGCACGTACAACTGCCTTCGTCTGCTTCGAGGTCGGCCGCTGATCAACAACGTCAGTGACGACCAAGTGAACGCACTCACTCCCGGCGGAGATCAAGTCTGCCTAGCGATCCTCGAAGGACCAGACGGGACATCCTTCTTCGTAGACGCTACTGGGGAGAGGCACTGGATCCCTGACGGTGGCACCTACCTCTGTATTCGCGACAGATGGGGCGTACCTGCCTACAAGTTCGGGAACTGGGACACGATCAACCAGTTCGATGAGCATCGCGGGAGCCACGCTCGCTGCCCGTGACCCTGTAGCTGGGGGCGCGACGGGACATCGGGCGGGCGGCGGCGTCGGGCTCAGGCCGGCGGCGAGAAGGTGTTCCAGGAGGTCACGGTCTCGATCGGCTCACGGCTGGCGGGCTTGAAGTCGGTGCCCTTCGTGTAGCCGATGCTGACGAGCGCGACCTGGCTCCACTGGTCGAAGGGGATGCCGAGCACCTCGGCGGCCTGCTGCTCGAACATGAGGTGCAGCGTCGTCCACGACGTGCCGAGGCCGCGCTCGCGGCCGGCGAGCATGAAGCTCCACACGGCCGGCAGGATCGAGCCGTACTGGGCCGAGCCCATGACGTTGGGGACGCCGTCGAGGCGGCCGGCGATGCAGGGGACGAGCATGGCGGGCACCTCGCCCATGCGGTCGGCGAGCACCCGGGCCGACCCCATCACCCGCTGCTGCTGCTCGCGCCGCTCGGCGTCGTCGCCCTGGTAGACGGTGGCGGCGTTCACGCCTTCCATCTGCTCGTAGAGGTCGAACGCCTGGCGGTAGAGGTCGCCGAGGGCCCGCTTCTTGTCGGGATCGGTGACGAGCACGAAGTGCCAGCCCTGCGCGTTGGAACCGCTCGGCGCCTGCACGGCGAGCTCGAGGCATTCGCGCAGCACGTCGTCCTCGACCGGGCGGTCGAAGTCGAGGCGCTTGCGGACGGCGCGGGTGGTCGAGAGCACCTCGTCGGCGGAGAGGTCGAGATGAGCCATGGCGGGAGTCTGGCCCACCGGCGCGAGGCAGGGGGTCCGACCGCGCCGCTGGTGCGCGACCCTCCCCGACACTCACGGCACGATCCCGACCGAACCGGTAGGTTTCGCGGCGAAATGCGCACGATCCGTGGGATCCCTGCGCGACCCCGTCCGGGGGCCACGGATGGCGGGAACGCTCTCGACCGGGCCTTCGCACGCGCCTTCCCCGACGTCGCCCTCGCCGGCCACGACGCGGGGCTGACCGTGCGCACCGTGGCGGCCGGCGAGACGCTGTGCCGCCAGGACGACGTGGCCGACGGCGCCTGGCTCGTCGTGTCGGGCCACTTCCGCATCGTGCGCGAGCGCGGCGACGAACGGCGGGTCGTCGCCGACATCGGCGCCGGCGGTCTGCTCGGCGAGTCCGGCCTCCTCACCGGCGGGGTCCGCAACGCGACGGTGCTCGCCCGGCGGACCAGCGAGGTCGCCGACCTGAGCCGCACCTGGCTCGCCGACGTGGTCGCGCAGGCGCCCGGTCTGGTGAGCGGCGTCGTCAGCGCACTGCAAGGCCGGGTCGATCACCAGGTCCCCGCCGAGCGCATCGTCGCCGTCCTCCCCACGCGCGAGACCACCGGCGACGCCGGACGCGTGGCCGACCGCGCCGCCGACCTCCCGGGCACGACCGTGGTCACGGCCGGCGCGGGCGTCGTGGCGCTCGACGGGCTCCTCGCCGCCTTCGCCGACGAAGGCGCCGGCGGGCATCGCTGCCTCCTCGTCGGCGAC
>JBHIXO010000416.1:0-3912 GCA_041984725.1 Acidimicrobiales bacterium | reverse complement strand
CCGTAGAAGCGCTCGAATCGATCGTCGACGTCGGGCGCCAGGGCGACGACGAGCAGGTCGACGTCGGTCGGGTCGAGCCCGAACGCGCCCGCCATCGTCGCCAGTCGGGTCGAGGCGCTTCCGGGCGCGGCGTCGGCGGTGGCCCGGCGTTCGTCGGCTTCGGGCACCGAGGGCAGCGCCCGGGGGGCGTCGAGCAGGAGCTGCACGGTGTCGTCGGTGAGGTAGAGGCCGAGGAAGGGGTCGTCGAGCCCGGGGTCCTCGGCTCGACGGGCCTCGATGATGGCTGCCACCCGCAGGCGGAGCGCGTCGAGGTGACCGACGAGCTGGGCGACCGACGCGGCCGGGTCGCCGCGCCCGCCCCGATCCGTCACGGGCGACGCGTCCATCGCTTCCGATTGTCGCAAGACCACTGCGCCCGTGTGCCGTCTCCCGGGTCCCACCTTCGGTCGGCCCGTCTGCCCGTTGGGGCAGCGTCAGACGCGTTGTTCGGTGGCCTGGGTGACGTCGCCGTCGTTGACGGCGATCCAGACGTAGGCGTCGCCGATGTCGGGGAGGAGACCGGGGACCAGCGCGGTCGCGTCGGCGTTCACGACGCGGACGAGCGGATCGGCGCCGATCGTCTGGTCGCGGAGGCGATCGGTGGAGTCGCGGGCGCACCAGTCGACGAAGGCCACCGTGCACGCGGGGGTGCCCGGGTCCTGGAACCCGCAGGCCAGGTCGACGACGACGTCCTGGTCGCCCCCGCCGACGATGCGGACCAGCCACACACCGTCGGTGAGGATGTCGCCCACCGACTCCTCGAGCCCGCACCCGGAGCCGGCGGCGGCACCCGAGCCGGGGAGCGGATCGGGCAGCGCGAAGTCGGAGGGGGCCTGGAACTCGTCGACCGGGAACGGGGCCACGCTGTTCGTGGTGATCGTCTCCGACGGGGCGACGAGTGGCGTCGGGGCATCGTCGGACCCGCAGGCACCGAGCGCGACGGCGGCGGCCACCACGGCGCCGAGGCGACGCCGCGGGCGACCAGGTCTCGTGGTCATGCCGGCCCGCTCATCCGATCCAGGTCTCGGGGATCGCCCTGGTGTCGGTCAGGCGCCACAGCGGGCCGTAGACGGCGGCGAGCGCGGCCATGGGCGGGTTGCCGGGCTCGCCCCGGAAGACGGCGAGGTCGACGTCGAGGTCGCCTCGCGTCAGCGCCGTGAAGTCCGGGACGGTCATGGCCGCCGCCTTGTAGCCCGCATGGATCGTGGCGCGGTGGAGGCGGGCGAACTCGACGCAGATCTCGTTCCAGAACCGCAGGCGCAGCACGATGTCGCGCTGACGTTCGTAGTCGGCCTTGTCGGCGGCGTCGACGTGGGGATGGAAGATGCCGATCTGCAGCAGCGAGTAGTAGACGGCCAACCAGCCGCGGTCGATCGGCTCGTCGCCGGTGAAGTACCGCTGCATCTGGGGGTGCTTGGCGTCGACGGCTCCCCGGATCTTGGCGGTGTCGACCCGGGCCGGGTCGTTGCGGACGAACGTGCCGCCCGGACCGCCCGCCGAGTTCCACAGGGTCGACGACCCGAGCCCGGACCGGGCCGTGAGGTCGACGTCGCCCCGCGTCGCCGCCTCCCAGCGGCGGATGTGGCGCATCGATCCCTTGCCGGCCTTGGGGGAGAAGCCCTCGTAGGCCCAGATCGTGCGGACGTTGGGGAAGGCGTCGCGCACGAAGTTGACCGAGACGCCGCTGAAGCAGGCCGAGAAGAGCACGTCGGAGACCTGGGCCGCCGCCTTCGGGAAGACCTTGGCGAGGCGCTTCAGGTCTCGGTCGAGCAGGAAGCGACCGCCCATCCGCCCGTCGCTGGTCTTGTCACCCCACAGCGCCACGCCGTTGCTGTGGCCGGACAGGATGAGTCGCTCGAGGTCGAGGACACCGCGCTCGGCCCGGTCGAAGGTGACGATGACCGGCGCGACCAGGTCGCGAGTCGTCGGGGAGAACGACACGAGGAACTCGAGCAACTCGACGGCGTGCCCGAGGTCGCGCCACGCCCGGGGGAGGTTGCGCAGGATCCAGGCGGCCGCGTCGGCGTTGGTGGCCAATCTGGACTCGAGGCGCTCGTCGTCGACGGCCACCGTCAGGTTCTTGCCGAGCAGGCGCTTCAGGGGGCGGGCCTCCTTGGCCGCCGCCGTGGGGTTGAAACCGACATAGAGCGTCTCGGACGGGGTCTCGGTCGCCCGCTGGAGGGTGGCGGCGACCGCCGCGTTCCCGGCGCGACGCTGCAGGTCGAGCACCGCGGCGTGGGTGCCGGTCGCCGCCGGTCGCGCGGGTGTGGGGCGGGCCGAGGACGAGCGGGCGCGATGGCGCGACGAGCGAGAGCGCAACGCGGGCACGGCCCCATGCTGCCAGGGCCCGTCCGTGGTTGTCACCCGTCCGGATGCGCCCCGGGTTGGAATCCGGGGCGCGATCCTGCGACACTGTTCCGCTGCCCTGCCCGGCGCTCCCCAACGCGCCCTGCCGAGGAACATCAGGAACGACTCGTCATGTCCAAGATCTGCCAGGTCACCGGCCGCAAGCCCAGCTTCGGCAAGACCATCTCCCACTCGCACCGTCGCGGCAACCGTCGCTGGACGCCCAACATCCAGAAGCAGCGTTTCTGGGTCGAGTCCGAGAAGCGCTGGGTCACGCTCACCGTGTCGGCCAAGGGCATCAAGACGATCAACAAGAAGGGCATCGACGCCGTCCTGGCCGACATGCGCCGCCGAGGGGTGAAGCTCTGATGCCCAAGAACGACAAGCGACCGATCATCAAGCTCAAGAGCACCGGTGGCACCGGCTACACCTACGTGACGCGCAAGAACAAGACGAACACGCGCGAGCGGCTCGAGCTCATGAAGTACGACCCCGTCCTGCGCCAGCACGTCATCTTCAAGGAAGAGCGCTAGGCCCGAGCGATTCCCCGCCCGATCGGGCGGGGACGTACTCCCCCATTCGGCGCGAAACGCGCTGCCCTGGGTGGTCCGTCCGGACCACGGGGCGCGTCCGCCGACTCCGGACCGTGCTGGTCCCCGCACGTTGCGAGCGTCAGTCACTCCTGAATGAAGTGACCGACCACGGGGAGTGGCGCGGTGTGCGCGATCGCACCGAGGAATCCCGAAGATCGCCAATCCACTCTCCGACCGCACCGGGTCGCGGGGTTACGTTCGCCGAGCGCCCGATGGGCGGGCGTGCGGACAACCCGACGAAGGGGAGTACATCATGAAGAAGGTATTGGCACTGCTGGCGGGCCTGGCAGCGATCGTGGCGTTCACGGTCGTCAACCAGTCGGCCGGCGCGGACGAGGCAGGGCCCAACGACGTCGCCGGCTCGGGCGAGATCACGTCGGACGCGGGCAACACGGTCATCGTGCCGCTCAGCTTCAACTCGGCGGACGACATCTTCATCTACGACGTCACGGTGACGGGCACGCACCCCGACACCCGGCTCAAGGTGAGCACCCAGGACTGCTGCATCGCCGGCGACGAGTGGGGCATCCAGTTGATCCAGAGCGGCTTCGGCCCCCACGAGGGCACGCCCCCGTCGGGCTGTGGCAAGGGCAGCACGACCTCGTACCAGGGCGGGCGCAACACGCCCATCGGTGCGACCACCAAGACGGTGCGCGTCATCGTCAGCTACTGCCGTGGCGTCGACAGCTTCGGTGCGGGTATGAACGTGCGCTTCATCGGCACCAACGACGCCCCGACCGTGTCGCCGGTGCTCGTGCAGCACTACACGCCGGCCGCCGCCTGATCGACGGCCCCGTGGGTCCGGCTCCGTGCGCCTGCGCATGACGGCCGGGCCGAGCTGATGTGAAGTGGCGACGGGGGCGGTCCAGCCGGGCCGCCCCCGTTCCACGTCCCGGCACCGTGGCGCCCGACGGGGACCACGACCCGGGCTCGA
>JBHIXO010000415.1:0-3915 GCA_041984725.1 Acidimicrobiales bacterium | reverse complement strand
TCGGGCAGCGCGGTCGTCGAGCCGAGCTCGCTGGCGAGCTCCTGGGCGTCGGACCAGCTGGTGAAGCCGTCGGCCTCGGGGCCGGTGAGGGCGTAGAGGTCGGCGAAGTCGAGGCAGGTGGGCAGACCGCCGGCGGCGGCCTCGTCGTCCATCGCGTCCTCGTCGTCCATCGCGTCGTCGTCGGACGTCTCGTCGTCGGCGGTGTCGTCGGTGGTGTCCTCCGACGTGTCGTCGGTGGTCTCGCCACCCGTCTCGTCGTCGTCGTCACCGCATGCGGCGGCGAGGAGGCTGAACGACAGGAGTGCGGCCATCAGGGACAGCCAGCGGCGGTTGCGGAACAATGGAATTCCTCCGTGCAGGGAACAGGAAGTGTCTCGGGGGACAGCGCGCACGGTAAGCACCGGAGGTTGACCGCCTCCCCCCGTCGGGTGAACGAGGGGTGAACGACGGGGGTGGCGCGTGGAAACTGCTGAACGCCGGCGAACGTCCGTTCGGCGACGTCAGACGGCGAGGGCGTCGACGAGGCGATCGAGCAGGTCACGGTCCCGGTCGTAGGTGAGCAGTTCGTGCGCTTCGCGCACCGAGCACCAGCGCCGGCCCGAGATCTCGTCGTCGGGCTCGAACCCGGTGTCGGCGGCGACGGTCATCGCCCAGTACCGCACGGTCTTCCGGCGGCCCTTGTGGTCGGTGTAGGCGGTCTCGTCGAGGGCGGCGCCGAGCACCGGCACCACGCCGGTCTCCTCCCAGACCTCGCGCACGGCGGCCTGCTCCCAGGACTCGCCGGGGTCGAGCTTGCCCTTGGGGAACGACCAGTCGTCGTAGCGGAGGCGGTGCACGACCAGGACGTCGGGCCCACCGTCGCCGTCGCGCCAGACGATCCCGCCGGCGGCCCGGATCCGGTTCGGCACTCAGTCCTCGCGGTCGTGGGGCCGGGCCCGGCCGAGCGCGGCGGCCTGCAGTCGCAGGTGCGTGTCGAGCACGGCGGCGCCCTCGGGCCGCGACGCGAGGGTCCAGCGCCCCTCGGGGGCGAGCTCCCACGCCAGCCGGTTGTCCTCGAGCTCGATGGCGATCACCTCGTCGAGCCGGCGCTGCAGGTGGGCGTCCTCGACGGGGACGAGCGCCTCGACGCGCCGGTTCAGGTTGCGGGTCATCCAGTCGGCCGAACCGATGAGGTAGGTCGGCTCGCCGGGGCCGGCACCGTTGGCGAAGTGGTAGATCCGGCTGTGCTCGAGGTAGCGCCCGACGATCGAGCGGACGCGGATGTTCTCGGACAGGCCGGGCACCCCGGGCCGGAGGCAGCAGATGCCCCGGATGACGAGGTCGATCGCCACCCCGGCGCGCGACGCCTCGTAGAGCCGGTCGATCATGCCGGGGTCGGAGAGGCTGTTCATCTTGGCGACGATCCGGCCCTGCTCGCCGTGCCGGGCCTCGTTGGCGATCAACTCCTCGAGGTGGCGGCGCATGTGGTCGGGGGCGACGACCAGCTTCTGGTAGTCGACGGCGCGCCCGAACCCGGTGAGGTAGTTGAAGAGCAGGGTGAGGTCGGAGCCGATCGCGGCGTCGGTCGTGAAGAGGCCGAGGTCCTCGTAGATCGTCGCCGTCTTCGGGTTGTAGTTGCCGGTGCCGACGTGGCAGTAGCGCCGCAACCCGTCACGCTCCTCGCGCACGACGAGCAGGGTCTTCGTGTGCGTCTTCAGCCCGACGAGCCCGTAGACGACGTGGACGCCGACGTCCTCCAGGCGCTTGGCCCACTCGATGTTGGCGGCCTCGTCGAACCGGGCCTTCAGCTCGACGAGGACGGCGACCTGCTTGCCCGACTCCGCGGCCCGGACGAGCGAGCGGATGATCGACGAATCGCCCGAGGTCCGGTAGAGGGTCATCTTGATGGCGACGACGTCGTCGTCGGCCGCCGCCTGGCGCAGGAACGCCTCGACCGAGTTCTTGAAGCTCGAGTAGGGGTGGTGGACCAGGATGTCGCCGCGCCGGATCTCCTCGAAGAAGTCGACCGGCGTGTCGTCCTCGTTCACCAGCCGGGCCTGGGTGATCCCCTGCCAGACCGGGTCCTTCAGGTCGGGCCGGTCGAGGCCGTGGATGCCCCAGAGCCCGGTGAGGTCGAGCGGGCCCACGATCTCGTAGACGTCGTCGGCCTCGAGGTCGAGTTCGTGGACCAGGACGTCGCGCAGTTCGGGGCTCATCGAGTGCTCGATCTCGAGGCGCACGGCCCGGCCGAAGCGGCGGCGGCGCAGCTCGACCTCGACGGCGGCGAGCAGGTCGTCGGCCTCGTTCTCCTCGAGCGTGAGATCGGCGTTGCGGGTGACGCGGAACGCCGAGCACTCCTCGATCTGCATGCCCGGGAACAGCTCGGAGAGATGGGCGGCGATCACCTGTTCGAGCGGGACGAAGGTGGTCGACTCGCGCGCACCGGCGCCGTCGGGGACCGGCACGAACCGGCTCAGGTTCGACGGCACCTTCACGCGCGCGAAGCGCTGTTCGCCCGAGGCCGGGTCGACCACGATGACCGCCAGGCTCAGCGACAGGTTCGAGATGTAGGGGAACGGGTGGCCGGGGTCGACGGCGAGCGGCGTGAGCACCGGGAAGATGTGCTGGTGGAAGACCTCGTAGAGGGCCTTCTGCTCGTCGCGGTCGAGCTGGGGCCACGACCGGAAGCGGATGCCCTCGGCCTCGAGCGCGGGGACGACCTCGTCGAGGAAGACCCGCTCCTGCTCCCGGACCAGGTCGATGGCGTCGTCACGGATCTCGTAGAGCTGCTCGGCCGCGGTCCGCCCGTCGTACGACGTCGCGTCGACGCCGGCGTAGACCTGGTCCTTGAGGCCGGCGACCCGGACCTGGAAGAACTCGTCGAGGTTCGACGGGAAGATGGCGAGGAACTTGACGCGCTCGAGGAGCGGGACGCCGGCGTCGGCGGCGATGGCGAGGACGCGGCCGTTGAAGTCGAGCCACGACAACTCGCGGTTGAAGTAGCGCTCCGGAGCGTGCAGCAGGTCGCCCGTCGGTACGTCGTCCACGACGGCACGGTAACGCCGGGGCGGGAGATGCTCGCCCGGACCGGGTCCCAGTTCACCCACCGTTCGCGCCAGGGCCGACAGCCCGACACCACCGGCGAGGCGGTCGGGGTCGATCATCGGCACGGCACGGGGATCGAACGGGATCGGCTCGGGCGCGAGGGCGGTCGGCTCGGGGCCGTCGTCCGGTGCGGGCGGCTGGGGCCGGACCCGCTGGGGCTGGGGCGGCGCAGTGGGGACGGGCGGGGCCACCGGCGGCGCCTGCGACGCCCGGGGGGCGGATGGAGCGTGGGGTGCGGGCGGTGCGAACAGGCTGCGCCACCAGGCGCGGACGCGGGTCCACCAGCCGGGCCGGGCCGCGATGCCGTCGGCGTCGCTCACGATGCCGCCCCGGCCAGGTAGGCCGCGCCGAGGGCGCCGGCGTGGTCGCCGAGGGCGGCGGCGAGCAGTCGGGGCTGCGCCCCCATGGAGCCCAGCGCGTCGAGGGACGCGGCCAGTCGTTCGGTCACCAGCGCACCGAACCGCTCGCCCAGCCCGCCGCCGACCACGACGGCGGCGACGTCGACGAGCACGGCGACGTTGACGACCGCGATGCCCAGGGCCTCGAAGCCCTCGTCGAGCAGTCGGCGGGCGACCTCGTCGCCGGCGTCGTAGGCGGCGCGGAACGTCTTCGACTTCATCGGCCCGTCGCCGGCGCGGTCGACCAGCATCGTGGCCTCGCCGGCGGCGTGGGCCTCGCGGGCCCGCCGCTCGAGGGAGCGCCGTCCGAGATAGGCCTCGAGGTGACCGCGCCCGCCGCAGCCGCAGACCTCGCCGCCGGGCACGACGATCGTGTGCCCGAGCTCGCCGGCCAGGCCGTTGGGACCGACCCGGAGGCCGCCGTCGAGGACGA
>JBHIXO010000414.1:0-3923 GCA_041984725.1 Acidimicrobiales bacterium | reverse complement strand
AGAGCGGCTGCTCGCGGGCATCGCAGCGCAGCGGCAGGGGCGGGTCGACGAGCCAGGTCGGCTGCGGGCCGGGCGGGGGGCGAACCGGCGTGACGGCCGCCGCGCTGGGCCAGGGCTGTTGCTCCGTGGGCGCCGAACTGCTGGACGAGGACGAGGCGATGCTCGTGGCCGCGCTGGCGGCGACCCTGCCTGCCGACCGCTTCGAGCAGCACGCCGCGGCCGCGGCGAGCGGCGTGTTCGTGGACGGGTCCCGCCGGCACACGCGCGTGGTCGACGGCGCCTGCGTCTTCTTCAACCGGCCGGGATTCGCCGGCGGGACGGGGTGCGCCCTGCACCTCGCCGCGCTCGACGACGGCGACGACCCGATCGACCGGAAGCCCTCGGTGTGCTGGCAGCTGCCCCTGAAGGTCGACACCGGGGCCGACGGCGTGCGGACCCTGCGGCGGTGGCGGCGGGCCGACTGGGGCGACGGTGGCGCCACGATGGCCTGGTGCTGCACGGAGTCGCCGCCCGAGCCGACCGACGCACCCGGCGCCCGGGCGGACGGGGGTGACGGGGGTGACGGCCTGCCGGACTGCTACGACGGCGACGCCGCGGTGATCGACTCGCTCGGCGCCGAGATCCGGGCGCTGGTCGGGCCCGAGGTCAGCGTCGAGATCCGTCGTCGCGTGCGCGGGCCCGGCGACGACCCCGTGGGCTGAGGCCGTCGGCGGCGAGTTCGCCCCGAGGAGGCGTCGGCACCGCCGGCGCGGTCGTGGGCCAGATCCCCCAGGCGAGGGCGGCGAGGACGAGGGCGCCGCCCGCGACGGCCCGCACCGTGGGCACCTCGGCGAACGCCAGCCAGGCCCAGACCGAACCGAGGACGGTCTCGACCGGAGCGAACAGGCCCAGTTCGGCGGCCTCGAGGTCACGGGAGGCCAGCGCCAGCAGCACCCGGGCGAGCGGGCCGAAGACGGCGCCCATCCCGACGAAGGCCACCCAGGTCTGCCAGTCGTGGCCGGTGAGCGTGGCCGGCGCGACCGTGGCCGCGGCCATGCCCACCCCCGCCAGTCCGACGACCATCGTCCGGCTCATGTCCGGATGGCGGCGGAGCACGACGGTGCCGAGGGCGAAGGAGGCGACCGCGCCGACCGCCAGCAGGTCGCCGAGGAGGCGCTCCTCCCCCGCCGTCGAGCCGATCGAGCCGGAGACCACCACCCCGATGCCGGCGACCGACCCGCCGATGGCCGTCCAGAGCCGGGCCGACGGCCGCTCGCCGAGGACGGCCCAGCCGGCGACGGCGGCGGCGAGTGGCGCGGCCGCGACGATGACGAGGACGTTGGCCACCGACGTGTTGTTGACGGCGTAGACGAAGCAGACCGTCGCCGACGCCTGGAACCCGGCGGCGACGAGCAGTGCGCCCCGCCCGTCGCGCCGGCGCAGTCGGGCGACCGGGCCGGGGCCCGGCCGTACGGCCACGAAGCCGAGCAGCACGAGCGCGGCGAGCACCCCGATCCAGAAGACGATGTCGGCGCCGTCGGTGTCGGCGAGGCGGGTGAAGTACGAGTCGGTGCTGAGCGCGACCACGCCGCCGAGGGCACAGGCCACCCCGCGGGCCCGTCCCGGTCCGAAGGCACGACGCGACATCCGGCGACCTTCGCGCACGCGGGACCGCGCCGACCCCATCAGTTCCCCCACCCGTTCCCCACCCGTTCTGTGGTGCGTTTCGTGTCGTGGACGACACGAAACGCACCAGCCCTAACCCAGGAGTTCGGCGACAGGGAGGCGGGCGATGGCGGCGGGGCCGAGGGCGGCCGGGTCGGTGCCGTGCACGACCGTGCGCTCGACCCGGGACGCGTCGAGCGCGCCCACGACGGCGCGCAGCACGATCTCGCCGTCCGCCGGGTCGGAGGGGTCGCCGCTGCCGGGGTCGTCGTGGCGGAGGGTGGCGTGGGCGCCGGCGGGCAGGTCGCAGTCGCCGCCCAGGGCGACGAGGAAGGAGCGCTCGGCATCGACCACCCGCCGGGTCGGCGCGTGCTCGATGGCGGCGAGGAGGCCGGCGGTCGCGTCGTCGTCCTCTCGGCACTCGATCGCCAGGGCGCCCTGGCCGACCTGGGGCACCATCACGTGGGGCGGGAGCCAGTCGCCGATGCGGTCCTCCATGCCCTGGCGCAACATCGCGGCACCCGCCGCGATGATGGCCGTCACGGTGCGGCCGAGGTCGTCGGTCGTGCCGGCGATCGAGACGCGGCGCTGGATGTTGCCCCGCAGTTCGACGAACGTCAGGTCGGGACGGAGGTCCTGGAGCTGGACCCGGCGCCGGTTCGAGCCGGTGGCGACGACCGACCCGACGGGAAGGTCGACGAGGGTCGAGCCGACGAGCACGTCGCGGGCGTCACCGCGCTCGGGGACCGCGACGAGGACGAGGCCGGGCACGGTCTGGGACGGCAGGTCCTTGGCCGAGTGCACGGCGAGGTCGGCGCGCCCGTCGAGCACCGCCGCCTGCACCTCCTTGGCGAACGAACCCTTGCCGCCGATGGCCGAGATGGGCTTGGTCAGGTCCTCGTCGGGTGCGGCGGTCAGGAAGACCGGTTCGACCTCGAGGCCGGGATGCGCCGCGGTCAACAGGTCGATCACGTGGTCGGTCTGCCACCGGGCCAGCGGCGACGAGCGGGTGGCGGCGCGCAGCTTCACCGCGGGGACCGTACCGGGGGCCCGGAGCACCGAGCGGTGTTCCGCTCGTCCTGCCAGTTCCAGAGGCGGTGGCCCGTTCCGCCTGTCCTGCCAGTTCCGGAGACGGCCGGATCAGGCGTCGAGGTCGAAGAGGTCGCGCAGGGCCTGGACGAGCCGGTCGCCCTTGGTGGTGCCCGCCGCGTCCTTGAGCGCCACGGTCGGGGCGTGGAGCAGCTTGTTCACGACGCTCTGGGTCAGCGCCTCGACCGCGGCCCGCTGCTCGTCGTCGAGGTCGCCGAGGCGGCCGAGGGCCCGGTCGAGTTCGCTGCAGCGGACCTCGTCGGCCGCGCTGCGCAGGGCCACGATCATCGGGGCGACCTCGCGGGCCGAGGTGGCGGCGCGGAAGCGGTCGAGCTCCTGCTCGAGCAGGGAGCGGACGGCGTCGACCTCGCGGCGGCGGTCCTCGAGGGCAGCGTCGGCGTACCGGCCGATGTCGTCCATGTCGAGGACGGTGACGCCCGGCAGGTCGGCGACGGCGGGGTCGATGTCGCGGGGCACGGCGATGTCGACGAACAGGAGCGGGCGGCCCTGGCGCTCGGCGACCACGGGCTCGAGGTCGGCCCGGGTGAGCAGCACGGAGGCGGCGCCCGTGGACGTGAGGAGCACGTCGGCCTGGGTCAGCTCGGTGAGCAGGTCGGCGAAGTGCACCGGGCGGGCACCCACGGTCGAGGCGACGGCGACGGCCTTGTCGTGCGTGCGGTTGGCGATCGCCAGGTCGGAGACGCCGGCGTCGATCAGCGAAGCGGCCATCGACGAGCCCATCTCGCCGGCGCCGAGCACCACGGCCCGGTGCCCGTCGAGCGAGCCGAGCTCCTGGGCGGCGAGCGCCACGGCGGCGTAGGAGACCGAGGCAGTGCCCTGGCCGATGCCGGTCTCGGAGCGGGCCCGCTTGCCGGCCTCGAGGGCGTGGCGGAACAGCAGGTTGAGCGTGGGGCCGACGGCGTCCTCGGCCCGGGCGACCTCCCAGGCCTGCTTGACCTGGCCCTGGATCTCGTGTTCGCCGAGCACGGCGGAGTCGAGGCCGGCGACGACGTCGAACAGGTGGGCCACGGCGGAGGTGTCGTGGTGCACGTAGAGGTGGTCGACGAAGTCCTCGGGGTCGAGGAACGACAGTTGGGCCAGGACGGTCCGCACGTCGCCGTAGCCGCCGTGGAACTTCTCGGCGACGGCGTACACCTCGGTCCGGTTGCACGTGGACAGGACCACGGCCT
>JBHIXO010000413.1:0-3941 GCA_041984725.1 Acidimicrobiales bacterium | reverse complement strand
GGTCGGGGACAGCCGGCGACGCGCGCCCGCGCCTTCGCCGCACCGGCTTCGACCACGGCGACCGGCGGGAGCACGACCGGGAGGAAGACCGAGCGGGCGACGCGGCCGGCATCGGGGGGTGCGGTCTGGCCGGCGGACACGACGAGGTCGGGCAGCGAGGCGCCGAGGAGGCTTGTCTGCAGGTTGCTCGCCGACGCGGAAGTCGCCGTCCCGTCGAGGGCGGCCGTGGCCGGACCGAGCGTGACGTCGGCGACGGCGTCCGCGCCCGGCAGCGCCAGGGCGCGGACGTGCACGAGCGCCGCATCCGCAGTCGCCGTCGCGGTCGCCGGGGGGACGGCCTGCGTCGGGCTGGCGGCGACGGGCAGGGCCGTGGTCGCGAGGAGGAGACCGGCAGGGGCGAGGATCGCCCCGGCGCGACGACGGATCAGCGAGATCTGCACACGCTGGTCATCGGCAGCCGTGTCGGAGACTTGAGCAAACCCGGAGGAAAGGTGCGAAGCCCCCGGTTCGGGACGTCAGGTCGTCGCGGCCGTCGGCGGGGGCGCGAGGGCCGCCTCGAACGCCTCGGCGACCCGGTCGGCCCAGATGGCGTAGCCCGCCCCCGAGGGATGGAACCGGTCGGCGGCGAGGAAGTTGCGCAGGTCGCGGCGCCGGATCCAGGCGGGGCGACCCCGCACCGAGGCGTAGTGCACGTGGGGGTGGGTCTTGGCCGCCCGGCGCAACTCGCGGTCGAGCCAGCGGGCCCGCCACGACGCGAAGGTGCGCAGCGGGTGGGGGAGCCGGATGGCGTCCTGCAGATCGGGGATCGACACCAGGATGAGCGGGGTGCTCTCGGCGGCGCCCACGATCCTGGCGACGTTGCGGCGGAACCGCCGGCGGCCGGTGAGCGCGGCGATGTCGTTGCCGCCGACGGTGACGCCGATGGCGTCGACGCGCTGGCCGATCTGGCCCAAGCCGTGGCGCAGCAGCTCGAGCGCGGGGAGCTGGTTGGTCACCACGTCGCGGCTGGTCGCGCCCGGCTTCGCGAGGACGTGCAGGCGGGTGCGGCGGCCACCGTGGGCGGCGACGAGGCGGGGGAGCGTGACGTCGGGGGCGATGGCGCCGAGACCGGCGGCGAGACTGTCGCCGATCCACACGACGCGGTGGGCGTCGGCCTCGGGCGGCCCGACGTCGCCGTCGACCCAGTAGCCGACGACCCCCTCGCCGGGCTGCGACGTGGACGCCTTGGCCTGCAGGTAGGCGAGCGCCCCGAGCCCGCCGGCCGCGCCCGTGCTCGCCGCGACGAAGGCGGCGGCTCGGCGGCCGGGCATCACGCAGGTGTCCATCGGGCGAACAGCGGTTCGCTCACGATAGGGCGCCGGCCCCGGCGAACGTCCAGCCGGGGTGTTCCGCTCGTCCTGCCAGAAGCGGAGGTCAGCGCTGGCCGGCGAGCTTCCGGTTGCGGATCTGGGCCTTGACGTAGTCGCGGTTCATGTACGCGATGTAGTCGAGGGGGATCTCCTTGGGGCACGCCTCGGTGCATTCGCCGTGGTTGGTGCACGATCCGAAGAACGACTCCATGGTGTCGACCATGCCGATCACCCGGCTGTCGCGCTCGGCCTGGCCCTGGGGCAGCAGGTTGAGGTGCTCGATCTTGGCGGCGGTGAACAACTGGCCGGCCGAGTTCGGGCAGGCGGCGACGCACGCGCCGCAGCCGATGCAGGCCGCGGCGTCGAAGGCCGCGTCGGCGGCGTCCTTGGGGACGGGGATCAGGTTGGCGTCGGGGCCGGCGCCGGTCGGGGCGGTGATGTAGCCGCCCGACTCGATGATGCGGTCGAACGCGGCGCGGTCGACGACGAGGTCCTTCACCACCGGGAACGACGCGGCGCGCCACGGCTCGATGTTGATCGTGTCGCCGTCGTTGAACTTGCGCATGTGGAGCTGGCAGGTGGCCGTGCCCTTCTGGGGACCGTGCGCCTGACCGTTGATCATCACGCCACAGGTGCCACAGATGCCCTCACGGCAGTCGTGGTCGAACTCGACGGGCTCCTCGCCCCGCTCGATCAGCTCCTAGTTGAGGACGTCGAGCATCTCGAGGAACGACATCTCGGGCGAGACGTCGTCGAGCTCGTAGGACTGCATCGCACCCTTGGTGTCGGGGCCGTCCTGGCGCCAGATGTTGAGCTTCAGTTTCATCCAAGACTCCTGGGGGTCTGGGGGCGGAAGCCCCCAGCGGGGGTCGGTGGGGGCGGCGCCCCCGCCTGCTACTTGTACGAGCGCTGCGTCAGCGCCACGTTGTCGAAGGTCAACGGTTCCTTGTGGAGCACGGGCTCGGACGGGTTGCCGGTCCACTCCCAGGCGCTGACGTGGGAGAACTCGTCGTCGCGGCGCAGCGCCTCGCCCTCCTCGGTCTGGGACTCCTCGCGGAAGTGGCCGCCGCAGCTCTCGTTGCGCTCGAGCGCGTCGCGGCACATGAGCTCGCCGAGCTCGAGGAAGTCGGCGATGCGACCGGCCTTCTCCAGGCTGGAGTTGAGCGAATCGCCGGAGCCGAGCACGCGGACGTCCTTGTAGAACTCCTCGCGCAGCGCGGGGATCTCGCCGAGGGCCTTGGTGAGGCCGGCCTCGTTGCGGGCCATGCCGCAGTGCTCCCACATGATCTTGCCCAGTTCCTTGTGGAAGTGGTCGGGGGAGCGGGTGCCGCCGATCGACAGGAGCTGGTCCATGCGACTGGTGACGTCGGCCTCGGCCGTCGCGAACGCCGGGTCGTCGGTCGGGACGGCGGACGTGCCGAGGATGCCGGCCAGGTAGTTGGCGAGCGTGTAGCTGATGACGAAGTAGCCGTCGGCCAGGCCCTGCATGAGGGCGGAGGCCCCGAGGCGGTTGGCGCCGTGGTCGGAGAAGTTGGCCTCGCCGAGCACGAACAGGCCGGGCAGGTTCGACTGGAGGTGGTAGTCGACCCAGAGTCCGCCCATCGTGTAGTGGACGGCCGGGTAGATGCGCATCGGCTGCTTGTACGGGTTCTCGTCGGTGATGCGCTCGTACATGTCGAAGAGGTTCCCGTAGCGCTCGCGCACGGTGTCCTCGCCGAGGCGGGCGATCGAGTCCGCGAAGTCGAGGTAGACGCCGTTCTTCAGCGGGCCGACGCCCTTGCCCTCGTCGACGACGGTCTTGGCGTTGCGGGACGCCACGTCGCGGGGCACGAGGTTGCCGAAGCTCGGGTACTTGCGCTCGAGGTAGTAGTCGCGGTCGGCCTCGGGGATGTCGGCCGGTGCCCGCGTCTCGTCGGGGTTCTTCGGCACCCACACGCGTCCGTCGTTGCGCAACGACTCGGACATGAGCGTCAGCTTCGACTGGAACTCCTCGGCCTGCGGGATGCAGGTCGGGTGGATCTGGGTGTAGCAGGGGTTGGCGAACAGGGCGCCCTTGCGATGGGCCCGCCACCCCGCGGTCACGTTGCAGTGCATCGCGTTGGTGGACAGGAAGAAGACGTTGCCGTAGCCACCGGTGGCGAGCAGCACGGCGTGGGCGCCGTGCCGGTTGATCTCGCCCGTGCGCATGTCGCGGGTGATGACGCCGCACGCCACGCCGTCCTTGACGACGAGGTCGAGCATCTCCTGCTTGGTGACGAGCTCGACGCTGCCGGCGGCGACCTCCTTCATGAGCGCCTGGTAGGCGCCGAGCAGGAGCTGCTGGCCGGTCTGGCCCCGGGCGTAGAAGGTGCGGGAGACCTGGGCGCCACCGAAGGAGCGGTTGTCGAGGAGACCGCCGTACTCGCGGGCGAACGGCACGCCCTGCGCGACGCACTGGTCGATGATGTCGACCGAGACCTCGGCGAGGCGGTGCACGTTGGCCTCACGGGAGCGGTAGTCGCCGCCCTTCACCGTGTCGTAGAAGAGGCGGTGGACCGAGTCGCCGTCGTTGGTGTAGTTCTTGGCGGCGTTGATGCCGCCCTGCGCCGCGAT
>JBHIXO010000412.1:0-3945 GCA_041984725.1 Acidimicrobiales bacterium | reverse complement strand
GCCGACGGCGTGCCGTCGGAAGTCGCCCAGGAGCCCGCCGTGATCGAGGCCTACCTCGGCAGTGCCGAGTGAACGGAGCGAAGCGATGAGTCTGCTGGAGGTCTCGGGCCTGCGGGCCGCGTACGGCCCGGTCAACGTGCTGCACGGCATCGACTTCGCGGTCGACGAGGGCGAGATCGTGGTGATCCTCGGGGCCAACGGCGCCGGGAAGACGACGACGATCCGCGCGCTGTGCGGGATGGTCGACACGAGCGGCTCGGTGCTGCTCGGCGGCGAGCAACTCGTCGGTGTCGACACCGCCTCGGTGGTCCGCAAGGGCGTCGCGCACGTGCCCCAGGGTCGGGGGACGCTCAACGAGCTGACCGTCGAGGAGAACCTCGAGGTGGGCGCGTTCATCCGCAGCGACGGCGACGTCCGCGTCGACATCGAGGCCTGGTTCGAGACGTTCCCGGTGCTCGGCGAACGCCGTCGCCAGGCCGCGGGCAGCCTCTCGGGGGGCGAGCAGCAGATGCTCGCCGTGGCCCGGGCGCTGATGAGCCGGCCGCAGGTGCTGCTGCTCGACGAGCCGTCGCTGGGTCTCGCGCCACTCATCGTCCGCGACCTGTTCGAACGCTTCGCCCAGATCAACGCCGAGCGGGGCACGACGATGCTCGTCGTCGAGCAGAACGCCCAGCTCGCCCTCGGCATCGCCTCGCGGGGCTACGTCCTCGAGTCCGGCGAGATCGTGCACTCCGGTTCGGCCGAGGCACTGAAGAACGACGACTCGATCCGCAAGGCCTACCTCGGAGTCTGAGCCCATGGACCTCTTCCTCTCCCGCGTGTTCGACGGCCTCGAGCAGGGCATCACCTACGGCGGCATCGCGCTCGCCCTGGTGCTGATCTTCAAGGCGACGACGCTCATCAACTTCGCCCAGGGCGAGCTGGCCATGCTCGGCGCGTTCCTGGTCTACGTGCTCAGCGTCGAGCAGGGCCTCGGCGTGTGGATCGCCATCCCCGCGGCGATGCTCATCACCGCGCTGCTGGCCGCCACGGTCGAGCGGACGTTGATCCGCCCGTTCGACCCCGCCGACCACCTCCCGCTCGTCATCATCACGCTCGGGTTGTTCCTGGTGTTGAACTCGATGGCCGGCGTCATCTGGCTGCAGACACCGCGCCGGTTCCCCGCGATCTTCCCGGAGGGCAACGCGCTCGAGATCGGCAAGGCCGCGCTCACCTGGAACACGGTCTTCATGGTGTTCTCCGTGATCGCCCTCCTGGGTCTGATCGAGCTGCTGCTCAACCGCACCAAGATCGGGCTGGCCTTCCGAGCCGTGTCGTCCAACCTCGAGTCGTCGAAGCTCGTCGGCATCAAGGTCGGCCAGACGCTGCAGCTCGGCTGGGCGATCGCCGCCGCGGTCGGCACGTTCGCCGCGACCGTCTTCGTCGCCCGCCCGATCCTGTTCCTCGAACCCACCGCCATGATCCGCGTGCTGATCTTCGCCGTCGCGGCTGCCGCGCTCGGCGGCCTCGACAGCCTGCGCGGGGCGGTCGTCGGCGGGCTGATCGTCGGCCTGATCCAGTCCCTCGTCGTCGGCTACGTCGACTTCATCCCGAACGAGCTGAGCCTGTCGATCGCCCTGCTCGTCATCCTGGCGGTGCTGCTCATCCGGCCCGCCGGTCTCTTCGGAACCCCACGAGTGGAGCGCGTATGAGCACGACCGTCGACACCGATCCGTCGCCCACCGTGCACGAGGTGCCCGACCCCGACGAGCCGTCCGTCGTCGACGGCGGGTTCCCGCGCACGCTCGTGCACGGCTCGTCCGCGCACCGCACCTTCCGGCTGGTCGGCTGGGTCCTGTTCCTCGTGGTCGCCGCGCTCGTGCCGTTCGTGCTCGCCACGCCGGTGCAGTTCGGCATCGGCGAGTCCACGTTCACCGTCGGTGTCGAGAGCCTGAACCACGCGGTCGCCTACATGGTCGCGGTGCTCGGCATCAACTTCCTGATCGGCTACAGCGGCCAGATCTCGCTCGGCAACAGCTTCTTCCTCGGCCTCGGCGCCTACCTCACCGCGATCCTGGTCGAGGACTACGAGTGGTCGTTCTTCCTCACTCCGGTCGTGGTCATCCCCGTCTGCCTGCTCGTCGGGTTCGTCGTCGGCGTGCCGGCCCTGCGGATCCGGGGCCTGTACCTCGCCCTGGTCACGCTGGCGCTCGCCGTCGTGTTCCCGTCGCTGGTCAAGCTCGACAGCCTCGCCGACAAGACCGGCGCGTCGAACGGCAAGGTCGTCGGCGCCGACCTCAACTCGCCGGTCGACTTCGAGTCGTTCGGCTCCGCGCTCGAGGGGATCCCGCTGATCGGCGACTGGTTCAGCGGCATCGGTGAACGCCAGGAGCACGCCATCTGGGCCTACGTGCTCGTGGCGAGCATCGCCGGGTTGTGCTTCCTGGTGGCGTCGAACATGCGGCGCAGCCGGTTCGGCCGTGCACTCGTCGCCATCCGCGACAACGAGACCGGTGCCGCCGTGAGCGGCGTGCACCTCGCCCGCTACAAGACGCAGGCCTTCGCGGTCAGCGCGGCGCTGTGCGGCATGGGCGGGATGCTCTTCACGATGGCGGTGGGCACGCTGTCGCCCGACACCTTCGGCATCAACCTCGCCATCTTCCTGATCGTCGGCCTGGTCGTGGGCGGCGTCGCCCAGACCTGGGGGCCGGTGGTCGGTGGGCTCGTCATCGTGTACGTGCCCCAGCTCACCTCGCAGATCGACTCGGTGAACGGCTACGAGCTCACGGGCGACCGGCCCTACGGCACGCTGTTCCTCGGTCTGCTCCTGATCGCGCTCACGTTCATCCTCCCCGGCGGCGTCGTCGACGGCCTCCACTCGGTCCGCGCCAAGTTCGTGCGGGTCGTGCGCAGGGTCCCGAACCGCGCCGGCCGAGTCCAGGAGGCCGCCCCGACCGACTGACGGCCGACCACGCCGTGCAGCCACCACGGGAGGCACGGGCGGGCGGCGCGCGACACCAGACACTCCCGTGGACCCATCCCTGTTCCAGACCCTGGAGAGAACCGAAACCATGACCCTCTCGAAGCGACTCCTGCGACTGCTGGCCGCGTTCTTCGCGCTGGCGTTGCTCGCATCGGCCTGCAACTCCGACGACGACGACGAGACGTCGACGGGGGACGACACCGAGGACACCGACGACACCGGCGACGACGAAGGCGGTGACGACGAGGACGATGGCGACGACGACGGTGACGACGAGGGCGCCAGCGGCGACACCGTCGACATCGGCGGCGGCGCCAGCATCGACCTCGCCGACTGCCCGTCCGACTGGGACGCCGCCACCGGCGTGTCCGACGACACCATCACCCTCGCCATGTCGCTGCCCCAGAGCGGCGCCCTGGCCGCCTTCGGCGCCATCGGCGAGGGCATGGAGATCTACTTCGACCAGATGGAGCCCATCGACGGTCGGTCGATCGAGCTGATCCTGCGCGACGACGCCTACGACCCCGCCCGCACCGCCACCAACGTCGAGGAGATCCTCCAGACCGAGGACCCGTTCGCGTTCGTGTACATCATCGGGACGCCGAACAACCTCGCCGTGCGCGACACCCTCGACGAGGAGTGCGTGCCGCAGCTGTTCAACTCCACGGGCTTCCCGGCCTGGGGTGATCCGAACAACTACCCGTGGACCATCGGTGGTCTGCTCGCCTACAACACCGAGGCCCGCATCTGGTGCGAGAACGTCGTCGACGAGCTCGGCGAGGGTGCGACGGTCGCCGGCGTGTTCATGAACAACGACTTCGGCAAGGCGTACCAGGACGAGGTGCAGGCCTGCGCCGACGACGGACTGATCGACCTCGTCGAGAGCATCGTCCACGACCCGGCGGCCCCGGACATCACCAACGAGATGACCACCGCCGCCGGTTCGGGCGCCGACGTCTTCATCGCCGGAACCACGGCGGCGT
>JBHIXO010000411.1:0-3952 GCA_041984725.1 Acidimicrobiales bacterium | reverse complement strand
CCACCAGGGGTCTCACCAGGAAGGGGGCCCAGTTGACGAAGAGTGATGGCACTTTCCAGATAGTCGGAACGTAGCCGAGTCCGGACGCGCAACCGACGAAGACGCGGCAGTTCGCGGAAAGCAGGATGTCGATGGAGGGGTCCTTGTCCGGGTGGATCGCGTAGTCCACGAGACCGGGTACATCGGGGGCTGCCGGCATGCGGGAGTCACCCATGCGGACCACCTTGCCTCCGCGGGACACGATCTCTTCGATCATGGGAAGGTAGTCCTCGATCTCGCAGTCGCGCACAGAGCGTCCCAGCTTGGAGCGGGCCCGGGCGTGGAGGCAGACGAACCAGCCATCGTCGAGTCCGTTGTCCCCGAGGTACTGGCGGTAGGCTTCCGTCGGTTCCGGTTTCGCGACGAGGGTGCCGTCGGGGATGCCCGCGTCGTCGCGCCGCCACATCGAGCCGGCGTGGAGTTCGAGCTCGACGTCGACGCCGCCGACCCGTCGGCGGAACCACGGGTGCCAACCGAGCGAGACCGGCATCGGGCCCGGGCCGGCGCCGGGCCCTGCCGCGCCCGCGGCGTGGACGACCCGGATCGTCGACTCGATCGCGTCGGACGAGAGCCGGACCGTCTGGGTGACCTCGCCCGGCCACGGCCAGTCGGGGCCGAGGTCGGTACGCAACTCGCCCGGGCCCGTGGGGTACCAGCGACGGTCGTGCACGGTGCCGTGGATCGCGTGCGGCGCCATGGTCAGCGGCAGCGAGACCTCGGCGCCGGTCGTCGTGGTGAACCGGCCGTCGCGGACCCGGCCCGCGTACGGCGCCATCGGGAACGAGCCCCATCCGAAGCTGCCGGGCCACCCCTCGTCCCGGCCGACCAGCAGCTCGTGGCCGCCGGCGACCAGCGACACCAGACGGCCGCCGCGGTCGTGGTCGATGGTGACCGACGAGTCGCCGGCCGTGAGGGTCTCCACCGCCGCAGTGTGTCGCTACGGTCCGGCGTCGTGCGAGGACTGGTGCAGCGCGTGACCCGGGCGTCGGTGACCGTCGACGGCGAGGTCGTGGGGGCGATCGGCGCCGGGCTGTGCGTCCTCGTCGGCGTCACCCACGACGACGGGCCCGAGCAGGCCGCCCGCCTGGCCGCCAAGCTGGCCAAGCTCCGGGTGTTCGACGACGACGCAGGCGTGATGAACCGGGCGCTGCTCGACGTCGACGGCGAGGTGCTCGTCGTCAGCCAGTTCACGCTCTACGGCAACACGGCGAAGGGCAACCGGCCGTCGTGGATCGACGCCGCCCGGCCGGAGCACGCCGAGCCGCTCGTCGACGCGGTCGTGACCGAGCTGCGGGCCGCGGGCCTCACGGTCGCGACCGGGCGGTTCCGCACCGAGATGGCGGTCGAGCTCGTCAACGACGGCCCGGTCACCGTCCTCGTCGAGGTCTGAGCCTGCGGTCGAGCCACCAGCCCGCGGCGAGCGCGATCGCCGCGGCGACGAGGGCGACGGCGTCGCCGGCGCGGACGTACCAGGTCTCACCCGTCCGCAGCTCGACCGTGTCGTAGAGGATCCGACGCTCCGACACGCCCGTGCGCTGGAGCACGTCGCCGTCGGGGGTGACCACGGCCGAGAACCCGGTCGGGGCGATCTGGGCCACCCACCGCCCGGTCTCGATCGCCCGCATCCGGGAGCTGGCGACCTGCTGCGTCTGGACCTGGGTGCCCTCGAAGCTGGCGCCGTTCGTCGGGTTGAGCAGCAGCCGGCCGCCGTTGCCCACGCCCTCGCGGGCTCGCTCGCCGAAGAAGATCTCCCACGAGATCGAGACCGCCAGCCGTCCGACGGGGGTGTCGACGACGGCGATGTTGTCCGGTGTGTCGGCGTCGCGCGCGGGGAGCGCGTCGCCGGCGATCCGTTCGAGCAGGCTCCGGAACGGCACCCACTCGCCGAAGGGCACCCGCTCGACCTTCTCGTAGCGGTCGAGCTCGTCGCCGCCGGGCCCGTAGACGACGGCCCAGTTGTGGAACAGGTCCTCGCCCTCGTCCTCGATGACCCCGGCCACGAACGTGGCGCCGGCGTCGCGGGCGACCGCCATCAGGGCCGCTTCCTCGTCGCTCCCGCTCAGCGTCTCGACGTCGACGACGTCCTCGGGCCAGAGCAGGAGGTCGACGGGCCGTTCGGGATCGAGCTCTTCCGTCGCCTCCAGGTGGCGTTCGAGGACGATGCCGGGTTCGGTGTCGACGGCCCGGGTGCCCTGGGGGCCGCCGCCCTGGACGAGGGCCACGTCGACGAAGTCGCCCGTCGGGGTGCCGTCCGGCGCTTCGGTGGCGACGCCGACGGCCGCGAGCGCGGACGCGATGCGCAGGTGCCGGTGCGCGGCCGCCGCGAGGGCGCAGCCGAGCAGCACGGTGACGCCGACGACGAACAGCGCCCCGCCGATCCGGAGCATCGGGGCGAGCGGCCCGGCCACCTGGCCGATCGCCAGGTTCGACAGCGGCACGCCGCCGAAGGGCCAGTGGAAGCGCACCCACTCGGCGAGGACGACGCCTCCCGGGATGGCGACGTAGCGGCCGGGACCCCGCGGCGCGAGCGTCGTGCCGGTGGCGAGGAAGCCGGCGTAGGCGACGCTGGCGACGACGTAGCCGGGCAGCGTGAGCGCCCGCATCCAGAACAGGCTCGGGAACAGCAGGACCGCCCACACGATCCACGCCCGTCCGAACCGCTGTATCGGGCGGGCGTCGGGGTCGCCGACGACGTGGGCGAGGAGCGCCATGCCGGGGAAGGCGAGGATCCAGAATCCCCACGGTGGGGTGGCGGCGGCGAGGCAGAGGCCGCCGGCGAGGGCGAGCGGGACGTGGCGGTCGGCGAGCGCGCGGCGCGCGGGTGACGGGACGGGGGGCATGCGAGCGCCGAGTCTGGCCGACCTCCGCTAGGAGGTGGGTGCACGCATGTGATGGGTGTCGGCGACCGTGACCGTCCGCGTCTCGGGCTTGAGGCGGAAGTGCCCGACGATGCGCTGGCGGGCCGAGCCGCGCGGGTGGCAGCCGAAGAGGGTCGCCGTGCGTTCGGGCGTCTGGTCGACGATGTGGATGTCGCTCGGCGACACGACCTCGGTCCGGACGAGCTCGTACACGTGTCGGGTGCCGTCGGTCATCGTGAAGATCAGTTCGTCGCCGGGGGCGACGGCCTGCAGATCCCAGAACGGCCGGGTGTAGGTCGTCCGGTGGCCGGCGATCACGACGTTGCCGACCTCGCCCGGCATCGCGGTGCCGGGCCAGTGGCTCGGGCCCCGGTTGATCGCCGTCAGGCTCACACCCTCGAAGAAGGGCTGGCTGAGTCCGATGGCCGGGATCTCGAGCAGCCCGTGGCGGATCTCGGGCTCGTTCGCGTACGGGTTCGACGGTGGCGCCAGCGGGACGGGCAGCTCGGCCCCGAGGTCGACGGGGACGGCGATCGGTGCGGTGCCGACCGTGATGCCGGCGAGCGGGTCGAGGTCGGCCTCGACGGCGACGTCGGCGGTGCCGGCGAGCGCGAGCGCGGCGACGGCGACGTCGCGGTCGTCGGCCGCGCCGTCGCCGAAGGGCGCGTCGCTCGCCAGCCCGGTGAGGAGCACGAGCGCGTTGCCGGCGAGGACGAGCGCGATGACCGAGCGGAGCACGCGGCGGGTGCGGGCGCGGTCGGGACGCGGGCCGCTGCCGTCGGTCACCTCGCGCCGCATCCGTCCAGTGGTAGCACGCTGGGTGGCCAAGTGTCAGGGCAGAGCGGGAGGATTCACCGGCGGTTCGCTCCGGTGAGCGCGCGGGCGGCGGTGCGACCACCCCGGATGCATGCGGGCACGCCGATGCCGTCGTAGGACATCCCGGCCACCTCGATCGGCCCCGCGGCGCGGAGGGCGTCCCGGATGCCCGCGGTCCGGCCCAGGTGGCCGGGCCGGTACTGGGGGAACGACCGGGCCCAGCGGCCGACGCGGACGCC
>JBHIXO010000410.1:0-3956 GCA_041984725.1 Acidimicrobiales bacterium | reverse complement strand
GGCCCGGTCGGCGGGCGCGAGGTCGTCGAGCTCGGCCCGGCCGCGGTTGATGGTCAGCAGCGGGGAGGTCTCGGTGAGGCCGTAGATCTGGACGAACTCCCAGCCGAGGTCGCGCTCGACGGCCTCGATGGTGGCGGTCGGCGGCGGCGCGCCGGCCATGACCCAGCGGGTGGTCCCCCGCCCGGGCACGTCGGTCATCGACTTCGCGGCGTCGAGGACGATCGAGCCCACGGCCGGCGCCCCGCACAGCAGCGAGACGTCGTGCTCGTGGACGCGGCGCAGGATCTCGGGGCCGTCGACCTGGCGCAGCACGACGTGCTTCCCGCCCATCGCGGTGACGCCGTAGACCATGCCCCAGCCGTTGCAGTGGAACATCGGCAGCGTGTGGAGGTACACGTCCCGGTCGTTCACGCCCATGTGCCAGCCGAACGTCGCGGCGTTGAGCCACAGGTTGCGGTGGGTCAGCTGCACGCCCTTGGGACGCGCCGTCGTCCCGCTCGTGTAGTTGATCGTGGCGGTGGCGTCCTCGTCGGCGTCCCAGTGCTCGGGTTCGTGCTCGCCGGCGGGGAACAGGGTCTCGTCGCTGTCGGCGCCGAGCACGAAGCGGTGCTTCGCCGTCACGCCGGCGAGGTCGGCGTCGAGCGCGGGGTCGACGAGCAGCACCGAGGCGCCGGAGTGCTCGACGATGTAGGCGACCTCCTCGGCGTTGAGGCGGAAGTTGATCGGCACGAGCACCCGCCCGTACGCGCTCACCCCGAAGAACGACGTGAGGAGACGGGCCGAGTTGTGGCTGACGATCGCGACCCGCTCGCCGAGGCCGACGCCGAGCTCGCCCAGCGCGTGGGCCTGCGCCCGCGCCCGTCGCGCCATCTCGCGGTAGGTCACCTCGCCCCACGACGCCGCCGGCTGGTCGGGCTCGTCGACGAACGCGACGCGGTCGCCGTAGACGAGCTCGGCGCGCTCGATGTGGTCGCGGACGGTCAGCGGGACACGCATGTCTTCCCCCTCGGTCGGAGCCGATGAAGGCGGGACCCTACTGTTCCGCTCGTCCTGCCAGAACGGGTGGGGTGGACACCCGCGCGAGGGCGGCGTCGAGGCCCGGGGAGCGCCCGATGACCCCACCGAGGCCGCGTACGAGCGCCCGGCACGCGGCCCGCTCGGCGGCCGACGGTCGCTCGACGCCCCAGAGGTCGGTGGCCCACGGGGGCAGGCAGGCGAGCGCGCCGCGGAACAGGACGGGGTACACGGCGCGGGCGGGGCCGGGTAGGGGCGGATCGCGCAGGAACGCCCAGGCGTCCCGGGCCTGGCGGCCGACGACGGCGACGCGCCGGTGGTGGTCGAGGTGCTCCTCGACCGACGCCCAGTCGGAGGGCGGGTCGGGGTTGCCGAGCTCGGTGGCGATCACCCCGACCTCGGCGACGTAGCGGTCGAGGTCGGCGTCGGTCATCGGCTCGGCCGCGTAGCGCCGGTTGGCGGCGGCGAACGCCGCGAACTCGCTGACGTGGACCCAGTCGAGGAGGTCGGGGTCGTTGGCGGCGTAGGGCCGGCCGTCGGGCGCGGTGCCGACCACCCGGTCGTGGATCGACCGGACGACGCGGCAGGCCTGCTCGGCCTCGGCGGTCGTGCCGTAGGCGGTCGTCCCGACGAAGTCGGCGGTGCGCTGCAACCGGCCGAGCGGATCGACGTCGAAGTCGGAGTGCTCCATGACGCCGGCCATGGCGAGCGGGTGCAGCGCCTGGTACGCCAGCGCGGCGATGCCGCCGACGAACATGGCGGTGTCGGCGTGTACGTACCACGACACGCTCCCCGGCCCGAACCAGCCCGGGTCGCCGGCGCCGGCCACGGGCTCGCCGGGCGACGCTGCCGCCGGCGGAGGCTCGCCGTCGCGGAAGACGTCGTCGAGCCCACCCCGGACGAGCCGGCGCAGGACGGGCCCGGCGAGCGCACCGCCGGCCGTGGCGCCGGCCCCGACCAGCGACTCGAACGGCGTCGGGCGCGGTGGCGTCCACCGGTCGGGCACGCGGGCGGCGGTGAAGGCGTCCTGCACCATCGGCGGCACGCTACCGGCGACCCCCGGGCCCGACGTCGTGCCACACTCGGCCGATGGCTTCCGACGCGATGGCGGCCGCCCGGGCGCTCGGCCCCGCCCTGCGGGAGCGCTCCGCCGAGATCGACGAGATCCACCGCCTCCCCGCCGACATCGTCGAGCGCCTCCACGAGACGGGGCTGTTCCGGTTCTGGGTCCCGGCGGCCTACGGCGGCGCGGAGCTCCCCGTCGTCGAGGGGCTCGAGGTCGTCGAGGAGGTCGCCCGTCACGACACGGGCGTCGCCTGGTGCGTGTTCATCGCCAACTCGACCGCCCTCGCCGCCGGCCTGCTCGAGCCCCGGTGGGCCAAGGAGCTCTTCGGCGACCCCCGCGCCGTGGCCGGCGGGTTCGCGGCCCCGGTCGGGCGCGCCCGCGTCGTCGACGGCGGGCTCCGGGTCTCGGGCCGCTGGCAGTGGGGCTCGGGCACGCAGCACTGCTCGGCCATCGGCGGTGGTGTCCTCGTCGTCGATGAGCACGGCGCACCCTCCCCCCTGCCCGACGGCACCATCGCCCCGTTCGTGTTCTTCGACCTCGCCGACGTCGTGCACCACGACACGTGGCACGTGCTCGGCGTCCGGGGCTCGGGCTCGACCGACTACCAGGTCGACGACGCGTTCGTGCCCGAGGGCCGGTGGATCGACGCCACCGCCCCGGTCGCGCACGTCGACGGTCCGCTCTACCGCCTGTCGTTCTTCGGCGTCCTGGGTGCCGGCATCGCGGCCACGGCGATCGGCGTCGCCGAACGCGCCCGCGAGGAACTGCACGACCTGGCGCTCGCCAAGTCGCCGCAGAGCTCGGGCCGTTCGCTGGCCGAGCGCCCGGCGACGCAGGCCGATCTGGCCCGCGCCGAGGCCACCATCCGCAGCGCCCGCCTGTTCCTCCACGACGCGTTCGGCGATGCGTGGGCGACCGCGGCAGCCGGTGACGAGGTGACCGTCGAGCAGCGCCGGCTGCTCCGGCTCGCGGTCACCGACGCCACCCAGCGGTGCTGCGACGTCGTCTCCCGGCTGCACCGCGTCGCCGGTGGCGAGGCCGTCTACCAGCGGAGTCCGCTCGAACGGCTGTTCCGTGACGCCAACGTCGTGTCGCAGCACGCGATGGCCGCCGAGCGCACCTACGAGCTGGCCGGTCGCCTGGCCTTCGGGTTCGACACCGACGTCCGGACGCTCTGACCGACGAGGGATCGGCCGTCGTGCGCCGCTACCGGGGGTTCATGGCCGACTCGTCGCGCTGGTGGGACTTCGCGTTCCGCGACGACGACATCGTCATCTCGACACCGTCCAAGTGCGGCACGACGTGGATGCAGACGATCGTCGGCATGCTCGTGCTCGGACGGACCGACCTCGGCGCCCCGATCAGCGAGCTGTCGCCGTGGCTCGACATGCAGATCCGCACGACCGCCGAGGTGCACGACCTGCTCGCCGCGCAGCGGCACCGGCGGTGGATCAAGACGCACACGCCCCTCGACGGGGTGCCGGAGCATCCGGGCGTCACCTACGTGGTCGTGATCCGTCACCCGCTCGACGTGGCGCTGTCCGACCTCGACCACCGCGAGAACACCGATCGCGACCGGTCGATCTCGTTGCGGTTCGCCGCCGTCGGGGACGGCGACCTCGACGACATCGACCGCCGCGACGTGCAGATCGAGGAAGACTGCCTGAAATCGCTGGCGCTGCATCAACCGGTCGCCATCGACCTGCGGCGGATCACCACGATGATGAAGATCTCCGCCGAGCTGGAGCGCGTGGCGGATCTGGGCGTGCACATCGCCGAACGGGCCTGCGGAATGTCATCGTACGCCCGATTGGAAGTGCCAGACAAACTCAAAGAGATGGCTCGCATCGCCGTCGACATGCTGCACCGCAGCATC
>JBHIXO010000409.1:0-3958 GCA_041984725.1 Acidimicrobiales bacterium | reverse complement strand
GACCGCGAACGCCTTGGCGCCGCGGGTGCCGAGACGCCGGGCGAGCGACCCGGATGACGACGGCTGCGGCGACGACCCGAGGGCCGGGACGGACGACGGGTCGCGCAGGGCGCGGCCGATGCGGTGGTCGACGAGACGCCGGACCGACTCCTCGACCCCGGTGCCGAGCGCCGAGGCCCCCGCCGCGCCGGCGTCGATCCCCAGTTCGGTGATGCGGCGGAGCGCGCCGACGACCTCCTCGATCAGGCGGCGCTCGTCCTCGTCGTCGGGCACGAGCGCAGGCTACCGAGGCCTCCCCGGGGTCCGACCGGCAGGCCGACCGGCAGCCCGGGCCTGCTCTACGATCGCCGCGATGCAGGACGAGGGGACGCACGGCCAGACCGTGGAGCTGCTGGATCTCGACGACGGCATCCTGGGGGTCCGGCTCAACCGCCCCGAGGTGCTCAACGCGATCGACGGCACGTTGATCGACGGGGTCGACGCCGCCATCGAACGTCTGACCAGCGGCGACTACCGCGTCGGCGTGCTCACCGCGGCGGGCCGGGGCTTCTGCGCCGGCGCCGACCTGAGCGGCACCGGCGAACCCTGGGTGCCCGACCGGCCGACCCGGATGATGACGACCTACGACGCCCAGTCGCGGCTCGTCGACCAGTACACCCGGCTCTACGAGCTGCCCGTCCCGATGGTGGCGGCGGTCAACGGCGTCGCCGTGGGCGGCGGCCTCGCCTACTGCCTGCACTGCGACATCCGCGTCGCCTCCGAGGCGGCGAGGTTCGGGTCGGCGTTCATCAAGGCAGGCCTGTCGTCGATGGACATGGGGACCAGCTACCTGCTGCCCCGGATCGTGGGTGCGGGCATCGCCCGCGAGATGATGCTCACCGGCCGGATCATCGACGCCGACGAGGCGCTCCGCATCGGGTTGGTGAGCCGGGTCGTTCCGGCGGACGGGCTGCTCGATGCCGCGCTCGACGTGGCCCGCGCGCTGCGGGCCAACAACCCCTACGGCGTCTGGCAGACCAAGATCGGGCTGAACACCGCGCTCGACGCCCCGAGCCTGCGCCACGCCAAGGAGCTCGAGGACCGCACCCAGGTCATCGCCTCGATGCTGACCTACCCCCGCGAGGCGGGACTCGCTCGGATCGAGAAGCGCGAACCCGTCTGGGACGAGTTCTGACATGACCGTCGAGACCGTCCCCTCCATCGGGCCCGATGCCACCGTCGCCGACGCCGCCAAGCTGATGCACACCCGGGCGGCCTCGGCCGTCGTGGTCCTCGACGAGGGCCGCCTCGTCGGCGTGCTCACCGAACGAGACCTCGTCCAGGTCATCGTCGACGGCGGCGACCCCGCCGCGCTCTCCGTGCGCCAGCGCATGTCGGTCGACGTCGTCACCGTGACGCCCGGTACCGACGAGATGACGGCCCGGGAGCTCATGGGTCGCCACGCCGTCCGGCACCTCCCCGTCGTCGACGGCGGCCGGGTCGTCGGGATGATCGAGCAGACCGAGCCGAGCGTCGGCCTCCACTTCCAGGGGCGCCGGGCGCTGCCCGACGGCGCCACGGCCCGGCCCGAGGTGCTCGACGACTTCCGCGGCCCGTATGCCGACGGCCCGCCCGACGCCGACCTGCGGGTCGACGCGCCCGCCCTCGACCGCTTCGGCCTCGCCGAGGCCCGGCGCGGACTCCGCATCGGGTTCCTCCTCGTCTGGTGCGTACTGCGGGCGCTCCTCACCCGACGCCTCGCGCTGATCCTGCGGCGCCGATCCGTCGCCCCGTGGTGGGACACCGCGTGCGGCGGCGCCGTCGACGCGTTCGAGCAGCTCGGACCGGCGTTCGTGAAGCTCGGCCAGATCATCGCGTCGTCGCCGGGCGTGTTCCCCGAGCCGCTCTCCAACGCCTGCCAGCGCACGCTCGACGAGGTGCCGCCCTTCGACAGCGCGACGGCTCGCCAGATCGTCGAGGAGGACCTGGGGCAACCGCCCGAGCGCATCTTCCGGTTCTTCGACGACAAGCCCCTGTCGGCCGCGTCGATCGGCCAGGTGCACGCCTGCGTCCTGCCCGACGGGCGCCAGGCGGTCGTCAAGCTGCAGCGCCCCGGCATCCGGGCGCTGTTCACGACCGACCTCCGCATCCTGTGGCGGATCGCCAAGCTCGCCGAGAAGTGGGACTGGCTGAAGTCGGCCGACCCCGTCGCCATCGTCGAGGACACTGCCTACGTCAACTTCCAGGAGCTCGTGCCCGCGCTCGAGGCCAAGCGCCAGGCCGAGTTCCGCGCCAACATCGGCCACTTCGGCGACAACCAGTGGGTGACCGCGCCCGAGGTCTACTGGTCGCACTGCGGACCGCGGGTCATCTGCATGGAGCGCATGAAGGGGACGCCGCTCGACGAGTTCGAGGAGATGGAGCGCCAGGGCATCGACGGCGAGCTGATGCTGCGCCGGGGTGCCAAGGTCTGGATCGAGGCCGTCATCCACCACGGCCCGTTCCACGGCGACATGCACGCCGGCAACATCTGGTTCCTGCCCGACGGGCGGGCGAGCTTCCTCGACTTCGGGATCATGGGCGAGCTGGCGGACGAGTTCCGCAACGTGATCCGCGACATCCTCTACACCTGCATGATCGACGGCGACTTCACGCGCGTCGCCCGCGCCTACCGCAGCGTCGGCGTCTTCCCCGCCGACGTCGGCTCCGACGAGGAGCTCGGCCAGCGCCTGCAGATGATCCTCGGTCCGATGCTCGACGCCGGGATCGGCGGCATGAACCTGGGCGAGATGCTGAAGATGAGCATCGACCTGATGGACAACTACGGGGCCAAGGGACCGAAGGAGATGGTCCTGATCGCCAAGCAGCTCGCCTACATGGAGCGCTACGCCAAGGGCATGGCGCCCGACTACCAGATCATCCGCGACCTCTACCTCGTGCGGAACGTCTTCCCCGAGGCCGTGGCCGCCAAGCTCGCCGAAACCGGACAGCAGCTGCCCGACTGATGACCGCGGCATGAACCGCGGATGATCGTTGCGGAGGAATCCGCCCGGTCGGCCGCCCGGGCCGTCACCCTGGGGTCATGCGCGAGGCCGTCGTCGTCCTCTCCGGTGGCGCCAACCTCGGTGCCGCGCAGATCGGGATGCTCCAGGGCGTCTTCGACCACGGCATCCGCCCCACCGCGTTCGTCGGGTCGTCGGTCGGTGCGCTGAACGCGGCCGGCGTCGCCCTCGACCCCAGCCGCGAGCGCGTCGACCTGCTCGCCGAGGCGTGGCGGGGCGTCCGCCGCACCGACGTCTTCGGCGGCGACCGCCTGCTCGGACTCGCCCGACTGGCCTCCGGGCGCGGTCACCTGCACCACACGCGTGGGCTGCGGCGTCTCATCGAGACCTGGTTCCCCGTCGACGACCTCTCCCGCACCAAGGTCCCGCTGCACGTGGCGACGACCGAGCTCGACAGCGGTGAGACGCGGTGGTGGCGGGCCGGGCCGGCGGCCGACATCCTGCTGGCGTCGACGGCCATCCCCGTGGTCTTCCCCCCGGTCGAGCTCGACGGGCAACTGCACGTCGACGGCGCCCTCGTCGAGCCCGTGGGCCTGCACCGGGCGGCCGCGATCTCGCCGGCTCCGATCATCGTGCTGGACGCGGGTGCGACCGCCTCACCGCTGCGGTCGCCGAGCGGGCCGGTGTCGATGATCGTCGCGTCGATCCGGGCCGGCCGCATGGCCCGACTCGCCCGCGACCGCACCGACGTCGACCCCACCCGGGTCACGTGGATCTCGGTCGACACGCCCGGCATCCCGTACCACGACTTCACGCAGACCGATGTGCTGATCGCCGCCGGTCGCGCCGCGGCTCGCGACGCCCTCCGCTCCGGGGACGACCACCCCCTGCTCCTGGCAGGACCAGCGGAGCACTGACCCTCCAGCCCACCCTCCGCTACGGCGCACCCCTCTGCTTCTGGCAGGACGATCGGAACA
>JBHIXO010000408.1:0-3959 GCA_041984725.1 Acidimicrobiales bacterium | reverse complement strand
ATGCCGCCCTACATGGCCCAGATCGTGGCCACGCTCTCGCACCTCGCCCGCCAGTCACCCCACGTGAACCAGCGGTCGGGCGTGTCGGTGCGCCTCACGGTGTCGAACTACGAGACGCTGATCGCCAACGCCGCCCGGCGGGCGCTGCGCCACGGCGAGGAGATCGTCGTGCCCCGCGTGTCCGACCTCGACGCGCTCGCCGCGTCGACGATGGGCAAGATCGAGATCGAGTCCCTCGACGACGGGCGTGACGAGGCGATCGCCGAACACCTGGTGAAGTCGGCCGTGCTCACGACCTTCCGCGAGCTGACCGACCCGGCGAGCGTCCGCTTCGTCCTCGACGCCTTCGAGGAGGGCCGGATCGTCGACACCGGCGACGACATCTCCTCGGCCGACCTCGCCGCGCTCGTCGACGAGCTCGACGGCCTGAAGGGCCCGGTGCTGGGGCTCACCGACGGCGACGAGTCGGCGGCGGCCATCGCCAGCGCGGTCGAGTTCCTGCTCGAGGGCCTGCACCTCGGCAAGCGGCTCAACAAGGACCACGTCGGCGCCCGAGCCTCCTATCGCGCCCGGAGCTGACCCCGCCAGGGCGGGAATCTCACGCTGAGCGGAGGAGAGACCACGCCGGGCGGCGAACTACCACCGCGTGGGTGTGGAGGCCGAGCGGGCCACCTCGGAGGGGTCGGAAGGCGTCGGACGCGGCGGTCGGATCCTCGCGTTCGACGGGCTGCGCGGCATCGGCCTGGCGCTCGTCATCGCGCACCACGCGGGCTACGAACGCGTGGTCGACGGGCGCGTCGCCCTCGACATGTTCTTCGCGCTCAGCGGGTTCCTGATCACCGCGATCATCCTGCGCGAGCACGGCAAGACCGGATCGATCGGCCTCGGCCGGTTCTACCTGCGCCGGGCCCAGCGCCTGCTGCCCGCCCTGTTCCTCGCACTGGCCGGGGTCGCCGCCTTCGGGGCCGTCGTGCAGCGCGCCGACGTGTTCCGCGACGTCGTCGGGGCGTACCCGTACATCGTCCTCTACGTCTCGAACTGGTACGCCATCGCCGAGGGTGCGGCCGCCCTGCGCCCGTTCGACCACCTCTGGTCGCTGTCGGTGGAGGAGCAGTTCTACCTCGTGTGGCCGTTGGTCGTGCTCGGGGTGGCGACCAAGCTCCGGCGGGCCGACCTGCTCATCCCCATCTGCCTGGTCGGCAGCGTCGGCGCCCTGGTCAGCCGCTACGTCGAGGCCCAGAACTTCTCGTCGTTCGAGCGGATCTTCATCGGCACCGACATGGTGGCCGACCACCTGCTGCTCGGCTGCGCGCTCGCCGTGCTGGTCGTGCGGGGTGGGGACGCGACGCACGCGGCGCTGCGGACCTGGTCGTCACGACTCCTGCCCCTCGCGCTGGCGATCTGGGCCGTGTCGGCGGTGACCGACCCGTGGCTGCTCCGGGAGATCGACCCGACGGTGCGGTTCCCGTTCCAGCAGAGCCTCGTGGCGCTGGCGTCGGTGACCGTCATCGCCCACCTGCACTTCGAGCGGGGTTCGCGCCTCAGCACCCTGCTGTCGTGGCGGCCCGCCGTGACCGTCGGCGTGATGTCGTACGGGCTCTACATCTGGCACTGGCCGGTCTTCGTCGCGGTGCGCCTCTACGTCGACCAGGGCGAACGGTTGACGGTGGTGCTCCTCACCGTGCCGATCACGCTCCTGATCGGGTTCTGCTCCTACCACTTGATCGAACGGCCGATCCTCGACGGGCGGTGGCCTCTCCGACGGGCCGTCCCACCGGTCGAGGTGCCGGGGCCCGCGACGACCTGACCGACTGCGGTCAGCTCACCGACTCGTCGACGTCGTCGGGCACCATGCCGCCGCCGTCCTCGTCGTCACCGTCGCCGGGGCGTCGGGGCGCTCGGCCCACGGCGGCGAAGAACGCCTCTTCGACCCAGTCGAGCAGTTCGTCGTCGACCTCGGCCGGGTCGGTCAGGTTGACGACGTGGTGGAACTTGGCGCCGTACTCCTGGACCTTGCGGGCGAGGCGGGGCGACGTCAGCTTCCGCCGCAGCGAGAAGCCCAGTGCCACCCAGCGGGTCATCGACTGCAGGGTGGCGAACGTGCCGCCGTGCTTGAACAGGACCATCTTGTCGATCGGGTCGACGATGAGGTCGCCATCGAGCGTGGCGAGGCGCCCGGCGACCAGGTCGTGGATCGGGCGGAAGCACGGCAGCGCGCCGGCGGCGTACTCGTCGATGGTCAGGCCCGGTCGGCAGTCGTGGCGCTGCCCGACCGAGCCGAAGTCGCGCCCGCAGTCGGTGCACGTCCAGACCGTCACGGCGCCAGGGTACGGAGTCGCGGCCACCGTCCGCCCGGACGCGACCGCGGCTGCCGCCGCTACCGTGCGGTCATGGCGCGACCGCAGTTCCGGTACTCCCGTTGGGACGGCACCCAGACCGGGTTCGACCTGGACGCCGACAGCGTCTTCGAGGAGATCACCGACGACCTGCTGTACCACGGCGACCTCAACGCCGCGCTCCGCCGGCTCATGCAGCAGGGCTTCGAGGACCGCGACGGCAACCGCGTCGACGGCATGCGTGAGCTCATGCAACGCCTGCGTGACGCTCGCCGCGAGCGGCTCGAGAACACGAACCTCGGCGGCATCTACGACGAGATCGCCGACGCGCTGCGCGAGTTGGTCGAGCAGGAGCGGAGCGCGCTCGACGCCCGGCTCGCCGAGGCCCAGCGCGGCGGCGACGAGCGGGCCCAGGAGCTCGCCCAGGCGACCACGTCCGAGAAGCACATGCACCTCGACATGCTCCCGCCCGACCTCGCCGGCCAGGTCCAGAGCCTGAGCAACTACGAGTTCGAGAGCCAGGAGGCCCAGGAGCGCTTCGACGAGCTGATGGACCAGCTCCGCCAGCAGCTGGCCCAGCAGTACTTCGACCAGATGGCCGGGGCGATGGCCAACCCCGACCCCGCCGCCATGCAGCGGACCAAGGACATGATGGCCGCGCTCAACGAGCTGCTCGAGAAGCACCAGCGGGGCGAGGACACCCCCGAGGACTTCCAGCAGTTCATGGACGAGTACGGCGAGTTCTTCCCCGAGAACCCGGAGAACGTCGAGGAGCTGCTCCGGGCGATGGCCGAGCGCATGGCCCAGATGCAGGCGATGCTCAACTCGATGACGCCGGAGCAGCGGGCCCAGCTGCAGGGCCTCGCCGAGCAGCTGCTCGAGGACATGGACCTGAACTTCCTGGCCAGCCAGCTCGGTCAGAACCTGCAGCAGATGTTCCCGCAGCTCGACTGGAACCGGTCCTACGACTTCCAGGGCGACAACCCGCTCGGGTTCGCCGAGGCCGCGCAGATGATGGCCGAGCTCGGCGACCTCGACCAGCTCGAGAACCTCCTGCAGTCGGCCACGCAGCCGGGCGCGCTCGCCGAGGCCGACCTCGACCGGGCCCGCGAGCTGCTCGGCGACGACGCCGCCCGGTCGCTGGAGCAGCTGGCGAAGCTGGCCAAGGAACTCGAGGACGCCGGCCTGATCCACAACAAGGAGGGCCGCCTCGAGCTGACGCCGAAGGGCCTCCGCCGCATCGGCGCCAACGCCCTCGACGACCTGTTCTCCCGGCTGGCCAAGGACAAGCTCGGCCGCCACGACATGTCGAGCCACGGCATCGGGCACGAGCGGACGTACCAGCCCAAGCCCTACGAGTGGGGCGACCCGTTCAACCTCCACATCGGCCGGACGGTCCGCAACGCTGTCAGCCGGGCCGGCTCGGGCACCCCCGTGCGCCTCACGCCCGACGACTTCGAGATCGAACGGACCGAGACCGTGGTGCGTTCGGCCACCGTGCTGATGATCGACCTGTCGCTGTCGATGCCGATGCGCGACAACTTCCTGCCCGCCAAGAAGGTCGCGATGGCGCTGCACTCGCTGATCTCGGGCCAGTTCCCCCAGGACTACCTCGGCCTGGTC
>JBHIXO010000407.1:0-3961 GCA_041984725.1 Acidimicrobiales bacterium | reverse complement strand
ACGGCACCGCCGAGTTCGCCGAGATCGTGTTCGACGACGTGTTCGTGCCCGACGCCATGGTGCTCGGCACGCCCGGTGAGGGCTGGGCGCAGAACACCTCCGAGCTCGCCTACGAGCGCGGTGGTCCGGACCGGTGGCTGAGCCCGTACGTCGCGCTCGAGGAGCTCGTTCGGGCGTGGGACGAGGGGGAGCGGCACCCCGACGACGCCGAGCTCGAGTTCGTCGGTGCGACGACCGCGAGCCTGCGCACGTTCCACCACCTGACCCTGGCCGTCGCCCGGGCGGTCGACCGGGGCGAGTCACCGGTCGGCGAGGCGGCACTGCTCAAGGAGATGGCCACGCGCTTCGAGCAGCGGATGGTCCGCGACCTGCTCGAGCTCGTCGACCACGAACCGGCGACGGTCGGCTCCGTGTTCGACGAGGTGCTCGCCACCGCCGCGGTGACCGCGCCGTCGTTCACCATCCGGGGCGGTACGAGCGAGGTGCTCCGCTCCGTCGTCGCCAAGGGCCTGCGACCCGGCGGGCCGGTACCGCCCGCTTGGTTCGACCCCGAGGGCGTCGATCCGGTTCTGGTCGAGACCGTCGACCGCCTCTTCCGCGACCGCGTGACGACCGAGGTCGTCGAGCGCGTCGCCGGCACCGGCTGGGACGCAGACCTGTGGGGTGCGGTCGCCGCCGTCGGCCTGCCCTGGATCTCGATCGACGCCGACCGGGGCGGCTCGGGTGGGACCGTCGCCGATCAGTTGGCCGTGCTCCGCCTCGCCGGCCGCCACGCCGCGCCGGCCCCGCTCGCCGAGACCGCGCTGCTCGGCGGCTGGCTCCTCGCCGCCGCCGGCCACCCCGTGCCCGCCGGCCCGATCGGCGTCGTCGCCGACCCGGACGCGCTCCGGATCGAGGACGGCCGACTCGTCGGCGCAGGCCCGGTCGGTTGGGCAGAGAACGTGGAGCGGATCGCTGCCCTGGTGCCCGACGGCGACGGGTGGGCGGTCGCGAGCCTCGACCCCGACGACGTGGCGATCACGGCGCGTCGCAACATGGCCGACGAGCCCCGGCCCCTCGTCGAGGTCGACCTCCCCGTCCCCGCCGCCGGGCTGCTCCCCGCCCCGGCGGGGTTGGACGGCGACGCCCTGCTCGTGCGCGGTTCGCTCGCCCGGCTGACCACGGCCGCCGGCGCGTTGGAGACCGTGGCCGCGCGCACGATCGCCTACGCGCACGAACGCGAGCAGTTCGGCCGTCCCGTCGCCGCATTCCAGGCGGTGCAGGAACACCTCGTGCGGGTCGCGCAGTGCGCCGCGCGCGCCGCGATGGCGGCAGACGCCGCCGGGCACGCCGCGATGTCCGCCGCCAGCCATGACGACCGTGACCTCGCGCTCGAGGTCGCCATGGCCCGGTGCGTCGTCGACGACGCGACCGGCGAGGCCGTCGCCGCCGCCCACCAGGCCCACGGGGCCATCGGGCTCACCCGCGAGTACGGCCTGCAGCAGTGGACGCGCCGCCTGCTCGCCTGGCGGCACGAGTTCGGCACGACGAGGTCGTGGCGCCGGCGTGTGGGCCGCGAGGTGGCGGCCCGGGGGAGCGGAATGCTGTTCCCGACCATCGCCCGCTGACGGCGAGTACAGTGCACTGATTGAGATGATCGATGGGACCGGGGAGCGCACCATGACGACGATGCCCGACGCCGAGGCGGGTCTGGCCGACACGGCCGCCGCCTTCCGGGCGTGGATCGCCGAGCACGAGGCCGAGCTCGAGCCGTTCCGGAAGGAATACGCCGAGGAGCTCGAACCCGCCCTCGACCGCTTCCGGCCCCTGCAGCGCATGCTGTGGGACGACGGCTGGAACCGCCTCGGCTGGTCACCCGACGTCGGCGGGCTCGGGGGCACCCCGGTGCAGCGCTTCGTCGTGGCCGAGGAACTGGCCGCGGCCGGCTACGTCATCCCCGAGATCCTCGGCGCGATGGAGATCATCTCGCCGATGCTCGTGCGCTTCGCCCCCGCACTCGCCGCCCGGCACGTCGCCGCCGGCATGCGTGGTGACGAGGTCTGGTGCCAGGGCTTCTCCGAGCCCGACGCCGGCAGTGACCTGGGCTCGCTCCGCACCCGCGCCGTGCCCGACGGCGACGGCTTCCGTCTCACCGGCCAGAAGATGTGGAGCAGCAACGGTCACGTCTCGTCGTGGTCGTGTCTGCTCGCCCGCACCGGGGAACCCGACAGTGGCTACAAGGGCCTCACCATGTTCTGGGTCGACATGGCCGCCGAGGGCGTCGAGGTGGTGCCGACCGCACTCGGGAGCGGGCGGAGCGAGACGTCGGAGATCTTCCTCGACGACGTGTTCGTGCCCGCCACGCACCTCGTGGGCGAGGTCGGCCAGGGCTGGGCCGTCGTGATGTACCTGATGCAGTTCGAGCGCGGCGCCTATGCCTGGACCCGCCAGGCCGAGATGCACTCGCAACTGCGCGAGCTCGTGTGCGACCACCGCGGGGAGTTCGGCGACGACGCTCCCGCGGTCGTCGGCGAGGCCTACGCCGCCCTGCTCGGACTCCGGTCGGTCGCGGCCTCGACGATCGAGCGGTTGGCCGCGGGCGAGGACCCCGGCCCCGAGATCTCGATCGACAAGCTGCTCCTCGGGGCCACCGAACAGACGATGACCGAGGCGGCCCGCCACCTCCTGCACCCCCGGCTCGAGCTCGCACCCGCCGGTGACGAGGTCGCCGACCTGTGGCGCAGCCGTTGGGCCTACTCCCGCATCACGACCATCTACGGAGGTGCCGCCGAGGTCCAGCGCGATCTCGTCGCCGAACGCCTCCTCGGACTCCCCCGGGGGCGATGATGACCTTCGACGCCGACGAACTCGCGCTGGTGCGCACCACGCTGCGCCACGCCATCGAGACCACCGAGCCGGCCGGCCTCGGCAAGGTGCTGCTCGCCGAGGGGTGGGCCGACCTGGTCGATGCCGACCCGGCCGGTGCGATCTCCTCGCTCGCCGAGGAGGCGGGTGCCGCCCGCTCGGCCGTTCCCGCCCTCGACGTCGCCGTGCTGTGGGCCGCCGGAGTCGACGATCTCGAGTCGACCGCCGTCCTCGCCGACGGGCTCGCGCTCGGCGGGTCCGAACGCGCGAACCGTCTGCTGGCGCTCGCCGCCGGACAGGTCACGATGGTCGACGCCCACGAGTTCGAGCTGGCGCCTGCCGGTGGGTTCGATCCCGCCCTCGGCCTCCGGGCGACGACCGGCCCGCTCCCCGGCGGCGACGCCGTCGACGCCGATGCGCGCCGGGTGCGCGCCGTCGGACGGCTGGCGCTCGCGTCGCAGATGGCCGGCGCGGTCGAGCAGATGCTCGCCGACACGCTGGCCTACGTCACGGAGCGCCACCAGTACGGCCGGGCCATCGGCTCGTTCCAGTCGGTGAAGCACCGCCTGGCCGACGTCCGGGTCGCGCTCGCCGCCGCCCGCGGCGCCGTCGCCACCGCCTGGGACGGCATCGACGGCCCCGACGCCGCCGTCCTCGCCGCGGCCGCCAAGAGCCTGGCGGGTCGGGCCCAGACACTGGCCTCGACCCACTGCTTCCAGGTCCACGGCGGCATCGCGTTCACCGTGGAACACGGCTTCGAGAACTGGGTCCGCCGCGGCCTGCTGCTCGACCTGCTGCTCGGCGACCAGGTCGCCCTCCGACGCGAGCTCGGCCAGGCGGTCATCGACTCGGGGAACGTCCCCCGGGTACCCCAGCTGTACTGACCGCTCGGGTCAGCCGGCCCATCGCTCCCGACGTCCGGAGGTGGAGACGTGTCCGGGACGTCGCCGGCTCCGGTCGTGCGACCCGTACGCCGACCAACCGGCGCTCGCGACCGACCTGCCCGTCAGCTCGGGTCCTTGGGGAGCCCCAGGACCCGCTCGGCGAGGATGTTGCGCATGATCTCGTCGGTCCCGCCGGCGAGGCGCAGGCCGGGGGTCATCAAGGCGAGGTCGGC
>JBHIXO010000406.1:0-3965 GCA_041984725.1 Acidimicrobiales bacterium | reverse complement strand
GATCAAAGCGCTGTGCGAATATCGGTGGCAAGGGTCACGATCGCCGCGCCGGGTCCCTTGCCGCACACGTCACCGAGGCTGATCCCCCACGTGCCACCGGCGATGGGGAAGACGTCGTAGAAGTCACCGCCCACGCCGCCGTCGCCGGCGGGCCGGTACACGGCGCCCAGCTCGAGCCCGTCGATCCGGGGCAGCGCGGCGGGCAGGAGCGCACGTTGCAGCGTCGACGCGAGCGTCCGCGCCTCCTCGGCGGCGCGTCGCGACCGCTCACGTTCGGCCACGAGCTCGCGCTCGTAGGCGCGGCGCTCCCGGGCGTCGAAGACGGCGAGCCGGGTGCGCTCGGCGCCGTCGGGACACTCGGCGCGCACCGCGTTCACGAGGACCGGAAGTCGCTCGCCGGTGGCACACACGAGGTCGACGGCGATCTCGCGAACGGTGCCTTGAAGGGCGAGGGACGGTGCGAAGTGCGTCTCGTAGAAGATCTGGTCGCCGACCGCGAGGAACGACTGGAACGTGCGACCCAGGAACTCGTCGGCGCGGTAGCCGGTCCAGGTGCAGAGCGTCTGGTTGACCTTGACGATGCGGCCGCCGTCCCCGGTCGAGAGGTAGCCGCACGGAGCATCTTCGTAGAGGGCGACGGGGTCGTCGTCGATCAGGGCGAGGACGAATCCCTCCGTCGGTTCTCCGGTCGGGCCGACCTCCGACGTCGTCATCGACGATCCCATCCCTCAGCGGCGGGCGCGGAGGTAGGCGTCGATGGCGTCGGCGGTCTCGTCGGGCGCGCTGAGGTTCGGGCAGTGGCCCGTCGCCGACAACTGGTGGAACTCGCTCTGCTCGAGGTGCTCGTGCACGTAGCGACCCACCACGGTCGGGGCGATGACGTCCTCGCTGCACTGCAGGACGAGGGTCGGTGTGCGAACCCGGGACAGATCGGCGCGGTTGTCGGCGAGGAAGGTCGCCCGGGCGAACCGCCGCTGGATCTCGGGATCGGCCCGGCAGAAGCTCTCGGTGAGTTCGGCGCCGAGCTCTGGCCGGTCGGGGTTCCCCACGATGACGGGGGCCATGGCCGCCGACCACCCGAGGTAGTTCGAATCGAGCGAGGCGAGGAGTTCGTCGATGTCCTCGCGGCCGAACCCGCCGGTGTACCCGGTGTCGGGGTCGTCGAGGTAGCGAGGGCTCGGGCCCACCATGATCAGGTGTGCGAAGCGCTCGGGGCGTTCGGCGGCAGCGAGTGCGCCGAGCATCGCACTCACGCTGTGACCGACGAAGACCACCTCGGAGAGGTCCATCTCGTCGAGGATCTCGACGATGTCCTGGGCGTAGCCCTCGAGCCGCGCGTGGCGCTCGGGGTCGTAGGCGTGGGGCGCGGCGCCGCCCGCCCCCGCGAGGTCGAACAGCACCACCCGGTAGCGGTCGGCGAAGCGTGGCGCGACGTGGCGCCACATCGCCTGGTCGCACCCGAAGCCGTGCGCGAACACCATCGGCTGCCCGTCGTCCGGCCCGCTGGTCCGGACGTCGTGGAGTTCGACCCGCGACATTCCGATGGACAGTATCCGAGCCGGCCGGTGCGATCGCCGTGCGCGCCGATTCCGAGCGCAGCACCGGGCGCCGTAGGGTGCGGCGCGTGAACCGGACCTTCGTCATGTGCAAGCCCGACGCGGTCGAACGCGGCCTCGTCGGCGAGATCATCGCCCGCCTCGAGCGCAAGGGCCTGACCCTCGTCGCCGCCGAGCTGCGCTCCGTCGACCGTGCCCTGGCCGAGGCGCACTACGACGAGCACAAGGAGAAGCCGTTCTTCGGCGAGCTGGTCGACTTCCTCACGCGATCGCCGGTCATGGCGATGGTGGTCGAGGGCCCGGCCGAGAACACCTGGCACCTGTGCCGCACGCTGATCGGCAAGACCAGCGTCGACGACGCCCAGCCCGGCTCGATCCGCGGCGACTTCGCCACGACGACCACCGAGAACCTGGTCCACGGCTCCGACGGCACCGAGTCCGCCACCCGCGAGATCGGTCTCTGGTTCCCCGACCTGGGCTGATCCGGCGGGCGGATCGTCACCTGGAACCTCTGGTGGCGGTTCGGACCCTTCGTCGACCGCCAGCCCGGGATCGAGTCGACGCGACGCGCCCTCGACCCTGACCGGCACCGATCCGGTCGACGGCGTGGTCCCGTCCGACCACGACGCCGTGGTCGCCGATCTGGCGGTGCCGACCCGAGATTATTGCGATCGCGTGACGGATCGTTACACTCGCGCAACCCCTCGACGTCGCCCACCGGCGACCGCGGGCCGCTGCCGGGACCGACGCCCCGGAAAATGAACCACTAGCCTCCCCGTCGTGGGTCCGCGAGCACGCGGCGCGCACGACCGAGCCCCATGACCGAGAACGTCTTCACCTCCCTGATGGGCCGCGACATGGCGGTCGACCTCGGCACCGCCAACACGGTGGTGTACGTGCGCGGCCGCGGCATCGTGCTCAACGAGCCGTCGGTGGTGGCGGTCAACGTCCGCGACGGTCGCCCGCTCGCCGTGGGCGTCGAGGCCAAGCGAATGATCGGTCGCACGCCCTCGCACATCCAGGCGATCCGCCCGCTCAAGGACGGCGTGATCTCCGACTTCGAGATCTGCGAGAAGATGCTGCGGTACTTCATCCAGAAGGTGCACCAGCGCCGCTGGGCCAAGCCGCGCATGGTGATCTGCGTCCCGTCGGGCATCACCGGGGTCGAGCAGCGGGCCGTGCTCGAGGCGGCCGAGTTCGCCGGCGCCCGCAAGCCGGCCCACATCATCGAGGAGCCGATGGCCGCAGCCATCGGGGTCGGGCTGCCCGTGCAGGAGCCCACCGGCAACATGATCGTCGACATCGGCGGCGGCACCACCGAGGTGGCCGTCATCTCCCTCGGCGGCATCGTCGCCAGCCAGTCGGTCCGCGTCGCGGGCGACGAACTCGACGACGCCATCGTCCAGTTCATCAAGAAGGAGTACTCCCTGGCGGTCGGCGAACGCGCCGCCGAGGAGATCAAGATGAACATGGGCTCGGCATGGCCCCTCGAGGAGGAGCTGTACGCCGAGGTCCGCGGCCGCGACCTGATCACCGGCCTCCCGAAGACGATCGTGACCTCCACCGAGGAGATCCGCGAGGCGATCGAGGAGCCGGTCACGGCGATCGTCGACGCCGTCAAGGTGACCCTCGACAAGACGCCGCCCGAGCTGGCGGCCGACATCATGGAGAAGGGCATCGTGCTCGCCGGCGGCGGCGCGTACCTGCACGGTCTCGACGCCCGGATCGAGCACGAGACCGGCATGCCGATCGTGATCGCTCACGACCCCCTGCACGCCGTGGCGTTCGGCTCGGGCCTCGCCCTCGAGGAGTTCGACGCCCTCAAGGACGTGCTGTTCAACAACCCGCCCGAACACTGACCCGACCGATGCCTCGGACCGCCCGAGCGCTCGTCGGCGTCGGGAGCGCGAGCGAACCGCCCGAACGAGTCCTGCCCCGCTGTCGGAGATCCGGCAGGAGGCCCTGAGAAATGGCCATGTCCTCCCCCCGCCGCAGCGGTCGTTCCCGACTGACGATCCTGCTGCTCGTCCTCACGTCGATCACCGTGCTCACGCTCGACTTCCGGGGCGTGGGCTTCATCGGCGACGCCCGCGACGCCGTCGCCGACGCCCTCTCCCCGCTGCAGGGGGCCGCCGACTTCGTCGCCACCCCCTTCCAGAACACGTGGAACGGCATCACCGGCTACGACGACCTCGCCGACGAGAACGAGGCGCTGCGCGCCCGGGTCGAGGAGCTCGAGGGCGAGATCGTCCGCAACGAGGACGCCGCCGTGCAGCTCGAGGCCCTGCTCGAACAGGTCGACATCCCGTGGGTCGGCTCGATCAACACCGCCACGGCCCGGGTCGTCCAGCAGCCGGCGAGCGCGTTCAGCCACGTCGTCGGGATCGACAAGGGCGCCGACGCCGGCAT
>JBHIXO010000405.1:0-3966 GCA_041984725.1 Acidimicrobiales bacterium | reverse complement strand
GACCGAGGGCGAAACGCTCGACACCATCGTGCGCGGCCCGCTGTCGCTGATGGACACCATGGGCTTCCTCGTCGGATCCGGGCGCGGCGTTGCGAGTTTATCTTTGCCACTCGCTCCGGGGTTCGCTCCCGAGCGAATGGGGGCCTCAGTTCCCACCGATGAGCGACGCCTACAGCGAAGAGCTGCGAGCGCTGGCGACCGAGCTCGCCGAGGCCGTGCTGGCCGAGGTGGGGCCCGTCGCCGCCGTCGGCGTGACCCAGCAGCGGGCGACGACGGTGCTGTGGGACGCCCGGAGCGGGGAGCCGGTCGGGCCCGCGCTGGGCTGGCAGGACCTGCGCACCGTCGGTCGCTGCCTGCAGTTGCGGGCCGAGGGCCTCGTCGTCGCCCCGAACCAGACCGCCACCAAACTCGAGTGGCTGCTGCAGCACACGGACACCGCGTCCGCCGACCTCCGGGCCGGCACGCTCGACGCCTGGCTCGCCTGGCACCTCACCGGCGGCCGGCACCACGTGACGGATGCGAGCAACGCGTCGGTCACCGGGCTCGCCGACCCCGGGTCGACCGGCTGGGACCCGGCCACCTGTGCGGCCCTCGGCATCCCGGTCGACGTGCTGCCGGCGATCGTCGACTCCGGCGGCGTCATCGGCGAGACGGTGCTGCCGGGCCGGCCGCCGCTGGCCGCCCTCGTCGGCGACCAGCAGGCGTCGCTCGTCGGTCAGGGATGCGTCGAGCCGGGCGCGGCCAAGGTCACGTTCGGGACGGGTGCGATGCTCGACGTCTGCCTCGGCGCCGACCCCGGTCCGCCGCCGGGTCGGGGCACGTTCCCGATGGTCGGCTGGCGGCTCACCGGCGCCACGACCTGGGCCCGGGAAGCCGTGATGCTCGCCGCCGGCTCGTCCGTCGAGTGGCTGCGCGACGGCCTCGGCATCGTCGACGATCCCGCCGACACCGATGTGCTGGCCGCCTCGGTGCGCGACACGGGGGGCGTCGTCTTCGTGCCGTCGCTGTCGGGCACCGGCACCCCGGACTGGGACCACGGCGCCCGCGGCCTGCTGATCGGCCTGACCCGGGGCACGACAAGGGCTCACGTGGCCCGCGCGGTCCTCGAGGGCGTGGCCGCCCGCGGGGTCGACCTCGTCGACGCCGCCGAGCGCGACACGGGCGTGCGCATCGAGCGCCTCCGCGTCGACGGGGGCATGAGCCGCAACCGCGCGTTCGTGCAGGCCCTGGCCGACCTCGCCGGCCGGCCCGTCGAGGTCGCCGGCGTCACCGAGGCGACCGCGCTGGGCGCCGCCCACCTCGCCGGGACGGCGGTCGGGACGTGGCCCGACCTGGCCTCGGCGGTGGCCACCCGCCCGCCGGGGTGGGCCGTGGAGCCCCTGTGCACCCGCGACCGGGCACCGTTCGCCGAGGCCCGGCGCCGCGCCGGCGGCTGGATCCCCGAACTCTCGGCCCTCGACCTCTAGCCCCCTGCTTCTGGCAGGACGAGCGGAACGCTCGGGATCGGCAGAAATTCTCATCCGGCGACGCCCCGGGTCCGTAGGAACCTCCGATGAGACCAGTTCGACGAGTGTTCGCCTTCGCCACCTCGGCATCCCTGGCCGCAGCCCTGGTGCTCGCCGGGTGCGGTGACGACGACGACGCCCCGGCCGGCGACGCGTCGGCCGAGACCGACGCCGGCGGCGGGAGCGGTGGGGAGTCGGGCGGGAGCGCCGCCCAGGGCGACGCGGTCGAGATCGTCGACTTCGAGTACACGCCGGCCGACCTCACCGTGGCCGCCGGCACCGAGATCACGTTCACGAACGGCGACGGCACCGCCCACACGGCGACCTCGCGCGACAACGCGTTCGACTCCGGGTCGATCGCCGGCGGCGAGACCGGCTCGATCACCGTCGAGGACGCCGGTACCTACACCTACTTCTGCAGCTTCCACCCCTTCATGGAGGCGACGCTCACCGTCGAGTGAGCCGGTCGCTGCACCCCGTTCCCTGTCCCTGTCCAACCATCGACCAGGAGGTGAGCGCGTTGGAAATCCGTCCACGTGAGCTCCGTTCCATCGCATCCGACATCGACGACATGCATCGAGACAGCATGCGCACCTTCGCCGACGAGATCGGCGAACTGCACTACGGCGACGAGCTGCGCTCGGGCCGTCGTTCGTTCCTCAAGAAGGCCGCCGCCGGTGGCGCGGCGATCAGCTTCGGCGGCGCCATCGTGCCCGTCTCGAACCTGCTCCCCGCCGCCGCCGCCCGACAGCTCGACGACACCGCCATCGCGGTCTTCGCCGAGTCGGTCGAGCTGGCCGCCGTCGAGGCGTACAAGGCGGGCGCACCCCTGCTGTCGGCCGAGGTCCTCCCGGTCGCCGAGACGTTCCTCGGCCACCACCAGGAACACGCCGCGGCCTTCGCCAGCCTGGCCGGCGACGCCGCCACGGGCGCGCCGAACCAGGCGCTGCTCGACGCGCTGGCGCCCACGCTCGGCGGCCTGCAGTCCGAGGCCGACGTGCTCGGGTTCGCCAAGACCGTCGAGAACCAGGCGGTGGCGACATACGCCTTCGCCCTCACGGCGCTGACGAGCCCCGAGGCCGCCGCCGGTACCGCCACGATCCTCCCCGTCGAGTCCGCGCACGCCGCGGCGTTGAGCTTCGCCCTCGGCGAGGGCCCCGACGCCTGGTTCGCCTTCGGTGCGTTCGAGTCGGCGTCGATCGCCGACGGCATCGATCCCGCCGCCTACCCCGTCGCCTGACCCGACGATCGACCAGAGAGGAACACAGACACATGAGTTTCAACCGCACCGAGTTCGATCGTCAGCTCAAGGCCGTCGAGTCGCAGAACCGTGCCGTCATGCCCCGTTGGCGTGAGGTGCTCGACCGGGTCTTCTCCGGCGAGGAGAAGCTGTCGGTCCCGCAGAAGGCCGAACTGCTCGGCGTCCCCGGCCGGCGCCAGTACTTCAAGATCGGCGGCGCCACCATCGCCGGCGCCGCGCTCCACGCCGCCTGCGGCGACGACGACGACGAAGCCGTCAGCGGCGACGTCGGCGAGACCGACGACACCGCCGGCGAGGGTGGCGGCGGCGCCAACATGGACATCGTCCTGGCCAACACCGCCATCAGCCTCGAGGTCCTGGCCGTCGACACGTACCAGGTGGCCATCGACTCCGGGCTCGTCGAGAGCGCGGCCGTCGCCGAGGCGGCGGCCCTGTTCCAGAGCCACCACGGCGAGCACCGTGACGCCCTGATCGCCACGGTCGAAGGGGCCGGCGCCACGCCGTTCACCGACGCCAACGCCGTCGTCAAGTCGGCGGTGGTCGACCCCGCCGTCTCGGCCGCCGCGGCCGAGGCCGACATCGTGAAGCTGGCCTACGACCTCGAGACGGCCGCTGCGCAGACCTACGTCTTCGCCGCGACCGCCCTGAGCACGCCGCAGCTGCGTTCGACGATCATGACGATCGGTGGCGTCGAGAGCCGCCACGCACAGATCCTGAACATGGCCGGCGCACTCGGCAACGACCTGCCGGCGTTCTACCCGTCGACCAACCCGCTGCCCGAGGACGCCGTCATCACCGGCTGACCGCCGCAGCGATCGCTCTCAGCAGTGCCGAGGGCCCGACCCCCGCTCCGGGGTCGGGCCCTCGTCGCGTCCGATCAGACGTCCTGCTGCAGGCCCTGCCAGACGACACCACCGGCCGCGCTGGGCACGTAGCGCCAGTTGCCGAGGAGGCCGTAGGCGCCCTGGGTCCGGGGCGCCCACATGAACGCCTGCCAGCCGAGGCCCCGTTCGTGCGCCCAGTCGATGACCCGCTCGAGGAAGATCGGGTCGTCGTCGGTCGTCCCGAATTCGGTGACGACGACGGGGTGGTCGCCGACGACGGGCTCGACACCCCGCTCGACGATCGGCGGCAGCTCGGAGCAGCCGTGGCAGTACATGTGGGCGCTGTAGACGATGCCGTAGCCGTCGAGCGGGTGCG
>JBHIXO010000404.1:0-3975 GCA_041984725.1 Acidimicrobiales bacterium | reverse complement strand
CCCCGTGCGGGATCAGCCGCGGACGTAGTCGACCTTGACGCTCTTGGCCTGGCCCGGGGGCAGACCGCCGAGGTCGAAGTCGATGGAGCCGAGCCCGTCCATCTGCACCGGGGTGGCGACGCTCGTCGCCGTGCAGCCGTCGAACGCGGTGCCGTCGAGCGCGTTGGCGGCGCGGTCCTGGCCGCCGCGCATCGCCCGCAGCGTCAGCGCGTGCGCCTCGGACCCCGCGGTCGCGGCGTCCTCCGGCAGGTTCCAGGCCGTGACGCTGTCGCGGGTGGTGCGGGAGAACCAGTTGTCGCTGAAGGACGCCCACGCCGCCGAGCCGGCGACGTCGATGTCGAAGTCGGCGACCCGTCGGAACGTGATGTCCGAGACGGTGCCGGACGTGAGGTTCTTGATCGTGTTCTGGATGAAGAGGCGCTTCTCGACGCCTCGGAACACGAACTGCTGGCGCAGGCGCAGCACGCCGTCGGTGGTCTCGCGCACGATGACCGCACCGGTGGGGCTCGTCGACGTCGAGGTCGGAGCGCCGAAGCCGATCTCGGACCAGTCGGACAGGTCGGTCGCAGCCGTGGGTGCACCCCCCGCCGGCGTGTAGCAGAGCACGTATCCCTCGAGGTTCGTACCGCCGAGCAGGTGGTCGAAACCGGCCGGGCTCTCGAAGTTGATCACGTTGCCGTGGTCGCTGATCGTCGCCTTGGTACCGCCGTCGGCGCCGCTCACGAACGAGGTGAGCGGCGTCGTGCTGTCGGCGCCGAGACCGCTGCCGTCGTTCAGGCCGCCGCTCGCACCGGCGGCGACGCCGCCCGCGAGCAGGGTGAAGCCCGCGGCACCGGCCGCGAGCCAACGAAGTGATTGCTTCATGATGGGTTGTCCCTTGTCTGGTTGGGGACAGGCGTCGTACTCCCACACGCCGCCGAGTCCCGCCCGTGTACCGATCCCGTCGACCGGCTGCCGCCGAACCTAGTCAACTGACGTGGATGATGCCAGGACTTCGCCGGTCACCGGAATCTCGGGAACGTTCTGGGACGCGACACCGCCGCCGACCCGGTGGGGCCGGCGGCGGTGCCGGGGTTCGTCGGTTCGGGGCCGTCAGGTGGCCCTCACGGGATCAGCCGCGGACGTAGTCGACCTTGACGCTCTTGGCCTGGCCCGGGGGCAGACCGCCGAGCTTGAAGTCGATCGAGCCGTAGCCGTCGTTGTAGAACGGAGTCGGGTCCGAGGGGGCGTCGCAGGCGACGTACTCGGTCGTGTCGAGGACGGCGGCGGTCGTGCCGCGGGCCTGGCCGCCGCGCAGGGCGCGCAGCATGAGGCTGTGGGCGTCGAACGCGCCGCCGGCGGCGGCTTCCTCGGGAGTGTTCCAGGCGTTCACGCTGTCGATGGACGTCCGCGAGAAGTGGTTCGGTGTGCTGGTCCAGCCGCTCGAACCGCCGCGATCGATGTCGAACTCGGCGACGCGACGGAACACGATGTCGGAGACGGTGCCCGTCGTCAGGTTCTTGATCGTGTTCTGGATGAACACCCGCTTCTCGACGCCGCGGAAGGTGAACTGCTGGCGCAGGCGGAGGACGCCGTCGGTCGTCTCGCGGACGACCACGGCCGACGTCGGGCTGGCCGACAGCACGGTCGGAGCACCGAACCCGGCCTCGTCCTGCCCGCCGTCGTAGGCGTGCACGCTGGGCCCGGCGGGCGGGTCGTAGCAGAGCACGTAGCCCTCGCTCTTGTAGACCGCGCCGAGGTGCTCGTAGCCCGCAGGGCTCTCGAACTCGATGATGTTGCCGTGGTCACTGATGATGACCCGGGTGCCGCCGTCGGCACCGCTCGTGAACCCGGCGAACGGCGTGGTGCTGTCGCTGCCGAGCGCGCCCTCGTCGTTCGGTCCGGTGGCGTTCGCCGCAGTGGCCATCGAGCCCGCGACGAGTCCGAGACCCGCGGCACCGACCGCGAGCCAACGAAGTGACTGCTTCATGTTGGTTGTCCCTTTTCTGGTTGGGGACGGACGTCGCACTCCCATACGACGCCGTGTCCCGCCCGTACACCGGTCCCGTCGACCGGCTGTCTCGGAACCTAGGCCACGCGACCCGGTCGGTGCGGGATGCGGGTCACACCATGGCGACGTAGACGGCGTTGGCGGCCTCGCCGCCCGTGTGGTGGTTCGGGAACCGGACCTCGTGGGCATCGCAACGGGCGAACACCGAGCGGGCGGCGTCGAGGAAGTCGTCGTCGGGGCGATCCGACCAGAGACCGAACACGCCGCCGGGGCGGATCCGGTCGCGGAGACGGGCCAGACCCTCCGGGCGATAGAAGTCCGCGTGGCTCGGGTGCAGCACGTGGCTCGGCGTGTGGTCGACGTCGAGCAGCACGGCGTCGACGACGCGGTCGTGGTCGGCGGTGCCGGCGAACGGTCGGCCGGCCGCGACCGCGGCGAAGAAGTCGTCGACGAGGAGGCGACAGCGCGGGTCGTCGACGAGTTCGGTCGTGTCGGGGAGCAGTCGCTGCTCGTGCCAGCCGACGACCGCCGGGAGCGCCTCGACGACGACCAGCGACGCCACCCGGGGGTCGCCGAGCGCGGCGCGGGCGGTGTAGCCCAGGCCGAGCCCACCGACCACCACGTCGAGTCCTGACCTGTCGAGCCCCGTTCCATCTGCGTCCCCGTCGGCGAGCGCGGCGAGACCGAGGTCGGCGAGGGCGATCTCGGCCGCGGTGAACACGTTCGACATGAGGTGCTCGTCGCCGAGCTTCACCTCGTAGACGTCGACGCCGAGGATCGGGTCCAGCCGGCGTCGCAGGCTGATCTCGCCCATCGGCGTCGACTGCCGGTCGAGTTCGGCGAAGAGACGGCTCACGTCAGCTGGTGAGGCCCGTGAGGTCGAGGCGTCGCTCGGTTCCGGCCGTCCACTCGAACTCGAGCTCGTGGCGCAGGGGGATGCCGCCCTGCCCGACCAGGGGGATCGTCGGCTTGGCCAGGCGGGACAGCGCGACCCCCTCGTGGTGCAGCCGCACGAGGTCGAATCCCCAGCGCTGGTAGACGTGCATCGCCCGGGTGTTGTCGTTGGTCGTGACCAGCCAGAGCCGGCGGCCGCCCACCCTCCCGAGCGACGCGGCCGCGGCGTCCAGCAGGGCGCGACCGGCGCCGATGCCCGCCACGAGGCTCTGGATCGTCACGATCTCGAGCTCGTCGCCGCGTTCGAGGAACGTGGCGAGCCCGACCCGCTCGTCGTCACGCTCGGCGACGACACCGGCCAGCGTCGCGGCGTCGACGGCCTCGCCGAGGCGGGCGACGACCGTGGAGCCCCACGCCTCGGTGAGCGTGGCGTCGCGCCAGGCCTGGTCACCGTCGTCGAGGGGGCGGAGCCTCAGCACGGTCGGGCCTCCGCGAGACGCCCGCGACTCAGAAGTCCACGCTCGCGTAGTCGGCCAGCTTGTCGATCCGGTGGTGGGCGTTCACCTGGCGCACCGTGCCCGACTTCGACCGCATGACGAGCGACTGGGTCGTGGCGCCGCGGTGGTCGTAGTGCACGCCCTGCAGCAACTCGCCGTCGGTGATGCCGGTGGCGGCGAAGAAGCAGTTGTCGCTGCGCACGAGGTCGTCCTGGGTGAGCACGGCCTCGAGGTCGTAGACGACGAAGGCATTGTGCTGGACGAGCTTGCGCGGCACCACGGAATCGGGTTCGGGCGTGGTGATGACGACGGTGCGCTCGTCCGTCGCCTCGGCGCGGAGATCGGGCAACAGCGCGCCGGCGAGCGTGGAGTTCGCCGACTGGTATTCGAGGAAGGCCGCTAGCCGTTCGGCATCGAGCGGGGTGCCGTTCTGGAAGGTGATCCCCTCGTGCAGCACGAGCTCCCATACGGTCGGCGAGACATTGGTCAGCGATTCCAGCAGCCATGGCTCCGGTTCGCCCCCGGGGGTCATGGTCATCAGGGTCTCGCCCACGCCCCAGCTGATCTGCCAGGCCTGGTTCATGTTGGTCGGGT
>JBHIXO010000403.1:0-3984 GCA_041984725.1 Acidimicrobiales bacterium | reverse complement strand
GACGACGCAGGCGCCGGCGGCGGCGAGCGCGCCGGCGATGGCGCGCCCGATGCCACTCGCCGCGCCGGTCACGAACGCCACGCGGCCGGCGTGGCGCTTCGGCGCGGGCATGCGCTGGAGCTTGGCCTCCTCGAGCGCCCAGTACTCGATGCGGAACTTCTCGGACTCGGGGATGGGCGCGTACGCCGAGAGCGCCTCGGCCCCCCGCATCACGTTGATGGCGTTGACGTAGAACTCGCCGGCGACGCGGGCGGTCTGCTTGTCGCGGCCGAAGCTGAACATGCCGACGCCGGGCACGAGGATGATCGCCGGGTCGGCGCCCCGCATGGCGGGGGAGTCCGGGGTCGCGTGCCGCTCGTAGTAGGCGGCGTACCGGGCGCGGTACGCGTCGTGGAGCGCGGTGAGCTCGTCCTCGGTCGCGTCGACCGGCACGACGAGCGGTTCGACCTTCGTGCGCAGGAAGTGGTCGGGGCACGAGGTGCCGAGGACGGCGAGCGCCTCGAGCTTCTCCGACGCGAGGAACTCGAGCACCACGTCGTCGTCGGTGAAGTGCCCGACCATGCGCTGGTCGCGGGAGGCGACGGCGCGCAGGCGGGGCGCGATCGCGGCGGCGACGGCGCGGCGCTCACCGACCGAACGCGGCCGGCGCTCGTCGACGACGGCACCGAACGGGGCCGGGTCGCCGTGCTCGTCGATGTGGGCTTGCGCGGTCGCGATGATCCAGCGCGAGTTCGCCTCGGCCTCGTCGCTCGTGGCGCCCCAGGCCGTGATGCCGTGGCCGCCGAGGATCACGCCGACGGCGTCGGGGTGGGCGTCGTGCACGGCGGCGATGTCGAGCCCGAGCTGGAACCCGGGGCGACGCCAGGGCACCCACCGCACCCGGTCGCCGAAGATCTCCTTGGTCAGCTGCTCGCCGTCGGCCGCGGTGGCGACGGCGATGCCCGCGTCGGGGTGGAGGTGGTCGACGTGCGCCGCGGTCACGAGGCCGTGCATGGCCGTGTCGATCGACGGCGCTGCGCCGCCCCTGCCGTGACAGCAGAAGTCGAAGGCCGCCACCATCTCGTCCTCGCGCTCCTCGCCCGGGTACACGTCCACGAGCGACCGGAGCCGGTCGAGCCGGAGCACGGCCAGACCGTCCTCGGTCAGTGTGCCGAGGTCGCCGCCCGACCCCTTCACCCACAGCAGCTCGATGTCGTCACCGGTGACCGGATCGATCTCGGTGCCCGTGGCCGACGTGTTGCCACCCGCGTAGTTGGTGTTGCGGGGGTCGGCGCCGAGGCGGTTGGAGCGGGCGAGCAGTTGCTCGACGGCGGGGTTCATGGAGGGTCCTCTCGTCGGTCGTCTCGGGGCGAGGCGTCAGGCGCCCCAGCCGGCCTGGCTGCCGCCGACGCGGTCGGCGACGATCTTCTCGGCGTAGCCGCTCCGCCGGTAGGCGGCCATCGGGTCGGCGGGGAGCGCACGCGCGGTGCGCCAGTCGGCGAGGTCGGTCCGGACGTCGCTGGCGAACGCGGCCCTCAGCACGGCGTTGCCGGCGAGCCCGTCGCCGGCGGCCTCGGCGGCGGCGAGGGCGTCACGGTCGACGAGGAGCGCCTTGGCCGTGGCCTCCTGGACGTTGAGCACCGAGCGGATCTGAGCGGGGATCTTGGGCTCGATGTTGTGACACTGGTCGAGCATGAAGCTGACCGTGTCGTCGTCGCGGTCGGGGTGCCGGGCGTCGGTGGCCACACCCGGGTAGCCGCCGCCCCGGACGACCTCGAACATGATCCGGAACAGTTGGAACGGATCGGCCGCGCCGACCATGAGGTCGTCGTCGGCGTAGAAGCGGGAGTTGAAGTCGAACGCGCCGAGCCGGCCGAGCCGGAGCAGCTGCATCACGATGAACTCGATGTTCGTGCCCGGGGCGTGGTGTCCGGTGTCGAGGCAGACGAAGGCCCGCTCGCCGAGGGCGGTGCAGTGGACGTACGAGGTGCCCCAGTCGGGCACGTCGGTCGCGTAGAACGCCGGCTCGAAGAACTTGTACTCGAGCACGAGGCGCTGGTGGTCGCCGAGCCGGGCGTAGACGGTGGCCAGCGAGTCGGCGAGCCGGTCCTGGCGGTCGCGGAGGTCGCCCTGGCCCGGGTAGTTCAGGCCGTCGGGCAACCAGACCTTGAGGTCACGGCTACCGATGACGTCCATGATGTCGATGCAGGCGAGCGCGTGGTCCACGGCCTTGGCCCGGATGCGGTCGTCGTGGTGGCACATGCTGCCCAGGCGGTAGTCGTCGTCCTGGAAGGTGTTCGTGTTGATCGTGCCGAGCGCCACGCCGAGGTCGCCGGCGTGGCGCCGCAGATCGTCGAAGTCGTCGACCGCGTCCCACGGGATGTGCAGCGCCACCGACGGCGCCAGTCCGGTGTGTGCGTGGACCTGTGCAGCGTCGGCGATCTTCTCGTACGGATCACGAGGGACACCCTCCTGGGCGAACACCTTGAACCGCGTGCCGGAGTTGCCGAACGCCCAGGACGGCACCTCGATGGCCTGGCGGTCGAGGTGGTGGGCGATGGCGTCGAAGGTGGTGGGCGGCATGACGGTTCCCCCGGATCTGTGTAATCATGATCGTTCTAACAGGAACGCACATCGACGGTCAACGTGACGAGGGAGCGAAGATGGGTGTCGTGCAGGGTTCCATCGCCGCCGAGGACCGGCTCCGCTGGCTCACCGACCGCCTCGGCGCGGACGGCGCCGTCACCGTGGCCGATGCCGTGGCGGCCCTCGGCGTCAGCGAGATGACGATCCGGCGCGACCTCGACGAGCTCGAGGAACGTGGTGTCGCCCGCCGGGTGCGCGGTGGCGCGCGCGCCATCGGGCCCGAGTCGTTCGCCGCCCGGCACCAGCGGGCCGCCCGCGAGAAGTCGACCGTCGCCGCGAAGGCCGCGCCGCTCGTCCTGGCGACCGGCGTGTTGGCACTCGACGCGTCGTCGACGGTCATGCGCGTCGCCAATGGCATCGGACACGCCCGCGACCTCACCGTCCTCACCAACGGTCTCGACACGTTCACCGCCCTGCAGGCCACGGCGGGCGTCACCCCGCTGCTGACGGGCGGCGCGCTCGAACCCCGGACGGGCAGCCTGGTCGGACCGCTGGCGGTCCGGACCGTCGAACAGCTCTCGGTCGACGTGTTCCTCACCTCCGCCGCCGCCGTCGACGTCCGGACCGGCACGACGGAGGCCTCGGTGGCCGAGGCCGAGGTCAAGCGGGCGATGGCCGTGGCGGCCCGGACCGTCGTGCTGTGCATCGACTCGACCAAGCTCGACGCGCGCGGCGTCGCGGTCGCCATCGCCTGGGACGACGTCGACGTGCTGGTCACCGACCTCGACCCTGACGATGCGCGGATCGCGCACCTACGGGAGCTCGTCGACCGGGTGATCTGAGGCGAGGCCGACGTCGCTCGCAGCGCGTATTCCCGGCGCGAACCCCCGACCAATCGGATTTTGCAGCTCCCGTAGGTACCGAATGGTACGCATCTTGACAACTGGGGACCTGGCAGCCGATGATTGCACGGTCAGACGAAGGGGGACCAGGTGACCGAGATCCGACGCCGTCTGCTCGTGTGCGCGGGGCTGCTCGTCCTGGCGATGACGGCAGCCGCCTGTGGCAGCTACCACAGCGACGACGAACTGCTCGCCGCCGCGAGTCGCACCCCCGCCGCCGACCCCGCCGACGGGGCGCTCGCCGGCGCGACCGTCGACGGCGGTGACGAGGTCTCGGGCGACGAGGGAGCCGCGGCGTCAGCCTCGACGACGACCCCGTCGGCGACGGGCGGGGGATCGACCGCCGCCGGTGGCGGGCCCGCATCGGTCCCGTCCGGCGCCGGGTCGACGGGTGGCGCCACCTCCGGCGGCGCCGCCGGTCCGTCCGCCCCCGCCGCCGGGCCGTCCACGCCTCCCGACCCGTCCGCGCCGGCGCGGACCTGCACCGGCGACGAGGTACGGCTGACGATCGCGTCGA
>JBHIXO010000402.1:0-3999 GCA_041984725.1 Acidimicrobiales bacterium | reverse complement strand
ATGACGTTCGTGCGCAATGCGCCCTGGAGCGGCCGTTCCACCGATGTGGACGTCATACTGGACATGATGATCCACGACATCGACCACGCCGTGCGGCTGGCGGGTGCGCCTCCGGTTTCGGTGGCCGCGAGCGTGCGGGCCGTGCGCGGCGAACATGCGGACGAAGCGGAGGTCTGGCTGACCTTCCCGGACGGGACGAATGCCACGCTTTCCGCAAGCCGCGTCGCGGAAGCGTCTGAGCGAACCCTTACCATTTCGGAGCGTGGGCGCAGCTTCTTCGCCGATTTCGGTATTCCCGCCGTTGTGGTGGCCGATCACGAAGCCGAAGAGCCCACCGAGATTGACCTGCCGGCAAACGACAACCTGGGTGACCAGATCGCCGCTTTCGTTTCCAGCATCCTCGACGGCGCCCCCGTCCCGGCCGCGGCGTTCGACCGGGCCAGCCGCCGCATGGGCATCGTCGGGCGCGGGGCCGACCAGTGGCGCTCGGCCGCCGGGCGCGAGATCGAGCGGTTGCAGGCCCGCCTCGACGACGCACGCGCCGCCGACCCGGGCGGCGACCACGCCCGGACCGAGTCCCGTCTCGCCGCGGCGACCGCGATGCGCGACGAGTTCGAGCGGCTCGCCGCCCTCGTCGACACCGTCCCGGACACGTGGCCCGACGTCGCCGGCTGGGTCGCCGACGCCCTCGACGTGCTCTGTGGCCCCGTCGCCACCCGCGTCGCCTGGCCCGACCGCGAACTCGACGCCGACGACGCGATCCGCACCGCGCTGCGCCGGCTCGGCGCGCTCGGTGCAGTCGAGGCGACCCCGGCCACCGGGGTGGTGCCGTCGACCATCCGTCGGCTGCTCGAGGCGCCGGCGCCGCGCGGCGAGCGTCTCGGCCACGGCGTGCTCGTCACCACCATCGACCGGCCTCCCGTCGTTCCCTTGCGGGCGGTCGCCGTGGTGGGGCTGTCGGAGGGGTTCGCCCCCGTGCCCGCCCGCGACGACGTGCTGCTCGGGGACGACGTCCGCGCCGGAGCCGGCCTGCCGGTCCGTGCGGGCCGCGACCTGGTGCAGCGGCGGGGCTTCGAGGCGGCGCTCGCCTCCGCGTCCGACCATCGGATCCTCTCGGCGGCCCGGAACGACCAACGCTCGGGCCGGGCCCTGGTGCCGAGCCGGTGGCTCGTCGACGCCGTCGAACGCCTGACCGGGACCCGTCCCGAGGCCGAGGCCCTGCTCCGGGGCGCCGCCACGCCGGGCGTCGAGGTCGTGGCGTCGTTCGAGGCCTCGCTCCATGCGGTCCGGTCGGGCGCGGGCCCGGTCCGGCCGCTGCACGGCGACGAACGGGTCGTGGCCGAGCTGGCCGGCGTCGACGACCTGGCGACCCACCCCGTCGCAGCCGAGGGCGCACTGGCCCGCGGGCTCGACCTGCTCGACAGTCGTCGCGCCCGGGCCTTCACCCGCTTCGACGGCAACCTCGACGGCGGGGGCGTCGACCTCACCGGCGGCGCGGTCCTGTCACCGACCGCGCTCGAGGACTACGCCGGCTGCCCCCGCCGCTACTTCTTCGGCAAGGTCCTGCGGCTGCGCGACGACGAGCGACCCGAGGAGCTCGAGCGAATCGAACCGCGAGAGCGGGGGTCGCTCGTGCACCGCGTGCTCGAACGCTTCTTCGGCGAGAACATCGACGCCGGCACCGTCCCCGGACCCGGCCAGGCATGGGACCCCGCGGCCGTCGAGCGTGCGCTCGCCATCACCGCGGAGGAGTGCGAGGCGGTCGAACGTCGTGGGATCACCGGCCACCCGCGCCGCTGGGAGCACGACCGCGCCGAGATCGAGAACGTCATCCGCCACACCCTCGACGTCGACGCGGACATCCGGGCGCAGCTGGGCGTCACCCCCGTCGCCGTCGAGTTCACCTTCGGCCGGGACGGTGAACCCCCGGTCGAGGTGACGTTGCCCGACGGGCGCGTCCTGCCGCTCGCCGGTCAGGCCGACCGGCTCGACGAGGGCGCCGGCGTCGTCGCCGTCTGGGACTACAAGCACGCCTCGCCGAGCGGCTACGACGTCATCAACCGGGACGAGGCCCGCGGCGGCGATCGCCTCGGCCACGGCCGGCGCCTCCAACTCGTCGCCTACGCGCTGGCGGCGGCCGGTCGTGCGGCGGGCGGCGCCGTGGTCGCGTCGTACTGGTTCGTGATGCCCGGCACCGAGGGTTGCACCGCGGGCTACCGGGTCGACGACGAGCTCCGCGACCGCTTCGCTCACACCCTCCAGGTCATCGCCGACGGCGTCGAGGGCGGCCGCTTCCCACCGCGCCCCGGTCCCCTCGAGTGGCGGTCGTGGGGCGAGGCCCACGAGATGTGTCGCTACTGCGACTACTCGTCGATCTGCCCGGCCGATCGGGCCGAGGAGTGGGAGCGCGTCCGCTTCCATCCGTCGCTGCGCCGCCTCGACACGCTGACCACCGAGGGGTCGACGGCCATCGCGCCCGTGACCGAGGAGGGCCGATGACCACCGTCGCCGACCACGACGCCCGCGTCCGCATCGCGACCAGCCTCGACGAGACGCTGTTCGTCGAGGCCGGCGCCGGGTCGGGCAAGACCTCCTCACTCGTCGCCCGCCTCGTCTCGCTCGTGCTCACCGGCGTCCCCGTCGGTGCCGTCGCGGCGATCACGTTCACCGAAGCGGCCGCCGCCGAATTACGGGCCCGGGTGCGGGCGGCGCTCGAACGGATCGAGGCGGGCGAGGCTCCCGCCGCCGTCGTCGGGACGGTGGCCGACGCCGATCCCGACGCCGCCGTGGCACTCGCCCGCACGGCGCTCGACGAGCTCGACCGGGCCACGATCTGCACCCTCCACGCCTTCGCCCAGCGCCTCCTGCTCGCCATGCCCGTCGAGGCCGCGCTGCCGCCGGTGCTCGACATCCACGACGAGCTCTCGTCGGCCCTGCGGTACGAGGACCTCTGGCACCGCTTCGAGCGGGCCCTCCTCGACGACGACGACCTCGAGGTCCTCGTCCACACCGCCATGGCGCTCGGCATCAGCTCCGACCAGCTCCAGGGGCTCGGCCGGACCCTCTCCGACAACTGGGACCTGGTCGAGGAGGCCCGCGACCGGGGCTTCGCCGACGAGGCCGGCACCGGACCGTTCGCCCTCGCCGCCGCCCCCGTCGCCCGGTGGATCGACGGCTGGGACGAGATCCTGGCGCTGGCCGACACCTGCACCGAGCCCGACGACACCCTCCGCACCTGGATCGGTCAGCACGTCCGGCCACTTCGCCGCGGTCTCGACGCCAACCGCGACGACCCGTACGTCGTGCTCGAACTGTGTCGCACGTTCCTGCGCCCGGGCGGCAAGGGCCGGGCCGCGAGCTGGCCCGACGGCAACAAGGACGCCGTCGTCGAACGGTGCCGCGCACTGTGCGACGAGCAGGTCGCCCACCGGGCTGCCGTCGCCGACGCCGTGGTGTCGCGCCTCGGCGCGGAGATCGCCGTCCACGTCCTCGCCGACGCCGACGCCCGCCGGGCCGAGGGGACGCTCGAGTTCCACGACCTCCTCGTGCTCGCCCGCCGGCTCCTGCGCACCTCGCCCGCCGCCCGCCGGCGCTTCCACGACCAGTACCGCCACCTGCTCATCGACGAGTTCCAGGACACCGACCCGCTCCAGGTCGAGCTCGCCGTCCGCATCGCCGCCGACCCCGACCACGACACGTCGCTGCCCTGGTCCGAGGTCCCCGTCGCCCCCGGCCGCCTGTTCTTCGTCGGCGACCCGAAGCAGTCGATCTACCGCTTCCGGCGGGCCGACATCGCCCTGTTCGCCCGCACGAAGGCCCGCCACGCCGAAGGCGCCACCGGCCTGGTCACCAACTTCCGCACCGTCGCCCCGATCCTCACGTTCTGCAACGCCGTCTTCGGCCAGATCATGGGCGACGGGCACGACGACGACGGTCGCCGCGTCCAGCCCCCCTACGTCGACCTCGGGCACCATCGCCGACCCGCGGCCGGTGACCCCG
>JBHIXO010000401.1:0-3999 GCA_041984725.1 Acidimicrobiales bacterium | reverse complement strand
GATCCGCCCGAGGGCGGTCCCGCCCGCCATGCCCGGGTACCAGACGTGGAGCGCAGCGTCGACGGTGTCGAGCCAGGGCATCACGATCGCGCTGCCGCCCATCGTGCACACGACGACGGGCGCGTCGCTCGCCTCGACCGCCCGGGCGACGAGGGCTTCGTCGGCGGGGGAGAGGCGCAGGGTCCGCCGGTCGCCGCCGCCGGCGAAGCTCCGGTCCTCGCCGTCGGAATCACCGGCGTCGGCGGAACCGTCCCCGTCGTGGGCGTCGTCGGCCCGGTCCGGGCGCGCCGGCGGGGGGATCGGCTCGCTGGGCGGCGGTGGGAAGAGCGGCCCCAGCGTGCGCATGGCCGAGGCGTCGATGAACTCGCCCTCGTCGGCGCGCGTGCACCCGACGACCACGACGACGAGGTCGGCGCCAGCGACGATCGTCACGTCGTCGTCGGCGTGGTGCACCTCGGCGTCCGGGAAGGCGCCGCGGACGCCGTCGAGGAGCGTCACGGTCTCGGGCGGGAACACGGCGGACGAGCCGCCGTCGCCCAGGTTGGCGACGCGGGCGAGACGCCCGAGCACGGCGACGCGCGAGGTGGACGCCGGGTCGACCGGGAGGACGTCGCCGGCGTTGCGGAGCAGCACGGAACCGGCGACGGCCGCCTCCTCGGCGAGGGCCCGGTGCTCGGGGCAGGCCAGTACGTCCATCCCGGGCGACGGGGTGGCGAGCACGTCGGCGTACCGCAGCAGCGTGGCGACGATCCGGGTGACGCAGACGTCGACGTCGGCCTCGTCGAGGCGGCCGTCGGCCACCGCATCGGCCAGGACCTGGGCGCGCTGCTGGCGGAACGGCATCTCGACGTCGCAGCCGGCCCGGACCGAATCCTCGGGGTCGCGGAGCCCGAACATGAAGTCGGTGATCACGAAGCCGTCCCAACCCCACTCCTCGCGGAGGATCGTGGTCAGCAGCGTCGCACTGTCGCCGCACCACTCGCCGTTCAGGGAGTTGTACGCGGACATGGTCGAGGCCACGCCCTCCTCGGCGACCCGGCGGAAGTGGGGGAGGTAGACCTCGTGGAGCGCCCGCTCGCCGGCGACGACGTCGACGGTGAAGCGGGCGTTCTCCATCGAGTTGCACGCGAAGTGCTTCATGCAGGCGAGCAGGTGGCGCTGCAGACCCCGGGTGAGGGCGGCGGCGAGCTCACCGACGTGGTGGGGCTCCTCGCCGTAGGTCTCCTGGGCCCGGCCCCAGGCCGGGTGGCGCAGCAGGTTGAGGCAGACGGCGCCCGTGTAGGTGGCCCCGACGGCCCGCATCTCGCGGCCGACGGCGTCGCCGACGCGCTCCTCGAGGTCGGGGTCGAAGGTGGCGCCCCGGGCCATCGACACCGGGAAGCACGTCGCCGGGCCCACCACGCAGCCCCGCGGTCCGTCGACGAAGTGGAAGCCGGGGACGCCGAGGCGGTCGACCGCGGCCGCGGGCCAGGGGTGGTCGTGGTAGCCGCCGGAGGTCATGTCGGCCATGCCCGGCCAGAAGTCGACGTCGCCGTCGAGGCAGTCGAGCTTCTCCGCCAGGGTCATCCGGGCGACGAGGTCGGCGGCCGCGAGGTGGTGGTCGGCGCCGTCGCGCACGGCCGCGGCGGCCTCGGCGAAGGCGAGTTCGTCGGACACGGCGGACCCTCCGGGAACGGCTGACGGGCGGGGCCGCCGCACCCTACGCTCGGCGCACGGCGGGCCGGCGTTGGCCGCGCCGACGAGTCACGACGATCCAGGGGGAGCGTGCACATGCCGGACAGCCCAGCCGACGGTCGGAGTCCAGCCGAGGGCGGCGTCGAGGTCGACGTCGTCGGGGTCGGGGCCGGGTTCGCCGGCCTCTACCTCATCCACCGCATGCGCCGGTCCGGGCTGTCGTGCGTGGTGCTCGAGTCCGCCGACGACATCGGCGGCACCTGGTACTGGAACCGGTACCCGGGGGCGCGGTGCGACATCCAGAGCCTCGACTACTCGTACAGCTTCGACCCCGAGCTCGAGACCGAGTGGGAATGGTCGGAGAAGTACGCCACCCAGCCCGAGATCCTCCGCTACATGCACCACGTCGCCGACAAGCACGACCTGCGGCGCGACATCCGGTTCTCGACGCGAGTCGAGGCGGCCGAGTGGGACGACGACGCCGGCCGCTGGACGGTCCGCACCGAGGCGGGCGACACGTTCCGGTGCCGCTACTACGTGATGGCGACGGGCTGCCTCTCGATCCCCAAGGACGTCGACATCCCCGGCGTCGAGGACTTCGGCGGGCGCACGTTCCAGACCGGCCGCTGGCCCCACGAGGAGGTCGACTTCCGGGGCCGTCGGGTCGCCGTGATCGGCACGGGCTCGTCGGCCATCCAGTCGATCCCGCTGATCGCCGCCCAGGCGGCCGAACTGACCGTGTTCCAGCGCACGCCCAACTTCTCGTTCCCGGCCCACAACGGCCCGATCCCGGAGGAGAAGCTCGCCCAGATCCGCGGGCGGGAAGCCGAGTACCGCGAGGAGGCGCGCTGGTCCCGTGGCGGCGTCCCGGCCGCGATGGCCACCGAGCGGATGGCCGACGTCGACGAGGCCGAGCGCGTGCGGCGCATGGAGACGGCGTTCGACTCGGGCGAGCTGTTCCGGATCATGCCCCGGTTCGTCGACGTGGCCATCGACCCCGACACCAACGAGGTCTACGCCGAGTTCATCCGGGACAAGATCCGCTCGATCGTCGACGACCCGGTGACCGCCGAGAAGCTCTGCCCCCGCGGCTACCCGGTCGGCACGAAGCGACCGTGCCTCGACACCGGCTACTACGAGACCTACAACCAGCCCCACGTCCGCCTCCACGACCTGCGCGACGACCCGATCGTCACCGTGACCGAGGACGGCCTGCAGACCGAGCAGACCACCTACGAGTTCGACGACCTCGTCCTCGCCACCGGCTTCGACGCCATGACCGGCGCCCTCGTCGGCGTCGACATCCGCGGGCGGGACGGTGTCACCCTCGCCGACCGCTGGCGCGACGGTCCGGTGACGTACCTCGGGCTCACCGCCGTCGGGTTCCCCAACCTGTTCATGGTCACCGGGCCGGGTAGCCCCTCGGTGCTGTCGAACATGATGGTCTCGATCGAGCAGCACATCGACTGGATCGGGCGCTGCATCGACGACCTGTCGGCGGCGGGCCTCGAAACGATCGAGCCGACGCCGACGGCCGAGGCGGGTTGGGTGCAGCACACCAACGACTGCGCCGACCTGTCGCTGCTGTCGCTGGCCGACTCCTGGTACATGGGGGCGAACGTGCCCGGGAAGCCCCGGGTGTGCCTGCCCTACGTGGGCGGCGTCGACGCGTACCGGCGGGCCTGCGACGACGTGGCCGAGGCCGGCTACCTGGGCTTCACCCGCACGGGTCCCGCGGGTGCCGAGACCAACGACGGCGTCGTGCGCCGGCTGCAGCCCGACGTGTTCATGGTGCTCGATCTCATGGCCCAGGCGGGCGCCCCGGCGATCGAGACGCTCGACCCGGCCACGGCGCGCCAGTTCATGGCCGCGGCCGACCAGATGCGCCCGCCCGGGCCGGCGGTCGGCGAGATCGTCGACGGCACCCTCCCCGGAGCCGACGGCGACCTCGACTACCGGCTGTACCGGCCGCCCACCGACGGCCCGCACCCGCTCGTCGTGTACTTCCACGGCGGTGGCTGGGTGCTCGGCAGCGCGACCTCCGACGACCCGCTCTGTCGCGACCTCTGCGTCCGCAGCGACGCGCTCGTCGTCTCGGTCGACTACCGGCACGCACCCGAGACCCGCTTCCCCGGGGCCGTCGACGACGCGCTCGCCGCCGTGCGCTGGCTCGGCCGCAACGGCTGAGCGCGGGCCGCGGGGCACGATGACAGGGGGGGGAGGGGGGGAGGGGGGGGACCACCACCCTGGCAGCCCGGCCGGGCGGGCGGCGGGTGAGGACAAGGGGGGGGGGGGGGACCACCACCCTGGCAGCCCGGCCGGGCG
>JBHIXO010000400.1:0-4018 GCA_041984725.1 Acidimicrobiales bacterium | reverse complement strand
CGACGACCGTGCCCGACACGGCACCGTTCGTCGGCGACCCGGATTCCGAGTTCTGCGCCCGCACCCGGGCCTCGGCCGCCGAGCCCGCGGCCGATCCCTTCGAACCCGACATCGAGCCCGCCGAGGTCGAGGCGCGGTTTCGCGCCCTGCGCCGCCGGGTCGAGGGTCTGGCCGAGGTCGCGCCGCCCGAGCTGGAGGCCGATCTCGCGCTGCTGACCACCTCGTTGGGCGAGCTCGCCGACCGTCTCGAGGACGCGGCCTTCGACTTCGACGTCCTCGCCGAGTCGGATGCCGACCTCTCCGTCGCCGACGATCCGGCGCTCGCCGTGATCGCCGTCGAACTGCCCCGCTACCAGCGTCAGGTGTGCGGCGTGGGGTGAGGCGAGTACGCTCACCGGCCTCTCGGCGACGAGACGAAGTCCGGTGTGATTCCGGCACTGTCCCGCAACGGTGATGTCCCTCGGCCTCCGGCCGACGGGCGAGTCCGGTCGAACTCCCGTCGAGCGAACCATGCACACCCTCGAGGCAAGGGTTGGTTCGGCCGGCACACCCTGTCGATCGAGCGGCCGCCCTCGACGACAGGAGGTCCCCCCGAAGTGTTCCGATCCCTGCACCGCACCCTGGCGGTGCTCCTCGCCCTGGCCTGCCTCGTGGCGGCCTGTGGCGACGACGACGATGCCGCCGTCTCCGGCACCCCCGCATCCGTCGACGACGACAGCGGCTCCGAGGACAGCGACGAGGCCGGCTCCGATGAGGCCACCTTCCCGGTCACGGTGACCGTCGACGGGGTCGACGTCACCATCGACGACCGCCCCGAGGCGATCGTCTCGCTGTCGCCGAGCTCGACCGAGATGCTGTTCGCCGTCGGCGCCGGCGACCAGGTCGTGGCCGTCGACGACTTCTCCGACTTCCCGGAGGACGCGCCCACCACCGACCTGTCGGGCTTCGAGCCCAACCTCGAGGCCATCCTCGAGTACGAGCCCGACCTGGTGCTGCTCTCGGGCGACCGCAACGACGTCATCGCCGGTCTCGACGCCGTCGAGGTGCCCTGGCTGATCCTGCCCGCCGCCGCCGACCTCGACGACACCTACACCCAGATCGAGCTGCTGGGTGCGGCGACCGGTCACGTCGGCGACGCGGCCGAACTGGTCGCGAACATGCAGACCGACATCGACGCCCTCGTCGAGCGCATCCCCGAGGACGCCGCCGGGCTCACGTACTTCCACGAGCTCGACGACCAGCTGTTCACGGTCACGTCCGACACGTTCATCGGCCAGCTCTACGCGCTCGTCGGCCTCGAGAACGTGGCCGACCCCGCCGACCCCGACGGCGCCGCGGGGGGCTACCCGCAGCTGTCGGCGGAGTTCCTGGTCGACGCCGACCCCGACCTCGTGTTCCTCGCCGACACCAAGTGCTGCGGCCAGGACGCCGACACCTTCGGCGCCCGCGCCGGCTTCGGCGACCTGACGGCCGTGCAGGAGGGCAACGTCGTGCTGCTCGACGACGACATCGCGTCCCGTTGGGGACCGCGGGTCGTCGACTTCCTCGCCGCGATCGTCGAGGCGGTCGAGGCCGCCGACGTCGCGGTCCCCGCCGGCTGAGGTCCCGCCCGTGACGCTCGCGACCGCCGACGTCCCCGAGGTCCCCGACGCCACTCGGCTCACGCCGGGATGGACGCTCGCGGGCATCGGGGCCGTCGCGGTCGCGGTCGTCGTCGGGCTCGCCGTCGGCCCGGTCACCATCCCCTTCGACCGGGCCGTCGCCGAGCTCGCCGACCGGCTCCCGCTCGTCGACGTCGACTCCGGGCTCAGCCCGACCGAGCGCGCCATCGTCTGGGAGATCCGCACGCCCCGCGTCGTGCTCGGCCTCCTCGTCGGCGCGATGCTCGCCGCGTCGGGCGCCGGCTACCAGGGGGTCTTCCGGAATCCGCTGGCCGACCCCTACCTGCTCGGGATCGCCGCCGGCGCCGGGCTCGGCGCGACGATCGCCATCGTGACCGGGACGGGCGACGGCCTCGGCGTGTTCGACCCCATCCCGCTCGCCGCCTTCGTGGGCGCGCTCCTGGCCGTGGCCTCGGCCGCCGCGCTGAGCCTGCGGCGTGACGGCGCGACGTCGCCGGCGACGCTCATCCTGGCCGGCGTCGCGGTCGCGGCGTTCTTCACCGCCGTCCAGACCTACGTGCAGCAGCAGAACGACGACACGCTGCGCCAGGTCTATGCCTGGATCCTGGGGCGGCTGTCGACGTCGGGCTGGGACGAGGTGCTCCTCCTGCTGCCGTACGCGGTGGTGTGCGGGGCCCTGCTCGTCTCCGCCGTCGGCGCGCTCGACGTCCTCGCCGTCGGCGACGAGGAGGCCGCCTCGCTCGGGCTCCAGCCGCGACGCGTGCGCATCGCCGTGCTGGTCGCGGCATCGCTGGCCACCGCGGCCGCGGTCGCGGTGAGCGGGCTCATCGGCTTCGTCGGTCTCGTCGTCCCCCACGCCGTCCGGCTCGTCGCCGGGGTCTCGAACCGGCGCGTCGTCCCGCTCTCGCTGCTCTTCGGCGGGGCGTTCCTCGCGCTCACCGACGTGTTGGCCCGTACGGTGCAGGCGCCGGCCGAGCTGCCGATCGGCGTCGTCACGGCGTTCATCGGCGCCCCGTTCTTCCTCTACATCCTCCGCTCGCACCCGGTCACCTGACGTGGACACCGCCGCCATCCGCTGGGCCGCCGTGACGGTCGAGATCGACGACCGGACGATCGTCCGTCACGTCGACCTCGTCGTCGAGCCCGGGACGTGGCTGTCCCTCGTCGGGCCGAACGGTGCCGGGAAGACGACGCTGGTGCGCACGCTGACCGACGCCGTTCCCCACGGCGGCGACGTGACGCTGCTGGGCCGTCCGCTCGGCGGCCTGTCGATCCGCGAGCGCGCTCGCTCCATCGCGGTCGTCCCCCAGCATCCCGTGATCCCTCCGGGCGTCCGGGTCTTCGACTACGTCGTCCTCGGCCGCACCGCGCACCAGGGACTGCGTTGCTCGCCGTCGTTGCAGGACCGGCGCCGTGTCGTGGCCGTGCTGCAGCGGCTCGGTCTGGAGCCCTTCGCCGACCGGCGCGTCGACACGCTGTCGGGCGGCGAGCGCCAGCGCGTGGTGCTCGCCCGGGCCATCGTCCAGGACACCCCGGTCCTCGTGCTCGACGAACCGACCGCCGCGCTCGACGTCGGCCACCAGCTCGACGTGCTCGAGCTCGTCGCCGACCTCCGCTCCGAGCGCGAGCTGACGGTCGTGACGACGGTGCACGACCTGAGCGTCGCCGGGCAGTTCGCCGACGAGATCGCCGTGCTCGCCGACGGCGCGCTGGTGGCCTGCGGGCGGCCCGCCGACGTCCTCACGCCGGCGACGATCGCCGCGCACTGGGGGGTCGACGCCACGACCGAGATCGACGACGACGGTGCGGTCACCGTGACCGTCCGGCGCCGCCGGGAGCGCCGGACTGGTCCGTCCCGGACGCGATCCGTCACCGAGGAGCTGCCATGAGCACCACCGAACCGTCCGACGGCACCGCCGAGGGGCCGCCGACCGAGCACCGTCCCCCCGACGGCCTGCGCCGCGCCGAGTCGCTGGTCCTCGTCAACACCGGTGACGGGAAGGGCAAGTCGTCGGCGGCGTTCGGCGTCGTGATGCGCGCCGTCGCGCGCGACTGGCCGGTCGCCGTCGTCCAGTTCCTCAAGTCCGGGAACTGGAACGTGGGGGAGGAGAAGGTCGCCCGGCGACTCGGGGTCGACTGGTTCGCCATCGGCGAGGGGTTCACGTGGGAGAGCGAGGACCTCACCGTCGACGAGGCCGTCGCCGGCGCCGCCTGGGAGCAGGCCGCCTCGCTCCTGGCCGGCGGCGAGCACCGTCTCGTGGTGCTCGACGAGGTCACCTACCCGATGAACTGGGGGTGGATCGATCCGGGCGTTGTGGTCGCCGCCATCCGCGACCGGGCCCCGAAGGTCAACGTGGTCTGCACCGGCCGCGACGCCTCCGACGACCTCCTCGCCG
>JBHIXO010000399.1:0-4022 GCA_041984725.1 Acidimicrobiales bacterium | reverse complement strand
CCGGCCTTCTTGCGGGGCGCCGACTTCTTCGTGGCCGGCGTCTTCGTGGCCGCCTTCCTGCGCGGCGCCGCCTTCTTCGTGCCCGACTTCTTCGTGCCGGTCTTCGACGGCGAGGGCCGGGACGAGCGTGTCGATCCGGCTGTCGCCTTAGTCGGGGGCGGGGTCTCGTCTTCGGCCGCGAGCGGGGTGACCCCGGGCGCGCCGATCACCGCGTCGCCGTTCAGCCCGGCCGAGCCCTTGCGCGGGACCTCGTCGTCGGCGACGAAGCCGATCTGTGACGCCACGCGGTCCTGGGGTTCGAGCACGCCGGCATCCGGGTCGAAGTGCCAGGTCACGACCCGGTCGCGGCCCCGGTGGTGGTAGTGGAAGTCGACGAGCCAGCGGTCGGCCCCGACCATCCGCGACGCCCACGCCCGGTCGAAGGCCAGCGCGGTGAAGGCCAGACCCTTCTCGGCCATGGCGATCGCCACGGCGTCGCGCAGCGGCATCGCCGACACGCCGGCCCGGGCCCGCTCGACCCGGCTGTCGAGCGCGCGGTCGACGACGCGGCGCTGCTCGGCCCGCACCGGTGCGGCGAACCGTTCCACCCACTCGGGGCTGACGCCGGCTCGCCGGGCGACGCGTTCGACCGTCTCACCGCTGCGCAGCCGGGCCTGGATCTCGCGGACCGGGAGCTGCGACTCCTCGCGAGGCGGGGTCGCCGCCGCCATCACCGGCTCGGAGGGCTCCTCGACGTCGTTCTCGACCCCGTCGACGAGCGCGCCCGGGTCGTCGGCGAGGTCGCCCAACAGGGCGAGGAGCTCGTCGGTGACCGGCAGCACGTAGCTCCCGGACCGCGCACCGGCTCTCGTGCTGACGATGAGGCCACGGCGATCCGTGGTGAAGCCGACGAGATGGAGATCTTGCATGCGGTCGAGCGGCCGATTCCGACAGAAGCCGCGGCGGGGCACGGTACCACCGAGCGTGCTCGATCCCCGAGATGCTCACGGCCGGTTCACGCGCCCCGGCGGGAACCCCGATCGACGTGGTGGTGGCGCAGCCCCGGGACGAGATCGGCCTCGGCGAGCAGGCGCAGGGCCCGGGCCTCGGCCACGTCGATGACCACCGCGTCGCCCGGGTCACGGTCGAGGAGGAACGTGACCACGCACTCGTCGCACGCCCCGACGGTGGGGCCGATGCAGGTGGCACAGTCGATGACGAGGGGCTCGTCGTGGGCGGCGGTGGGCGGGTGCGGGGTGCCGGTCATCGGGGCCTCCGGGGCTCGGCGGGTCATGACGAGCACGCTACGGAGGGGGTCTGACAGTGACCGACGGCGGGCACGTCGGCTCCGACCGGAGCCGAAGCGCGCTCCCGGCGCGCGCCAACTCCGATCGAGGGTGTTGCGGTTTGGGTCGGCGGGTCGGCGGGCTCGGCGGGCCGGGGTGGTGGTGGTTGCGGTGTCGTGGCTGCCGGGGGCGGTCTGGTCATGGCTGGTGCCCTTGGGGGTCAGGCGGTGGCGGCACGCCAGATTTTGAGGAGGTTGTGGGTGGTGGCGATGAGTTGCCATTCGTGGCGGGCGGCGTCGAGGCCGCGGCGGCGCCAGCGGGTGAAGGTTCGGCTGGTCTTGATGGTCCCGAAGACGGGTTCGACGCGGCCTTTGCGGCGGGCGTAGATCCGGGCGCCGGTCTTGGTGGCCAGGAACCGTTCCATCTTCTGGGGTTCCGACGCGGACTGGGGGATCGGGCCTCGGGTGGCCAGTGGTCGGCGTCGACGATCCGGGATCGGGGGGATCACGGCTCGGGGTCGACCGGGGGCGGTGATGTTGGTGCTGGAGAAGTAGCCGGTGTCGGCCACGGCGGTGTGGGGTTGGTCGAGTCCGGCGTGGGTGAGGTTGTCGGCGGCTTGGTCGACCATGGGGAGGTAGACGTGGTTGTCGGCGCCGGTGTTGATCACGGTCGCAGCCACGATCACGCCGTTGTCGTTGACGGCGGCCTGGGCGTTGTAGGCCCAGATCCAGCCGCGTGGCCCTTTCATGGTGCGGGCCTGGGGGTCGGTCATGTTCACCCGGGGCGGCTTCGTGACCTTCGCGCTCGGCCGACGTCGGGCTTCGACGTCGTCGAGTTCGGCCAACGCCTCGTCCAGGACGGCCCGGCGCCGGTCGGGGTCGGCGAGATCGTCGGGCAACTCCTCGCCGGTGCGGTCCCCGAACTCGTCGTCCTCGGACGCATCCCGACGCCGAGCAGCGTCGGTGATGGCCGCCACCTCGGCTTCGAGCTGGCGGCGGGTCCGGGCCCGATCCACTGACACGTCGGCGGCGATCTTGGTGCCGTCGATGTAGATCGTGCCCACCTGGCCCAGCCCAGCACGCCCGGCCAACGCCAGGACCTGGACGAACACGCCGTCGAACGCGTCGGCATGGTCCTTCAGGAACCGGGACAGGGTCGTGTGATCCGGGGCCAGGTTCCGGGCGGCGACCCGGAACGCCACGTCCTCCACACAGCGGCGCTCGATCCGACGACTCGATCGTTCACCGACCGCGTACGCATAGATCAACACCGTGGCCAACACCACCGGGTCATAACGGCGCCGGCCTCGAGGATCCCTGGCCTGAACCTCGAAACCGGACAGATCGAGCCGATCGAGCACGTCGATCAGGAACCAGACGAGGTGATCCCCGGGCAGCCAGTCCCGCATGTCCGGAGGCAACAAGAACTGCTGGCCCGGGTCACCACTCAGGTAGTCGTACGCCACACACCCATCATCCCGACTCCCACACCAGAACGCGAGCACCCAACTTTCTGCAACACCCTCGATCGGAGCGCTCTCCACGCCTGCGATGTCAGCGCAGGGCGGCGCCGAGGCGGGCGTGGGCCTCGTCGCGGACGCCGGTGCCGGCGGGCGCGATCGCGATGGCGCGCTCGAGCAGCTCGAAGTCCTCGCGGTGGTGCTCGCCGAAGCGCAGCAGCTGGTCGGCCGACCCCGACCGCAACAGCGCGGCCCGGAGTGCGACGTCGACGTGGTGGCGCAGGTCGACGAGGTACGGGCTCTCGCTCGTGGGCAGCAGCGGTCCGCGGTAGGCGCGCAGCGCGGTCTCGACGTCGCCCCGACCGAGGGCATCGAGCACGACCGACACGTCGAGCACGGCGGCGCCGACGAGTCGGTACGGGCGCGACTCGATGCCGCTGCCGAGCAGCGACCGGAGGTGCGAGATCTCGGCCTTGACCGTGGACGGCGAGACCGGCCGGTCGCCCCAGACCAGCGCCTGGAGCTCGTCGCGCCCGACGGCGCCGCGGTGGGCGAGCACGGTCAGGACCTCGAGCTGACGCATCGTCAGCGCGACGGGCTCCCCCTCGTGGCGCACGGCGGTGGGGCCGAGCACCCGGATCTCGAGGGCCGGGGGCGCGACGGTGCGCAGCTCGATCTCGATCAGCCGGGCGAGCGCGTCGACGGTGGTCAGGGCCAGCGGGCTGGCGTGGCGCCAGTGCGCGGAGAGGTCGAGGACACCGGCCATCCGGCCGCCGGCGTCGCGGATCGGCGCGGAGTAGCAGACCCAGTCGCGCACGCCGTCGCACCAGTGCTCGGACGCGAACACGGAGGCGACCCGCCCGGTGCGCAGCGTGAGCCCCGGGGCGTTGGTGCCCGCCGCGGTCTCGCACCAGTCGGAGCCGTCGACGAAGTTGGCGCGCTCGGCGCGACGGCGCATGGTGGCCCCTGCCGTCGACCAGATGATGCGGCCCTCGGCGTCGGTGATGGCGGCCACGTAGTCCTCGCGCCGGGCGAGCGCGGCGAGCTCGTCGAGCACCGACCCCGCCGCCCGCCGGATGGGCGAGTCGGCCCACCGGGCGCCCGGGTCGTCGAGCACGACCGGCGCGGTCGACGTCGTGGCGACCGCCCCCTCGCAGCGCAGCCAGCTCCCGCGGACGGCGTCGGCGACCACGGGGTCGGCGCCACCCGAACCGCGCGCCCGGTCGATGCGGCGCCGGCGCCCGACGAGATCCGCGCCGGTGTCCCGGCCGGCATCACGACCGGCACTCGTGACGGAC
>JBHIXO010000398.1:0-4027 GCA_041984725.1 Acidimicrobiales bacterium | reverse complement strand
TCCACGTCTCCTACAGTGGGCCCTTTTTCCGCATCGACCCTGCAGATGGCCATCGAACTCTACCGTGATAAGACCCACGCTTGCCTGATGTTCACCGACCTCATGGAGGAAGATGGGCAGGCCGTGCAGTGCAACCAGTTTCTGATCGTCGACCATGGCACCGGCGCCATCATCGACCCCGGCGGCAACCTGGCCTTCAACGAGCTGTTCATGGGCATGACACGGCACTTTGCGCCGCAAAAGCTCTCCTACGTCATCGCCTCCCACGCCGACCCGGACATCATCGCGTCGCTGGACCGCTGGATGAGCAGCACCAAGGCCTCTCTGGTCATCTCGCGCGTCTGGGAACGCTTCGCGCCGCACTTCACCAAAGTGGGCAAGACCGAAGACCGCGTGATCGGGGTGCCGGACAGCGGCGGCCGCCTGCCGCTGGGGCGCACCGAACTGCTGCTGCTGCCGGCGCACTTCATGCACTCCGAGGGCAACTTCCACTTCTACGACCCGGTCAGCCGCATCCTCTTCACCGGCGACCTGGCGGTGTCCATGACCACCGGGGCCGAGGCACGCAAACCCGTGGTTCACATGCCCAGCCACATCCCGCGCATGGAAGCCTTCCACCGCCGCTACATGGTGTCCAACAAGATCCTGCGCCTGTGGGCACAGATGGCCCGCCAACTGGACGTGCAGATGCTGGTGCCCCAGCACGGTGCCCCCATCATCGGCAAGCGGGCGATCGATGACTTTTACTGCTGGATTGAAAACCTGGAGTGCGGCATCGACCTGTTCGGTGCGCAGCACTACCAGATCCCCTCGGCCCAGATCGATCCCGTCACCCGGCAGATGCGCACGGGCCAGCCGGCGGTGGCCACGCCCTGAGCACCACCGCCAGCGCATGGGGGCAAACAGCGCTCCCCGCCGGCGCCGATAGCGATAATCCAGCCCATGGCACTCTTGGCTGAAGGCATCCTCAAGCTGCACTGGGACCAGACGGTCCCGGTCAACATTGCGCACATCGTCAAAAGCATGGGTGTGCGCCTGTCGCTGGAAGACAGCGTGCCCTGCAGTGCCCGCCTGTCCATCACCGCGGGCAACCATGCCCAGTTGCAGCTGTCACGCCAGTTGCCCCACCTGCACCAGCGCTATGTGGTGGCCCACGCCCTGGCGCACGTGGCCCTGCACCACCTGCGCCCCGGCATGCAGCGCGAGCTGCACCTGTCCGAGGATTTCCGGCTGGATTTCGGTGTGCCCCACAACCTGGAAGCCAACGACTTCGCCCTGCGCCTGCTGATGCCCGAGCCGGCGCTGCGCTACGCCGTCGAGCAGATGCGCCCTCGCGATCGCAGCGCCGCGGAGCTGGCCGGCCTGCTCGCCGACCAGTCGGGCATCGGTGCCCTGCGGGAGCTGCTCCGCACCCAGTTCGGGGCGCGCGCCCAGGTCCTCAAGGCCCGGTCGGCCCTGGCCACGGTCAAGGCGCTGGCCGAGGCGACGCCGTCGACCGAGGCCCGCCACCTCACCGACCGCATCCACGACGTCGAGCTGAGCGCCCACGAGTTCGTCGAGATCCGCATGCTCCAGGTCCTGCAGACCAAGCCGGCCCTCGCCGCCGCGCTCGACGTGCGGGCCGCCGCCCGCGTCCTCGGCGGTGACGGCCCCGCCGCCTGGCAACGACTCGACATCGCGCCCGGGAGCAGCGACGACGACATCGAGACCGTCGCCCGCGACGAGATCGAACGGTGGCGGGCGGCCGTCCACCAGGACGACTTCGGCGGCCGCGACCGACGCGACGTGGCCGAGGCCGTCGTCCGCTCGCTGGAAGGAATCGTGGACGAGGTGGCCCGGCCCGGGTGACGATGGCACCGATGCGCCTGCTCCGCACCTGGAAGCCATGGGTCGGTGGCCTCGGCGCGATGGGGCTCGTCCTCGTCGTCGTGCTCGCCGTCGGCGACGCCGACGACGGCGGGGTGCCCGTCCTGTTGGAGCCGGCGTCGTCGCTCGGACCCGACCCGTTCCTCGAAGGGCCCGAGCTCGAGCTCGTCGTGTCGTCACGGGTGTTCGGCTCGACCATCCAGCTCGGCGACGAGCCCGGGCTCTACGGCGGCAGCGGCGAGGAACGGTGCGATCCCGCGGCCATCGCCGACTTCCTGCTCGACAACCCCGATCGCGGTCGGGCCTGGGCCGAGGTCCATGGTCTCGACCTCGACGACGTCCCCGACTACCTGGCCGACCTCACGCCGGCAGTGCTCCAGGCCGACACGTGGGTCACCAACCATGGGTTCCGCGACGGGCGGGCGACGCCGCGCCAGTCGATCCTGCAGGCGGGGACGGCAGTGCTGGTCGACGACGAGGGCGTTCCCCGGGTGCGCTGTCGCTGCGGCAACCCCCTGCTCGAGGGCGAGCTGCCCGCCGACCTCGGCGACGCCGACATCGTCAACCCCGACGACGCGTGGGACGGCTTCGAGCTGGCCGACGTCATCGGGATCGTCGGTGAGCAGGCCATGTCGTTCCTGTCGCTGACCGATCTCGACGGCCGCTTCCCCGACGCCGATTTCGTCGGTCGACTCACCGGGACGATCGGCGACGTCGACGTCGCGGTGGTCGGCGGCAAGCTCGTACCCCCGCTCGAGGCCGAGATCCCGCGCACCGCCACCCTGGCGACGCATCCGGTCCCGCTGCCGGCCGAGACGCTCGGCGCGCAGCCGATCAGCTATCGCGTCACGGGCGCGTGCAGCCGGAGCGGGAACCGCCTGCGCTTCGACGAGGGAGGCCGGTGCACCGTGCACGCCGAGGCCGAGGCCGAGGGGGACTGGGCCGCCGCCGAGCGGACCTGGCGAGTCGAGGTCCTGGCCTCGGCGCCGGGAGAACCCCAGCTCATCGTCGTGCCCGATCTCGATCCCGACGTCGTCGAGGGCGACGTCGTCACCGTCGACGCGACCGCCACCTCCGGACTCCCTGTCGAGTTCGCGGCCGTCGGCCCGTGCGAGGTGGACGACGGGGTCGTCACCATGACCGGCGCCGGCGAGTGCACCGTCACCCTCACCCAACCCGGCGACGCCGACCACCCGCCGGCCGAGCCGGTCACCATCGTCTTCACGATCGGTCCCCCGCCCGAGGAGCCCCCTCGCCCTTCGATCCCGTCGACGACGACGAGCACCGAGCCCGAAGTCGCCGGGCCCACCTCGACGAGCAGTTCCACGACGACCACGTCGACCACGGCGGCCGGCCGCCGGTCCCAGGCCATCTACTTCCCATCCGTCGCCGACCTGCTCGTCAACGAGGAGCGGACCCTGATCGCCACCACGTCGAGCGGCCTGGAGGTCACCTTCCGCCGCCTGAGCGGGCAGTGCACGTTGATCGGCGATCGCCTCCGAGCCGACCGCGCCGGGACCTGCGTCGTGGAAGCGAGCCAACCCGGCGACTCGACCTACGCGCCGGCCAGCCCGGTCGTCCGGTCGGTGCAGATGGTGCGTCGGTCGGTCGCCATCACCATTGACGTCCCCGTCCGCAGCGGCGTGGGCGAGACGTTCACGCCCGACGTCACCGTCAGCCCGCCCGCCGCCGGCCCGGCCACGCTCTCGGTGTCCGGGACGTGCACGCGCAGCGGATCGACGGTCCGGGGCACCTCGACGGGCACGTGCACCGTCGAGGCGTCGACCGCCGCCGACGGCGTGTACGAGGCGGCGTCCGCGACCGCCGTCGTCGAGATCGCCGACCTCGACCCGGCACGCCTCGTCGACGCCGAGGTCGTCGGCCCGGGCAGCATCCGGGTGCACTTCACCGAGCCGGTGCGCTGTTCGGGCGTCGCCGCCTCGGCCTTCGTCTACGACGACCGGAGCACCTTCGGCGACTCCGACGGCACTGCCTCGTCGGTCGCACCGGTCGGCGGCGATCCGGCCACGGCATGCGACCTCGCGGTGTCCGGGGTCCAGGGCGACGACTTCGGCTCGCTGACCTACAGCCGCCCGACGGCGGCGTCGACACGCCTCGTCGGCGCCGACGGCAACGAGGTGCCCGGCGCAACCGTCACCGT
>JBHIXO010000397.1:0-4041 GCA_041984725.1 Acidimicrobiales bacterium | reverse complement strand
CAGCAATCGTGTGATCCACACGCTCCGGCTTGAGCGGATCGAGCCAGCGGGCCAAGAGGTAGCCGCCGCCAAACCCTCCGAGATGAGCCCAGTTGTCGACGCGCACCATCACGAGACCGAAGACGATCAGCATGACCGCGTATCCGAGAGCCTGGCGGCCGACCATCGAGCTTCCGGTCCTTTTTCCGTAGTAGACCATCGCGCGACCTTCATCGGATTCGCCATTGGTATACTCGGGCGCACCAACAATCAGATCGTCATAGCCATCGCCATCGACGTCACCCGCAGCTCGTCCCGCGTCACCCTCGACGGCGCGGCCGCGACCGTCATCCCCGGAGGCGCCCGGCTGCTCGTCGACCTCGGCCGCACGATCCTCGCCGCCGAGTGCGTGGGCCTCTCGGCCGACGCCACCGAGATGGCGGCTGCGTACGCCAAGGACCGCGAGCAGTTCGGTCGCCCGATCGCCATGTACCAGGCGGTCAAGCACCACTGCGCCAACATGGCCGTCGCCACCGAGCTGGCCACCAGCGCCACCTGGGACGCCGCCCGGGCCGCGAGCACCGGCGGCGAGCAGCTCACCTACGCCGCGGCCGTCGCCGCGACCCTGGCCTCCCCCGCCGCCGACCTCTGCGCCAACCTCAACACCCAGGTGCACGGCGGTATCGGCATGACCTGGGAGCAGGACTGCCACCTCTTCATGCGGCGCGCCACGACGATGCTGCACCACCTCGACGCCGACGCCGCGGCCGACGACCTCGTCGGGCTCGTCCGCGACGGCGTCGAGCGGGCCAAGGCCATCGAGCTGCCGCCCGAGGCCGACGCCATCCGCGAGGACGTCAAGGCGTTCGTCGCCAGCGTCAAGGACCTGCCCGAGGACCAGCAGCGGGCGAAGATGGTCGAGACCGGCTACGCGATGCCGAACTGGCCCAAGCCCTACGGCCGCGCCGCCGGTGCCGTCGAGCAGCTCGTCATCGAGGAGGAGTTCAACGCCGCCGGCCTGAAGAAGCCGTCGTACGGCATCACCGCCTGGAACATCCTCACGATCATCCAGTACGGCAACCAGGACCAGCTCGACCGCTGGGTCCAGCCCGCGCTGAACCAGGAGGTCATCTGGTGCCAGCTGTTCTCGGAGCCCGACGCGGGCTCCGACGCCGCCGGCATCAAGACCAAGGCGACCCGCGTCGACGGCGGCTGGCTCGTCAACGGCCAGAAGGTGTGGACGTCCGGTGCCCACGTCTCGGGCATGGGCTTCGCGACGGTGCGCACCAACCCCGACGTCCCCAAGCACGACGGCATCACGATGATGGCCATCGACATGCACGCCGAGGGCGTCGAGGTCCGGCCGATCAAGATGCCGACGGGCCAGTCGGAGTTCAACGAGGTGTTCTTCAACGACGTCTTCGTGCCCGACGACGACGTGGTCGGCCCGGTCGACGGCGGCTGGACGGTCGCCCGGTCGACGCTCGGCAACGAGTCGGTGTCCATCGGCGGCGGCGGGGGCGGCGGTTTCGGCACGCCCGTCTCGGCCATGATCCCCGCCTACGACTCGGCGCCCGAGCGCCTCGCCGGCGGCACCGCCCGCCTCGGCCGTTACGCCGCCGAGGCCCAGGCGATGGGGCTGCTGAACCTACGGTCGGCCCACCGAGCCGTCTCGGGCGGCGAGCCCGGCCCCGAGGGCGCCATGACCAAGCTCATCCTCTCGGAGCTCATGCACGACGCCGCGGCGATCATGACCGAGCTCAACGGTGCCGAGAGCGTCTACATGGACGGCCTCGGCGGGCTGAGCAACATGCTCGTGTTGTTCCACCGCGGCATGTCGATCGCCGGCGGCACGTCCGAGATCAAGCGCAACCAGATCGGTGAGCGCATCCTCGGCCTGCCCCGCGACCCGCTGATCAAGTAGCGGCTCGGGCCGGCGTCGTGGACGATCGGGTTCCCGTCGTCCTCGGCGTCGCCGGTGGCTCCGGGTCGGGCAAGACCAGCGTCGTCGACCGCATCATCGCCGACGTGGGCGCGCACCGCGTGTCGGTGTTGCGCCACGATCGCTACTACCACGACCTGGGCCACCTGCCGTTCGAGGAACGGGTCAGGGTCAACGTCGACCACCCGTCGTCGTTCGACGACGACCTCTTCGTCGAGCACGTCCGCGCCCTCGTGCGCGGGCGTGCCGTCGACTCGCCCCGGTACGACTACGCGTCGTTCACGCGGGTCGACGGCATCGATCGCGTCGAGCCCCGTCCGGTGATCCTGGTCGAGGGCATCCTGCTGTTCGCGTCGGCGCGCCTGCGCGACCTGATCGACGTCAAGGTCTACGTCGACGCCGACGCCGATCTCCGTCTGCTCCGCCGCCTGCGGCGCGACGTCGTCCAGCGTGGGCGCACCGTCGAGAGCGTGCTCGACCAGTACGAAGCGACCGTGCGCCCGATGCACCTGGAGTTCGTCGAGCCCTCGAAGCGGTGGGCCGACGTGATCGTGCCCCGGGGCGTCGAGAACGTCGTGGGCGTCGGCCTCGTGACCTCGCGGGTCGAGGCCCTGCTGGCGGCGGGCTGACGCCCGCCGCCAGGTCTCTGGGTCCACCGAGGCCGGGTCAGCCCGCCGTGACCGCCACGCGGTGGAGACGGTGGATCTCGTCGTCGAACGTGTTGTACTGCCGGACCACGATCTCGAGCGTCGAGCCGGTCAGCCCCGCAGCCGAGATCGTCTCGAACGAGAACGGCCCCGGCCGGCTCGCGATCTCGACCTCGGCGCCACCGTCGATGCGGTAGTACGCCCGGAAGTAGTCGGCCGACGTCTCCATCGGACCCGCACCCTCCCAGTCGATGGCGATCGACACCGGACCGGCCGAGATGTCGAGCACCTCGGACCGCCACACGGCCTCGCCGCCGGTGTTCGACAGGGTGACCGCACCCGACTGCACGGACGCCGTACCGCCGCCAGCGCTGAGCGTCCACGCCGTGTCGCCGGTGTCGGAGGTGGTGCCGTCGGGCAGGTCGAACAGTTCGATCCAGTCGGTGAACGTGGCGACGTCGGCGACCGAGAACCGCAGGCTCGCCCGGCTGGCGTCGACGTTGCCGGCCGCGTCGACCGCACGCGCCTGGACGTGGTAGTCGCCCACGCCGAGGGCGGTGGCGAGGCTCCACGTCGTCGCGGTCGCGCCCGGCGAGGCGAGCGAGGCGACGTTCCACCGGAACCCGGCCGACCAGGTGCCCGCCGACGTGTCGTACCAGAGCCCGCTGTCGCGGTCCTTGATGGCGACGTCGACCCGGGTCACCCCCACCGCGTCGGCGGCGGCGCCGTCGAGCGTCGGGTTCGGGGCGAGCACCTCGTCCTCGTACGGCGTGTCGAGCGACGTGTCGGGGGCGACGGTGTCGGGCGCACCGGCGGTCACGTCGAACCGGGCGGTCTCCCGCGTCGGGTCGATGTCGCCCTCGGTGTCGATCGCCCGGGCCTGCAGGTGGTAGCCGCCCGGAGCGAGCGGCATCTCGAGGGACCACGAGGTCGACGTGGCGCCCGGCACGCCCAGCGCGGCGTCGTTCCAGCGGAACCCGGCGTGCCAGGTGTCCGTCGCGGCGTCGTACCACTCGTTGGTCGTGCGGTCCTTCACCGCGACCTGGACGGTCGCGATGGCCACGTCGGCGCTGGCCGTCCCCGACGCCGTGACCGGCGACGAGGTGAAGACCTGGTCGTAGGTCGGGCTCGTGAGCGTGGTCTCCGGGATCTCGGGGCCGCTGCCCCCGCCTCCGGGGTCGTACCCGAACCGGGCCGTCGACGGCGATCCGTCGACGCGGCCCGCCTCGATCCCGCGGACGCTCCCGCCGAAGGCAGCGACGAGGCGCTCGCCCTCCAGCGCCTCGTATAGGAGTCCATCGGACCCTCCCAACAAGTTTGGGGATTCCGTCTACAACGAGAACTTTGCTCTTTTTGACGGGTCGTCCTCCCATGACCACCTGACTAGGGTCTTTTTGAATCTCAGACAGCGGTCGGTCTGTGCCCCGTGCCCTACAGCTCCATATGTCATAATCCGCGATTGCGCGGTCCATG
>JBHIXO010000396.1:0-4042 GCA_041984725.1 Acidimicrobiales bacterium | reverse complement strand
CAGGCCGGCATCACGGGCCCGGCCGAGCAGCGACCGGCCGGCGAAGTCCTCGACCATGTCGGGGAAGATCGTGAGGACGTCGATGCGCATCGGCGGTCGTGTCTAGCCCGCCTGACGGACTAGAGGTCGAACAGGCCCTCGGGGGGTTCGATCGTGACGACGTCGGCGACCTCGGTCACGAACACGACCGGGACCAGGGCGCCGGTGTCGAGCTCGAGGAGGTCGTGGGCCGGGTTGTCCACGACGGCGACGCAGGTGCCGACGACCGTGCCGTCGGCCAGGACGACCGCCTTGTCGACGAGCTCGTGCACGAACACGACGTCATCGTCGTCGATCGGCTCGGCCCGCAGGACCAGGCCGACGAGCGGCTCGGCGTCCTCCCGGCGGGCGCTGCCCTCGAAGCGGACCCGCCAGCGGTGCTGGTGCGGGTGCGCGGCGGCGACGACGAGCGGACCGCGGTCGGTCGACAGCTCGGAACCGGTGGCGAGGCGCTCCTCGCGGTCGGTGCTGAGGGCGACGATCACCTCGCCCTTGAGGCCGTGGACCTTGACGATCCGGCCGATCTCCAGCTCGCTAATCGGCGAACTCCACGTCGACCTCGACGCCGTCCTTGGCGGCGGCGGCACGCACGACGGCGCGGATGGCCTGGGCGGTGCGGCCGCGACGGCCGATCACCCGGCCGGTGTCGCCGTCACCGACGGTGACGGTGAGCTCGTAGCGACCGTCGTCACCGTCGACCTCGACGGAGACGTCGTCGGGGCTGCCGACGATCTGCTTGCAGATGTACTCGCAGACGGCGACGGCGGTGGGGGCGGGCGAGTCAGCGCTCACGAGGCGGCGGACTCGGCGGTCTCGCTGCCGCTCGCGGCACCCTCGGCCGGGGCCTCGAAGCCCTTGCGGTACTGCTCGGAGCCGGCCGGCGGGGTCTCGCCCTTGAACTCGGCCATGGCGCCGGAGATGGTCAGCAGCTTGCCGACGGTCTCCGAGGTCTGGGCGCCGTTGCGCAGCCAGTGGATGGCGCGCTCGTTGTCGACCTTGATCACCGAGGGCTCACGGCGGGCGTCGTAGTGGCCGATGATCTCGATGAACCGCCCGTTGCGGGGCGAACGGGTGTCGGCGGCAACGATGCGGTAGGTGGGCTGCTTCTTCTTGCCCATCCGCATGAGGCGGAGCTTGACGGCCACGGCGTGCTTCTCTCTGGTACTCGGGTGCAGGGTGCGATCGGGGCGCGCCCGGTCCCGGACGCAGCGGACCAGTCTGCGTGGCCCGGCCCTCCGGAAGCAACCCGAGGCCGTGGCGCGCCGGCGGGACAGAAGAAAGTCTCCATTGACGCGACAGTCGATGCTTCCTAGCATCGACGGCATGGCCTCCCGGGCGGCGGTGATCGACACGAACGAGCAACTGGCCGCCCTCGCCCATCCCCTGCGGCTGCGCATCCTCGACGAGCTGCGGGCACCGGGGACCGCGGCGGGCGCCGCCCGGCGCATCGGCGAGTCGCGCCAGCTCGTCAACCACCACGTCCGGGCCCTGGCGAAGGTCGGGCTGGTGCGCAGCGCCGGCGAACGGCGCAACGGCAACTTCGTCGAGCAGCTCTACGAGTCCATCGCCGGGACGTTCGTCCTCTCCCCCCGGCTCACCTGGGGCGACGGGGGTCGGGCACGGACCCTGGTGCAGCAGGTCCCCCTGCGCGACCTCGTCGAGTTCGGCGAGCGCCTGCAACGCGCGGCCGCCGCGCTCCTGGACCGCGCCGCGTTCGACGGCGAGGCGATCCCCAGCGCCGTCGTCGAGACGACCATCCGGTTCGCCGACGCCGCCGACCGCGCCGCCTTCCTCGAGGAGTTCCTCGCGTCGACCGCGGCGTTGGTCGACAAGTACGCCAGCCGCGACGGCGACGCCTACTCCGTGGGCCTCGTCGTGCACCCGACCCCGAACGAGGACGCATGACCACCGATACACCCAGTCCCGACGCGCGCCCCGGACCCGACGAGGACGTCGTGGTCGAGAAGACCTTCGAGATCGACCGGTCGCCGGAGGAGGCGTGGAGCCTGCTCGAAGGGCTCCGGTCGGAGCACGGCGTCGGAACGGGTACCTGGTGGCTGCCCGGGTTCCGCTGCCGGGCGACCGAGATCGCCGCGACCCGGGCCGAACGTCTCGTGGTGACGAAGGACGAGCCGCCGTGCGCCGACACCGTCATCGTGTTCACCTTCGAACACCTCGCATCCGGCGCCCGGATCCGCGTGACGCAGTCCGGCTTCGACCCGACGTTCGTGGCGGAGGCCGGTGAGCACTTCTGGACGCACGGCGCCGCCCTGCTCGACGACGTCGAGCGATTCTTCGCCTAGAGGCCGCCCGGACGGGACGCGCGAGCATTCCGCGACATTTCCGCTCTTCTGGAAAACCCGGACGGCACCGCAGCTCCGAAGAGGCCACGGAAGCACCCATTCGCGGGTGCCCGGCGGGGCAGTCGCGACCATCCCGATCCGACGGAGCGAACATGCGTACCAAGACCATCCTCGGCCTCGGCGCCGCGTCTGCACTGGCCCTGGCCGTGCCGACCGCGATCAGCGCCCAGGCCTCCCACCTCACGCCAGGGTCGACCTACACGGTCGACTCCCTCGGCGACGGCGTCGACGCCGTCCCCGGCGACGGCACCTGCGCCACGGCGGCCGGCGACTGCACCCTGCGAGCTGCGGTCCAGGAGGCCAACGCCGACCCCGACACCACCCACGTGATGCTGCCGTCCGGCACCATCGAGCTGGGCGTGGCCGGCACCGGTGAGGACATGGCGGCCACCGGCGACCTCGACGTCACCGAGCTGCTCGTCGTCTTCGGCAGCGGCACGAACATCGACGCCAACGGCACCGACCGTGTGTTCGACGCGTTCGCCGACCTCTACCTCGACGACGTCCGCATCATCGGCGGCGCCCCCGAGACCTCCGCCAGCGGCGGCGGCATCCGCGGCAACGGCGTCCTCGTCGACGTGGCCAACTCGATCGTCTCCCAGAACGTCGTGAGCGGCGCCGGGGCGTCGGGCGGCGGCATCTTCAACGACGCCGGCACGCTGCACGTCACGAAGTCGCTCCTGCGCCTCAACAGCGCCACCCGCGCCGGCGGCGGCATCGAGGCCAACGCCGGCCTGACGAAGCTCGGCGACACGAAGCTGTTCGCCAACACCACCGGCGCGATGCCTGGCAACGGCGGCGGCCTGCACCTCACCGGCCCCGGTGTGGTCGAGGTCATCGGCGGCTTCGTCTCCAACAACACGGCGTCCGCCGAGGGCGGCGGCCTGTGGAACTCCTCCACCGGCGTGATGACCGTCACCCGGACCTTCTTCTCCGGCAACGTCGCCGAGGGCCCGGCCGCCGACAACGGTGGCGGCGCCCTGTTCAACGACGGCGGCACGCTCACCGTCACCGATGCGACCATCGCCCGCAACAAGGCGACGGGCGCGGCCGGTTCCGGCGGCGGCGTGCTCAGCATGGACGGCACGACCACGATCTCGGGCTCCGTCATCACCAAGAACGACGCGCCCCGGGCCGGCGGCGGCATCGAGGTCGTCACCGGTGCGCTCGACCTCGTCGACGTCGACCTGACCGACAACACGACCGGCGCGGCGCCGGGCAACGGCGGCGCGGTGCACATCACCGGTCCGGCGACCACCACGGTCCACGCCTCGTTCGTGGCCGGCAACGTCGCGGCCCGTGAGGGCGGCGGCCTCTGGAACTCGGCCACCGGCACCATGACGGTCAGCGACACGCTGATCCGCTCCAACAAGGGCCTCGGTGCGGCGGCCGACGACGGCGGCGGCGGCATCTTCAACAACGGCGGCACCCTGAACGTCTCGGGCGGGCGCATCGGCAACAACCTCGCCTCCGGCGCGGCCGGCTCGGGCGGCGGCATCCTGTCGCTCGACGGCACCGTGACCATCAGCGACGGCGCCCGTATCGCCACCAACTCGGCCAGCCGGGCCGGCGGCGGCATCGAGATCGTCGCCGGTGTCCGCGACCGCGACGACTCGTGCCTGCTCACCAACGCCACGGGG
>JBHIXO010000395.1:0-4056 GCA_041984725.1 Acidimicrobiales bacterium | reverse complement strand
CGCTGGCACTGGCGGTGACATTGGGTGCCGCGACCAGCGACCTTCTCGACAACACTCGGTCGCCGTCCCGCAAGGTGAACGAGCTCGACAACCGCGGCAGCCAGTACTACCTGGCCCGCTACTGGGCCGAGGCGCTCGCCGAGCAGACCACCGACGCCCCGCTCGCCGAGCGCATGGCGCCGGTGGCGCAGCGCCTCGCCGAGCGGGAGGCCACGATCGTGGACGAGATGAACGCCGTCCAGGGCCAGGCCATGGACATCGGCGGCTACTACTTCGTCGACCGCGCCCTCGCCGACGCCGCCATGCGCCCGAGCGCCACCTACAACGAGATCATCGCCTCGATTTGAGCGACCCCGCCGGCGGGTAGGGCCCCTGCACGCGAGTGCAGAGGAGGGCTCATGCCCACGCAACGATCGACCGACCCCCGTCTCGACGAGATCCAGGAGCGGATCGACACGATCCGTCGCCGTCTCCCGGACAACCCGGGCCTCGTGATCGACGACCCGGACTCGAGACCGGTCACCATCGTCCCCGACGAACCGACCGGCTCACCCTGACCGCTCCCGACCCGATCTGGCGTCACCCGTTGCGAACCCTGCGCAACCGGTGACGCCAGAACGCGTTCGAGGTCAGGGGGCGGGGACCGGCTGGGGCGGCGGCGGGCCGACGTACCGGCTGCTCGGCCGGATGAGCCCGCCGGTCGCCGCCTGTTCCAGGGCGTGCACGCACCAGCCGATGACCCGGCTGGCGGCGAACGTGGGAGTGAAGAGCGACCGGTCGAGGCCACACCGCTCCATGACGACGGCGGCGTACCACTCGACGTTGGTCTTGAGCTCCCGGTCGGGCTTGAGGTCGGCCAGGGTCCGCTCGACCTCGGCCTCGACCCGCACGGCGAACTCGACGCGATCGCCGCCCAGTTGCTCGGCGATCGACCGCAACAGCACCGATCGGGGGTCGTCGGTGCGGTAGACGGCGTGGCCGAAGCCCATGATCCGCCCGCCCGAGGCCACCGTGTCGCGCACCCAGGCGGCGGCCCGGTCCGGGGCGCCGATCTCGTCGAGGGTGTCGAGCGCCCGACTCGGCGCCCCACCGTGCAGCGGGCCGAGCAGCGCGCCGAGGGCGGCCACGACGGCCGAGCCGAGGTCCGAGCCCGTGGAGGTGACGACCCGGGCCGTGAACGTCGAGGCGTTGAAACCGTGATCGAGGCCGAGGACCAGGTACTGCTCGGTGGCCCGGGCCCGCTCGTCGTCGGGAACCTCGCCCTCGAGCAGGTACAGATAGTTGGCCGCCATCGCCAGGTCGTCGCGAGCGTCGAGCACCGGCAGCCCGAGCCGGGACCGGTGCAGACCCGCGACGATCGGCGGGACGGCGGCGCTGAGCTGGAGGGCGTGCGTCCGGCGCTCCTCCGGCAGGCAGTCGAGCACCGGCGGCAGCTGCAGCAGCGATGCGTGGTGCGACAGGGCGGTGCGCAGCGCCGTGGCCACCGAGTCGGCGTCGCGGGCGATGCGGGGCAGGGCGTCGACGAGGCGGGGATCGAGGTGCCGGTGCGGGGCGAGCTCGGTGCGGAACCGCTGACGCTCGACGGCGTCGGGGAGCCGGCCCTCGAGGAGGAGGTGCCACACGTCCTCGAGCGAGCGGTGCCGGGCGAGCTCGGTCGCGTCGTACTGGCGGTAGTGGTAGAAGCCCTCGCCGCCCCGGACGTCGCCGAGCTCGGTGTCGGCGACGACGAGTCCCTTGAGGCCGGCGGGGGTCGGGGTCGTGGTGGTGCCTGCGGTCATGCGTCGATCCTCCCGCCCCGAGCACGACTCATCAACGTTGATTCCATCAATGTGTGCATGCAGTACGGTGCGCGCCGTGGCACGACCCGGCCCCACGTGGCTGACGAGCGAGGAGGCCGCCGACCGCCTCGGCGTGAAGCCCCAGACGTTGTACGCCTACGTGAGCCGCGGCCTGATCCACAGCGAGCAGGTGCCGGGCGAACGACGCAGCCGCTTCCTCGCCGCCGACGTCGAACGCCACGCCGCCCGCACGCGTCGCGGCGGCCGGGCCGGCGGCCTCGAACTGGTCGTGGAGACCGAGCTCACGTTGCTCGACCCGGCGGGCCACGTGCACTACCGCGGCTGGGACGTCGAGGACGCCGCCCGCACCGCCACGTTCGAGTCGGTCGCCTCCTGGCTGTGGACCGAGGACGCGACGCCGTCGCCCTTCGAGGCGCCGGCCACCGACCTCGCCGCCGTCGCCGACCTGGTCGACCGTTCGGGCACGACGCCGCCCGTCGACCAGTGGCGGGCCCTGCTCGGCCGCATCCGCGTGCTCGACCCGCTGCGCCACGACACCCGTCCGGTCGCGGTGGCCGCAACGGGCCGGCGCCTGGTCGCCACCCTCGTCGAGGCCCTGCCCGCCCTGGGCCGTGACCCGGGGCCGGGGTCGTCCCTCGCCGCCCGCCTCTGGTCGCGGCTCACGCCGGCACCCCCGAGCGAGCGGCGCATCCGCACGGTCGACTGCGCCCTGGTGCTCATGGCCGACCACGAGCTCGCCACGTCGACGCTCGCCGCCCGCATCGCGGCATCGACCTGGGCCGACCCGTACCTCGTCGTCCAGGCCGCCCTCGCCACGCTCGGCGGGCCGCTCCACGGCGGCGCCAGCGAGCAGTGCCGGACACTGCTGCGCGACGCCGCCGAACGGGGCCCGGCCGAGGCGGTCGGGCGCGTCCTGGCCGAGGGGCGCCGGGTTCCCGGGCTCGGCCACCGCGTCTACCGCGACCGCGACCCCCGCACCGACGTGCTGCTCGAGTCGACGCGAGCTGCCGGTGCCGACCTCGCGGTCGCCGACGAGCTGCGCACCGTGGTCGCCCGCCAGGCGCTGCCGTTCGCCAACGTCGACTTCGCCCTCGCCGCGCTCGGCGAGGCCTTCGACTTCGTGCCGTCGGGCACCGAGACCCTGGTGGCGGCGGCCCGGACGGTCGGCTGGCTGGCCCACGCGATCGAGGAGTACGAGCACGCGCTGCGCTTCCGCACCCGCGCCGCCTACATCGGCCCCCCGCCCGGCGCCCACCCCGGGAGCGCTTGACCGCCGGTCGACACCTCCGTATGTTCCTCTTGGCAACGGTCGTTACCAGGAGAAGCACGATGCCCACCCCGACCCTCCCCGGCGTCACCGAACGCCGGATCACCGTCCGCGACGGCGTCGAGCTCAACGTGCTCGAGGCCGGGACCGAGGGCCCCCTCGTCGTCCTCGCCCACGGCTTCCCCGAGCTCGCCTACTCGTGGCGCCACCAGCTGCTCCCCCTCGCCGAGGCCGGGTACCGCGTCGTGGCCCCCGACCAGCGCGGCTACGGGCAGTCGACCGCCCCCGCCGACGTCGACGCCTACGACATCATCGAGCTCACCGACGACCTGCTCGGCCTGCTCGACCACTACGGCGAGGACGAGGCCGTCTTCATCGGGCACGACTGGGGCTCGATGGTCGTGTGGCAGATGGCGCTCCTCCACCCCGAGCGCGTCACCGGCGTGGTGGGCATGAGCGTGCCGTTCAGCCCCCGGTCGCCCGTGTCGCCGCTGACCCTCATGCGCAGCGTGTTCGGCGACTCGTTCTTCTACATCCTCTACTTCCAGGAGTACGGGGTCGCCGACGCCGACCTGGCGAAGGACCCGGCCGCCACGATGCGCCGCATGCTGTGCGGCGTGAAGATGGAACCGGGCGCCGAGCCCGACCCCGCCCTCTTCGCCGCGAATGACGGCCGCGGGTTCGTCGAGCGCATGCCCGAGCCCGACGCCCTCCCCGACTGGCTGACCCAGGACGAGCTCGACCACTACATCGCCGAGTTCTCGCGCACCGGATTCACCGGTGGCATCAACTGGTACCGCAACTTCGACCGCAACTGGGAGCGCACCCCCCAGCTCGACGGTGCGAAGATCGAGGTCCCGGCCACGTTCGTCGGCGGCACCGCCGACCCCGTGCTGGTGATGTCGCCGCCGGCCGGCCAGGAGGCCAACATCACGGACTTCCGGGGGTCGACCCTCGTCGACGGCGCCGGTCACTGGGTGCAACAGGAAG
>JBHIXO010000394.1:0-4070 GCA_041984725.1 Acidimicrobiales bacterium | reverse complement strand
TGCGAGGCGCTGGTCGAGGCCGGGGTCGACGTCCTCGTGGTCGACACCGCGCACGGCCACCACCGGGCGATCCCCGACACGGTGAAGGAGGTCAAGTCCCGCTGGGACGTCGAGGTCGTGGCCGGCCAGGTCGTCACCGCCGAGGCCGTCCGCACGCTCGTCTCCAACGGCGCCGATGCCGTCAAGTGCGGGGTCGGGCCGGGCTCGATCTGCACCACCCGGGTCGTGGCCGGCGTCGGCGTCCCCCAGATCACGGCGATCGCCGACTGCTACGAGGCCGCCGCCGAGCTCGGCGTGCCGGTCATCGCCGACGGCGGCGTCCAGCACACCGGCGACATCGCCAAGGCGCTCGCCGCCGGGGCGAGCACGGTGATGCTCGGATCGATGCTGGCCGGGACCGACGAGGCGCCGGGCGAGGTCATCGTCCACCAGGGCGAGCGGTACAAGGAGTACCGGGGCATGGGGTCGATGGGCGCCATGGGGGCCCGGTCGACCGCCGGCGAGCCGAAGCCCCGGTCGTTCTCGAAGGACCGCTACTTCCAGGGCCACGTCGACGAGGTCGAGAAGCTGGTCCCCGAGGGGATCGAGGGGCGGGTCGCCTACAAGGGCCCGATCTCCCCGCTGCTCCACCAGTTCTCGGGTGGCCTGCGGGCCGCCATGGGCTACTGCGGCGCCGCCACGGTCGCCGACCTCCGCGACGCGACCTTCGTGCGGATCACCTCGGCCGCCCTGCGCGAGTCGCACCCCCACGACATCACGATCACCAAGGAAGCGCCGAACTACCGGACCCAGTAGCCGGTCGCCGGCCCCGGCCGGCGGTGCCAGACTGCCGAGCGTGGGGACGCGCGCCGAGGACCTGGACGCCGCCGAGGCCGCGCTGGTCGATCCGGCCTGCGCGGCGATGGTCGACGTCGTCCTGCGCCGTCTCGACGGCGACACCTACCGGGCGGCCGGCGCGCGCGGCGCGGTCGAGTTCCGCCACGGCCCCGACGGCACGACGATCGTCGCGACGACGGGCACCGACCCGCTGGCCGACACCGACCCGGACCGGTTCCTGGGCCGCGACGCCGAGCTCGGGGCGGGCATCCCCGCACCGGCCGACGAGGCCCGCCCGCACGCGCACGACGAGATCGCGCAGTTCTTCGACAGCCCCCACGCCCCCGACCTCGCCGTCGTCCACACCGCCGCGCACCGCTACCACGGCAACGAGGGCGAGCACGGCTCGCTCGGGACCGTGCAGCGGCGGGCGCCGTTCCTCGCCGCCGGACCCGGCGTCCGCGCCGCCGGCTGGGTCGAGGGCCACGCCCGCACCGTCGACGTCGCCCCCACGATCGCGACCCTCGCCGGGGTCGCACGGCGACGCGGCGTCGACCGCTGGGGCCACGAACGCGACGGCCTCCTCCTCGCCCGTCAGGACGGCGACGTGATCGGCGCGGTGCTCGACCCGGACCAGGACCCCGCCGACCACGTGCTGCTCGTGCTCTGGGACGGCTGCAACGCCAACGCCCTCCGAGCCGCGATCGACGATGGCGAGGCCCCGAACGTCGCCGCCCTCGTCGCCCGCGGCGCCGGCCTCGACGGCGGGCTCCTCGCGTCGTTCCCGTCGGCGACGCTCGGCAACCACACGACGATCGGCACCGGCGCGCTGCCCGGCCACAGCGGCGTGATCCACAACGAGTGGCGCTGTGCCACGACCGGCGAGCACCGCAACCTCCTCGACCCCCCGCAGATGTTCCGGGCCAGCGACCACCTGGCCCCCGGCGTCGAGACCCTCCACGACGCGATCCACCGGACCGACCCCGGCGCGTGGACCGGCACCACCCTCGAGTACTGCGACCGGGGCGCTGACTTCTCGAGCTTCCGGGCCATGGCGGACCGCGACCCGCTCCCCTACGCCCGCCGCCACGACGACTTCCCCCGCGACGGACACTGGTACGAGCACTCCGCCGCCTACTGCGGGATGAGCCGGGTCGACGAGACCGCGCTGCGCTCGGCGATGGCGTTCTGGGCCGACGACCACCCGGTCCCCCGGTTCGCGTGGTGCAACTTCGACCTCACCGACAGCGCCGGCCACGAGGGCGGCCCGCACGGCGACGAGACCCGCGCCGCCATCCGGGACAGCGACGAGCGGCTCGGCCGGCTCCTCGGCGCGGTCGAGCGGCGCGGCGTCCTCGACCGGACCGCCGTCGTCCTGCTCGCGGACCACGGCATGCAACGCACGGACGAGGCGTGCACCGGGACGCTCGACGAGGCCCTGGCCGGCATCGACCACGCCCTCGTCGACGGCAGCCTGCTGTACCTGGGCTAGCCCTCGGCGGTGTTCCGCTCGTCCTGCCAGTTCGGGGAGGTGATGCGGCCGAGCAGGTCGACGAGCATCGAGGCGGTGGCCCCCCAGAGGGTGTCGCCGACGAGTTCGAAGAAGTGGATCGGGCGGTCGAGCCCGGCGATGCCCCACCGCTCCTGCCGGTAGATCTCGGGGTCGAGCAGTTCGGCGACCGGCACGTGGAGGACGGCGTCGACCTCGTCGGGGTTGGGCGTGAGGTCGGGCCGCCCGGGCAGGAGCCCGACGTAGGGGACGATGAAGCTGCGGCTCGTCACCGTCGCCAGGTGGTCGAGCTCGGTCACCCGCTCGACGGCGTCGCGGTCGAGGTCGACCTCCTCCCACGCCTCCCGGCACGCCGTGTCCCACAGCGACGAGTCGCCGTCCTCGATGCGCCCACCCGGGAAGCTGACCTCGCCGGTGTGCGACCGCAGGTGCCAGGCCCGGCGCGTGAAGACGAGCCACGGCTCGCCCCGGTGGTCGTAGAGCGGCGCGAGCACGGCGGAGGGCGGGCGCTGCAGCGGCCCGGGCGCCGACTCGAGCAGCGACGGGCGCGGTTCGCGGGGCGTGCGCAGGGCGTCGAGGACCTGCTCGGTCGACGGACGGCGCGCCGCCTCGGGCAGCGCGGCCCACGGGGCCGGGTCGCCGGCGCGGGCTCCCGGCGGGCGGGGGATGCGTTGGGGGCCGCCGCGGACGGGGCCGGTGTCGGTCATGAGGGCGGCGTCACGAGGCCGTCACGAGTCGAGCAGGTCGCCCACCGTCTCGCCGCCGCCGGCCGGTTCGCTCCCACCGCTCGCCAGGCCCTCGAGGATCTCGCGCATGCCGCCCATCTTGAACTGCTTCATCAGCTCGCCGGGCGTCACCTCGCCCTTCTCCCACTCCATCCAGTGGTCGAGCAGCTTCTTGGGGTCGGGCGGCGGGATGTCCATACCAGGGTCACGCTAGCGGTGGCCCCGGACGATCCCGTAGGTGCGTCCGGGCGGATGCTCGCCCCGGGTCCGGCGAGGACGGGCGGGGGTCGTGGCTACGATGGCGACGTCGCCCGCAGCGCATCGGCTGCACCCGAAGGGACCCCGTGACGCATCCCGATCTCGCCCGCCGCCGATACGACGTCGTCGGCATCGCCGCGTCGGCGGGAGGGGTCACGGCCATCGGCGACCTCCTCGCCACCCTCCCGGCCGAGTTCCCCGTGCCGGTCGTGGTCGTCCAGCACCTCGACCCCAACCATCGGTCGATGCTCGCCGAGATCATGGACCGCCGGTCGCGACTCCACGCCGTCCACGCAGTCGACGGTGTGCGGGTCGGACCGGGCACCGTCTACCTCGCGCCGCCCGCCCATCACCTCCGCGTCGGCATCGACGGCGTCCTGCGGACCTCCACCGAGGACCCGGTCCGCTTCGTGCGCCCGGCGGCCGACCTGCTGTTCGAGTCCCTGGCCCGGGCCTACGGCGACCGCTGCATCGCCGTCGTGCTCACCGGCAGCGGCAGCGACGGCGCCAAGGGAGTGGTCGACGTCAAGAACGCCGGTGGCCTCGTCGTCGTGCAGGACCCCGCCGACTCGCAGTTCGCCAGCATGCCGAGGGCGGCGGTCGACACCGGGGTCGCCGACGCCGTGCTCCCGCTCGCCGACATCGGGCCCCGCCTGGTCGAACTGCTCGAGCCGGAGCACGTCGATGGCTGAGAACTCGACGTTCGAGGACCTCCTCGACTACCTGCGCGACCACCGCGGTTTCGACTTCACCGGGTACAA
>JBHIXO010000393.1:0-4085 GCA_041984725.1 Acidimicrobiales bacterium | reverse complement strand
GGTCCGAGCCGTGCTCCCCGACGCCGCCGCGCTGCTCGTCCTCCGCCACGGCCAGTCGACCTGGAACGCCGACGGACGCTGGCAGGGCCGCCAGGATCCCCCGCTCTCGCCGCTCGGGGTGCGCCAGGCCCGGGCGGCCGCGGCCACGCTCGGGACGTTCGACGCGGTCGTGTCCTCGACCCTGGAGCGGGCCCACACCACGGCGTCGCTGATCGCCGGCGAGCTCGGCATCGGGCCCGTGGTCGCCGACGAGGCGCTGGTCGAGCGGGCCGCCGGCCCGTGGGAAGGCCTCACCAAGCCCGAGATCGACGAGCGCTGGCCCGGCGCCCGGGCCGAGGGCCGTCACCCCGACGGCTGGGAGGACGACGACGCCCTCGCCGAACGGGCGGTCGCCGCGCTGGCCCGCGTCGCCGGCTCGGTCGGGGTCGGTGGCACGGCCCTCGTCGTCAGCCACGGCGGCCTCATCCGCTGCCTCGAGTCCCTGCTCGGCGCCCACCGCGAGCGCCGGATCGGCAACCTCGCCGGCCGCTGGTTCCACGTCGGGCCCGGTGTGCTCCGCGCCGGCGACGAGGTCACCCTCCTCGACGACGACCTCGCCACCGTCCCCGGCCAGATCTGAACGGGTTCCGTGCCCCCGGTGGGACTCGAACCCACGATCTTCGGATGAAAAGTCCCTGGGTTGCCAACATCGCGGTGCGTGCCCCCGGTGGGCTTCGAACCCACGATCTTCGGATTAAAAGTCCGCTGCCTTGACCAGCTTGGCTACGGGGGCGGCGCCACGGTAACGGCCCCCGGTTCTGGCGGGACCAGTGGAACACCCGGGGAATGCCGACCGGCCCGGCGTCGTTGGCAACGCTCGTGCCCAACCATCCGATCCTCCAGGAACGTGCCGACCTCTGCGCCCTCTTCGCCGAGGTCGGCCCCGACGCGCCGACGTGGTGCGGCGAATGGACCACCCACGACCTCGCCGCCCACCTACGCATGCGCGAGCACCGACTCGACGCCGGGCCCGGACTGGTCGCGGGCGGCGTGTTCGCCCGGCACACCGAGCGGGTGCAGAAGAAGACGGCGCGCCGGCCCTACGACGCGCTGGTCGCCGACCTGCGGTCGGGTCCGCCCGTCCAGTGGCCCGGCCGGTGGGCGCCGGACTTCGACGTGCACGAGTGGTTCGTCCACCACGAGGACGTCCGCCGGCCGGCCGGCGGTGCGCCCCGGACGGATCTCGGTGCGCTGGAGGGCCCGGTGTGGGCGGCGATCGGCCGCTTCGGCAAGCAACTCACCAGGCCGCTGTCGTGCCGGGTCCGGGTGGTCTCGACCGACGGCCGCGAGCAGGTGATCAAGGACGCGGGCGACGGCGAGGTCGTGCTGACCGGCCCGACCGGCGACCTGATCCTGCGCCTGTTCGGCCGCCCGATCGAGGTCGACGTGAGCGGCGACGACGCCGCGGTCGACGCGTTCCAGCGCTCCGACCTCGGCATCTGACCGCTCGCCCCGTCGCCGGGCGGGGCGGGGCGGTCGCCGGTCAGATGATCTCGCGCTCGTCCCGGTCCGGGAGCGGGGGGAACGGCGCGATCGGGAGCGTCTGGTACCAGTAGGCCACGGTGGCGATGTCGTCCTGGAGCGGCAGGTAGCGCATGCCCGGCTTCCACCCCAGCGCCTGCATCGTCACCCGCAGGTCGGTCCGGAACCGGATGGGGTCGGTGACGTGCCAGCGGTACAGGCCGAAGCGCTGCTGGGAGCGGTAGGTGCCGTCGGGGCGCAGCACCTGGGGCATGCCGGCGTAGGGCGTCGTGAACTCGCGGTACTCGCCCTCGACGTCGAAGTTGTACGAACCGCAGAAGTAGTCCTCGGTGCCGGTGCCACAGATCGTGGGCCACTCGCCGTCGCCGTCGAGGAAGAACTTGACCTCGCCCTCGCCCCACCACCCCGAGTTGTTCACGCCCCAACAGCAGTAGGTGCCGACGTACTGGCCCCGGCCGCGCACCCCGTCGAGGATCGTCACCACGTCACCCTTGGGCAGCGGGTTGACCCGGCGCCACTGCGCGCAGAAGTAGGCGGCGTCGTCGGGCACGTCGCAGAGCGAGTACGTGATCTGGTAGTAGACGATCCGGTCCTTGACGCTGTCGTTGGTGAGCGTGATGCGGGCCCGCCGCCGGAACGGCATCTCCCAGTAGCAGTTGAACGACCGGCCGGGGTTCACGCACACGGCGAGCGACGAGACCTGGGCGTACTCGCCCCAGCCGCAGGCGAAGAAGTCGCCGACCGGACACTCGACCGCGGGGTTCGGGTCGTCGTCCCAGTAGATGCGCAGGATCTGGTGGCGCCATGCGCCGGTCGGCGTCAGCCAGATGTGCTGGATGGCGCCCGGCCCCTCGATGTCGGCGAGCACGTACTCCTCGCCGACCGGGATGTTCACGCTCGGGCTGACCTTCCAGCCCCGGCCGAGTTCCTGGGACGGGTGCGAGCCCGTGCCCTCGGTGGCCATGCCGCCCGCGCCCTTGGCGCCCGTGAAGTTCTCGGGCGAGATCGACCGCGTCTCGGCGTCGGCCAGCCGCCAGAGGTTCGCCATCCCGACGCCGAGTCCGTTCCACTCCGTCATCCGGCGATCCTCACACGTCGCGGCCGGCCGCCGCTCGGATCTCGGGGAGGATGAGGTTCTCGACCACCGCACGCGCCGCCTCGGGCGTGAAGTGGAGGGTGTCGGGTCGGGCGTCGGGGACGCCGTACACCGTCGGCGTGTAGAGCCCGCCGGGGCAGACCGCGTCGTGCAGGTCGACCAGTCCGAACGGCTCGGCGGCCCGGATGCGGGGGAAGAGCACGTCGTTGAGGTAGCCGATGCGGGTCTTGCCGGTCACGGCGCGGGGGTTGACGTCGGGGACGCCGATGCAGGGCGCGTTCACCCACAGGGTGCGGCCGCCGTTGGCGCGGATCGTCTCGGCGGCGAGGCGGAACTCCGAGACCAGCCAATCGTCGTAGGTCGGCTCACCCGGTCCGTAGAAGCGGTCCCAGTGGTCGAGCTTGCGGTCGAGGACGTCGTTGACGCCGCTCACGACGAGCGTCACGTCGGGCCGGAAGTTGGCGTGGTGAGCGGGCCAGGTCTGCGCGAAGTCCTCGCAGGTGGCCGGGATCGGGCGCGGTGTCCCGTCGGTGAACTGACGGGTCCCGCCGCGGGAGACCTGACAGTTCTGCTGGGCCGTGTTGGCGAGCACGATGTCGCCGTGCTCGACGCGGTGCTCCTCCAGCGCGGCGGCGAGGTTGGCGCCGAGGGAGTCGCCGACGACGAGGATGCGCAGCGGGGGTGGCGGCGCCGCGGTCGTGGAGGTGGTGGACGCGACCGGCGCGGTCGGGGCGGGGGCGGGAACGGTCGTCGCGGTGGTCCCGGGGCCGCCCGTGGCGGGCGCGGTGGTGGCGGGTGCGGCGGTCGGGTCCGGCGCGGTCGGCTGGGGGGCGTCGGGCGCGGCGGCGCCGGTGGTGGACGGCGCGGCGTCGATGCCCGTCCGTGGCGCGGGGCCGGTCGTGGTCGAAGGCGCTGCGACGTCGTCGGCCGGGGGGCCGAGCAGGTCGGGGCTGGTCTCGAGGTAGGTGATGCGCGACTCCGGCATGGCCGTGGCGGCCACCGCGACGACCGCGACCGCCAGGACCGAGGCATTGGCCCAGGCCGGCACGCGCAGCGGCGCCGGCAGTCGCCCGATCCGTACCGGATGCTCCAGCAGGCGGTACGACGCCATGGCGAGCACCAACGTGACGGCGACGCGCACGGCGAACAGCGGGACCTTGCCGAGCCCGAGGTCGTCGTCGAGCCAGAGGAACACCGGCCAGTGGAAGATGTAGATGCCGTAGGAGACGGACCCGAGCCACACGAACGGTCGCCATGCCAGCAGGATGACGACCCCGGCGCCGTCGAGTGCGACCGCACCGACGATCGCTGCCGACACCGCCGCGGCGGCGAGGAACCCGCCGGGGAAAAGCCAGTCGGGATAGCCGTCGACCACGGTCCACGACCACAACGTCGCGGCCAGTGCGACGAGGCCGACGCCGCCGACGACGAGCGTGCGGAGCCGTCCGGCGGCCCGGCCCTGCTCGGT
>JBHIXO010000392.1:0-4088 GCA_041984725.1 Acidimicrobiales bacterium | reverse complement strand
TCGCCGGCGTGAAGCGGGTCCTGGCCCTCGAGGCCCGTGTCGCCGAACTCGAGGACGAACTGGCCGAGGCTCGCCGCGCCGTCGGCGAAGCGGTCGAGTCCACGCACCGGCAGTACCGGCGCGACCTCGTCCCGCTCCGCCAGGAGGTCGCCGTCTGGGGCCGGATCGACCTCCCGGAACGCTGACGAGTCGTGCGCAGGGTCTCCGGCTCCGCCGGAGTCGTGCCCGGGCTCAGCCTCGGGCCTGGGTGATCGCGCGCTCGACGAGCACCCGGGCGAGGTGGTTGCGGTACTCGGCGTCGCCGTTCAGGTCCTCGGGCGGGTTCATCCCCTCGGCGGCGACCGCGGCCGCGTCGGCCGCCGACGCTCCCGTCTCCAGCGCCTCCTCGACGGCGGGTTGGCGCACCGGGCGGCTGTCCATGTTCACCAGCGCGACCCGGGGCGATCCGTTCAGGCTCACCGCCGCGCCGACGATCGCCCAGTCCTGGGCCCGCCGGTTGAACTTCTCGTAGCCCCAGCCGGTGCTGCCCTTCGGGATGCGGACCTCGGTCATCAACTCGTCGGGCGCCAGCGCGGTCTCGAGGAAGCCGGTGAACAGGTCGGCCCCGTCGATCACGCGCTCGCCGCCGGGCCCCGTGGCGACGACCGAACCGCCGAGCGCGAGCAGCGCGGCGGGCAGGTCCGACGCGGGGTCGCCGTGGGCGAGCGAGCCGCCGAGTGTGCCGCGCTTGCGCACCGACGGGTCGCCGACCTCGCCGGCGACGTGCGCCAGCAACGGCGCCTCGGCGCGCAACAGGTCGCTGCGGTGGACGTCGTGGTGACAGGTCAGCGCGCCGACGGCGACGTGGTCGCCGCCGTCGCGGACGTAGGACAGGTCGGCGAGTCGGCCGATGTCGACGAGCACCGCCGGCGCCGCGAAGCGGAAGCGCAGCAGCGGGATCAGCGAGTGGCCGCCGGCGAGCAGCTTGGCCTCGTCGCCGTGCTCGGCGAGGGCGGCCAGGGCCGCCTCGGTCGAGTCGGCGGGAACGAGTTCGAACGGTGCGGGGATCATCGGCCGTCCTCCTGGCCTCGGGCGTGCTGGATCGCCCGCCACACCCGTTGCGGGGTGGCCGGCATCTCGATGTCGGTGATGCCGTGGGGCGACAGCGCGTCGCACACGGCGTTGATGACGGCGGCGGCCGAGCCGATGGTGCCGGCCTCGCCGACCCCCTTCACGCCGAGCGGGTTCGACGTCGACGGCGTCACGGTCGAGTCGAGCACGAAGCTCGGGACCTCCGTCGCCGACGGCACGAGGTAGTCGAGGAACGACGGGTTGAGGATCGTGCCGTCGTCGTCGTAGCTCGCACACTCCCAGAGCGCCTGGGCGACGCCCTGGACGATGCCACCGTGGACCTGGCCCTCGACGATCATCGGGTTGATCTGGTTCCCGCAGTCGTCGACGGCGATGTAGTCGCGCAGCGTCGTGTGGCCCGTCGCCTCGTCGACCTCGACGACGGCGACGTGCGTGCCGAACGGGAAGGCGAAGTTGGGCGGGTCGAACGTCACCTGCTCCTGCAGGTTGGGCTCGAGGCCGTCGGGCAGGTCGTGCGCGGTGAACGCCCCGAAGGCGACCTCCTGGATGGGGATCGACTTCGACGGCACACCGGCGACCGAGAACGCACCCGCCTCGAAGGTGACGTCGCCCGGATCGGCCTCGAGGTGGTGGGCGGCGATGGCCTTGGCCTTCTCGACGACCTTGTCGCACGCCATGGCGAGCGCCACGCCCCCGACCGCGAGCGAGCGCGAGCCGTAGGTGTCGAGCCCGAGCGGCGAGATGGCGGTGTCGGAGTGCAGGACGGTGACGTCGTCGGGGTCGATGCCGAGCTTGTCGGCGACGATCTGCGACCACGTCGTCTCGTGGCCCTGGCCGTGCGGCGTCGAGCCGGTGACCACCTCGGCCTTGCCGGTCGGGAGCATGCGCACGGTGGCGTGCTCCCAGCCGCCGGCCCCGTAGTTCAGGCCGCCGAGGGCCCGCGACGGTGCGAGCCCGCAGATCTCGACGTAGGTGCACATGCCGATGCCGAGCTGCTTGATGGGCTGCCCGGCGGACGCGGCCTCGCGGCGGCGGGTCTGCTCGGCCCGCAGGTCGGCGAGCCCGGCGAGCTCGAGCGCCCGGTCGTGGGCCGGGCGGTAGTGGCCCGAGTCGAACACCAGCGTCGACGCGACCTCGTGGTTCTCGAAGAACTCCCCGCCCGCGATGTAGTTGCGGGCCCGGATCTCCTCCGGGGTCACCCCGAGCTCGCCGGCCAGGATGTCCATCGCCCGCTCGATGGCGTAGCTCGCCTCGGGTCGCCCGGCACCGCGGTAGGCGTCGGTCGGGGTCATGTTCGTGAACCAGCCGTCGCACGTGAACCCGAAGTTCGGGATGTCGTAGACGCCGGTGTAGAGGAAGCTGCCGAGCAGCGGGACGCCGGGCGTGATGAGCATGTGGTAGGCGCCCATGTCGGCGTCGATGTGCACCCGGCAGCCGGTGACCTTGCCGTCGGCGTCGGCCGCGAGCTCGATCCGCTGCTTCTGACCCCGACCCTGGTGGGTCGAGCCGGCCGCCTCGGACCGGGTCTCGGTCCAGCGCACGGGCTGGCCGAGGCGGTGTGCGAGGGCGACGGCGAGGATCTCGTCGGGGTTGATGTTGAGCTTGGCCCCGAAGCCGCCGCCGACCGAGGGGGCGATGACCCGGATGCGGCTCTCGGCGATGCCCGTCGTCGCCGCGACCATCACCTTGAGGATGTGGGGGACCTGCGTCGCCGAGTACAGGGTGACGTCGCCGCCGTGGGGCGACGGCACGGCGAGCACGCCGCGGGGTTCCATCGCCGCCGGGATCAGGCGCTGCTGGACGAACTCGGCCGAGATCGTGTGGGCCGCGTCCGCGAACGCGGCGTCGAGCGCGTCGGGGTCGGGGACGAGCGGCCAGTGGTACGCCTTGTTGGTGCTGAGGTCGGAGTGCGCGGTCGCGCCGTCGGCCATGGCGACGTCGATCGACGTCACCGGCGGCAGGTCCTCCACGTCGACGAACACCGCCGCAGCCGCGTCGGCCGCCTGGTAGCGGGACTCGGCCAGCACGACGGCGACGATCTCGCCCAGGTGGTGGATCTCGTCGACGGCGACGGGGAAGTGGGGCGGGTTCACCATGTCGTCGGTGACCGGCCAGGCGCAGGGCAGCGGCGCGATCCACAGCTCCATGTCGCGGAGTTGGGCACCGGTGTAGACGGCGTGCACGCCGGGCATGCCCTCGGCGTCGCTCGTGTCGATCCCGCTGATGCGGGCGTGGGCGGTGGTGGCGCGGACCATGCCCATCCAGAGCTGGCCGGCGACCTGGATGTCGTCGACGTACTTGGCCTCGCCGGTCAGCAGCTTGGGGTCCTCCCGCCGCTTGCGGGGCTGGCCGACGTTGGCCACGCGTGGGGTGTCGGTCGCGGTCATGCCGGCGTCCCCCCGGCGCACGAGAGCACCGACCGCACGATGTTGTGGTAGCCGGTGCAGCGGCAGAGGTTGCCCTCGAGCCCGATGCGCACCTCGGCCTCGGTCGGCGTCGGGTTGTCGGCGAGGAACGAGGTGGCGGCCATGACCATGCCCGGGGTGCAGTAGCCGCACTGCAGACCGTGGCAGTCGGCGAACGCCTGCTGCATCGGGTGCAGCGTGCCGTTCGTCGCCATCCCCTCGATGGTGGTGACCTCGCGGTCGCGGGCCTGCACGGCCAGTGCCGTGCACGACTTCAGCGCCGCGCCGTCGATATGGACGGTGCAGGCGCCGCAGGACGACGTGTCGCACCCCACGTTCGTCCCCGTGAGGCCGAGCTCGTCCCGCAGGAAGTGCACGAGCAACATCCTGGGCTCGACCTCACGGGTGTGGGAGCGACCGTTGACGGTCACCGTGATCTCCATCGCGTTCCCCTTCGAAGAAGCGTGCCGCCGTCATGGCGGATTCGACGCGGTCTATGGTCGATCGCAGGGGGTTGCGAGAAGGTTGGTGACCGTGCCCAGCTCCGAAGGGTCCAGCTCGTCGATCACGAGTGCCGGCCGTGCTGCCGGCGGTGACACCGGCGCGGATCTC
>JBHIXO010000391.1:0-4093 GCA_041984725.1 Acidimicrobiales bacterium | reverse complement strand
CGACACGGCTGCGGCGAAGCCGCAGACCCTGAGCGCGTGACCGTCCCTTCGGGGGGCGGTCACGCCCGCGTCGGGGCCGCGCGCGTAACGCTGGTGGCGTGCATCGAGTCGGAGGACGTGCGATGGTGACCGAGATGGACGAGTTGGTCGCCCGGGCCAAGGACGGTGAACGCGAGGCGTTCGACGAACTGGTCCGGCGCACCCACGCCGACACGTACACCTTGGCGCTTCGCCTCTGCGGCAACGAGGAGGACGCACGCGACGTGGTGCAGGACGCCTACCTGCGGGCCTACCGAGGGCTCAAGCGCTTCCGCGGCGACGCGCAGTTCACCACGTGGCTCTACCGCATCACCGCGAACTGCGCGAACACGCTCCTGGCCAAGCGGTCCAAGCACCGCCACGACGAACTGCCCGACACGGTCGAGGACACCGACACCGAGCGGGACCCGGCCGCCCGGGCCGACGTCCTCGTGCTGCGCGACGAGCTCGAGGAGGCGCTGGCCGAGCTGTCGCCGACGTTGCGTTCGGTCGTGCTGCTGCGCGACGTCTACGAGCTGCCCCACGAGCAGATCGCCGCCGAGCTGGGCATCAGCGAGACCGCGGCCAAGGTCCGGCTGCACCGGGCCCGGCGCCAGCTGAAGCAGCGCCTGTTCCCGAACGCCGACCGCTCGGAGGTCGAGGACCGTGCCAGCTGACCGTTCGCTGATCACCTGTGCCCAGGTCGTCGACGTGCTCGATGCGGTCGCCGACGGGTCCCACCGCCTCGACCCCGCCGCCCGCCGCCACGTCGAGCAGTGCCTGCAGTGCCAGGCCGACCTCGCCCGGTACCGCCGGCTGCTGCGCGCCCTGCACACCCTGCGCAGCCAGGTCGCCGACCCGCCGCCCGGACTCGTCGGCGACATCCTCGCCGCGCTCGAGGAGGCCGGCGAGCGCCGCGCCGTCCTCGCCGTGCTCCAGGGCCGGCGCGCGGCCTACATCGGCGGCATCGCCGCGGCGACCGCCGCGGGTGCGGCCGGGGCGATCGTGCTCGCCACCCGCAACCGCCGGCTCCGTCCCGCCAGCTGACCCATCGGCCCCGACGCTTCCCGGAATGGGGGTCGTGAGGGACCGCTGCTAGCCTCAGCACTTCGACCGCCGAGGGCAGTAGCTCAACTGGCAGAGCACCGGTCTCCAAAACCGGCGGTTGGGGGTTCGATTCCCTCCTGCCCTGCTCCCAACGCGAACGCCGACGTGAGGTCCACTTTTCCATGGCCATGAACCGCGAGCAGCGCCGCCTGCTCAAGAAGCAGGGTCACCTGAACGAGGAAGGCGATCCGGTCCGCGCCACGCGCCAGCAGGCCGGTCCGGCGCCGAAGTCCGAGCGGGTCGGCCCCGGCCAGTTCCTCCGCGAGGTCCGTGCCGAGCTGCGCAAGGTCGCGTGGCCGTCGCGCACCGAGGTCCTCAACTACTCGGTCGTGGTCTTCGTCGGGATCGTCGTGTTGACGGCCATGATCGCCGGGCTCGACTACGTCCTCGGCGAGGCCGTGCTGAAGCTCTTCGAGCGATGACCGACCCCTTCGCCGGCGAGGACGACCAGCCGGTCGACGACCCGCCCGCGCCCACACCGGAGCCGCCCGAGGCCACCGAGGAGGAAGCCCCCGTGACCGACGTCGACACCACCGACATCGACAGCGACACGGCCCAGCCCGAGGCCGCCGCGCCCGAGACGGCCGAGACCCAGCCCGAGACGGCCCAGCCCGAGACGGCCCAGCCCGAGACGGCCGAGGCACCGGAGCCCGAGGCCGAGACGGCCGAGGTCGCGCCCGCACCGTCGGTGCCGGCCGCCCCGGTCTCCACCAGCGCCTGGGTGCGCGAGGACGACGAGCCCGAGGCCGCCCCCGAGGGTGCCGGCGACGACGCCGACGTCCTGACCGAGGACGACCTGCTCGAGCCCGAGCCCGAGCCCGTGGTCAGCCCCTACGACCGCCCCGGCAAGTGGTACGTCGTCCACACCCAGTCCGGCTACGAGAAGCGCGTCAAGACCAACCTCGAGGCCCGCATCGCGTCCATGAACATGGAGGAGCGGATCTTCGAGGTCGCCATCCCCATGGAGGACGTGGTCGAGTTCAAGAACGGCAAGCGCGTCGTGGTCCAGAAGAAGATGTTCCCGGGCTACCTGCTCGTGCGCTGCCGCCTCGACGACGACTCGTGGTACGTGATCCGCAACACGCCCGGCATCACCGGGTTCGTGGGTGCCGGCGCCAAGCCGTCGCCGCTGCGTCGCAAGGACGTCGAGAACTTCCTCGGCACCAAGGACGAGGACACCGACGTCACCGCCGCCCGCATCAAGCCCCGTCTGCAGTACGAGCTCGGCGAGACGGTGCGGGTCAAGGACGGCCCCTTCGCCGACTTCAGCGGCGAGGTCATCGAGATCAACGCCGAGCAGCTCAAGGTCAAGGTGCTTGTCAACATCTTCGGCCGCGAGACCCCGGTCGAGCTGGAGTTCTCCCAGGTCGCGAAGATGTGACCGAGCTGCGGCTCGTCGACGCGGATTCGCCCCACCACCCCACGACCGACCAGACTGGTCGGTCGCCCCAGTACGTCTGTAGGAGAGAAGGCTGATGGCCAAGAAGAAGGTCGCGGCAATCGTCAAGATCCAGATCCCTGCGGGGCAGGCCACGCCTGCACCGCCCGTCGGTACCGCGCTCGGTCCCCACGGTGTGGCGATCATGGACTTCTGCAAGGCGTACAACGCCCAGACGGAGAGCCAGCGCGGCACGATCATCCCGGTCGAGATCACGATCTTCGAGGACCGGACGTTCAGCTTCATCACGAAGACCCCGCCGACGACGGTGCTGATCCGTCAGGCCGCCGGGCTCGAGAAGGGCGCGCAGAACACGGGCACCGAGAAGGTGGGCAGCATCACCGAGGCCCAGCTGACCGAGATCGCCCAGACCAAGATGCCCGACCTCAACGCCTACGACCTCGACGCCGCCAAGCTCCAGGTCGCCGGCACCGCCCGCTCGATGGGCGTCGAGGTGGTCTGAACCCCCGACGGGTTCGCCGCTCCTCCGGAAGGACCTCGTCCGGAGTGACGCACTTTCATCCACGAGGGAGTCTGGAAGGACACACACCATGGCTGTCGGAAAGCGCTACGCCGACGCGACCAAGCGGTACGACCGCGACGCCAACCACGCCCCCGCCGAGGCGCTCGCCCTGTGCAAGTCGCTGGCGGTCGCCAAGTTCGACGAGACGATCGACCTGATCGCCCGCCTCGGCGTCGACCCCCGCAAGGCCGACCAGATCGTGCGCGGCACGGTCGCCCTGCCCGCCGGCACCGGCAAGGACGTGCGCGTCGCCGTGTTCGCCCAGGGCGAGCTCGCCGCCGCCGCCAAGGAGGCCGGAGCCGACCACGTCGGTGCCGACGACCTCGCCGAGCAGGTCGAGGGCGGCATGACCGACTTCGACGACGAGGTGCTCGGGCGCTACCGCCGCCTCGGCCGCGAGCTCGGCCGCCTCGAGGTCGAGCTCCAGGGCATGGAGGCGCGCATCGTGGCGATGGAGCGCTACCTCCAGGACACCGAAGAGCAGCGCGACGCCGAGGGCGTGGCCGCCATCCGGAACGAGCTCGCGGGCCACCGCGCCGCGGTCGACGAGTACCGCGAGAACATCCGGCAGCTCCGGATCGCGCTCGAGGCCTCGCGGCTCCAGGTCGGCCCGGGCGACGCCCGCTACGAGCGGCACGACCGCCTCCGCCGCGAGCACGCCCGCCTCACCGCCCAGGTCCAGGAGCGGCTCAGCGACTCGCAGATCTCGGGGCTGTTCACCCGGCTGACGCGGATCGAGTCGCAGCTCGACCAGCGCGACCAGGAGATCCAGGGGATCGTCCAGGAGCGCGTGACCGAGATCCAGACCCAGCTCCGCACCGAGTCGGAGCGCATCGTCGGCTACCGCGCGGCGCTCGAGGGCCTCGAGACCGAGACCGAGGAGGTCGTCGGCGCGGTCACGTACCACAACTTCCGTCAGGTCCAGCACCGCTTCTACGACCTGGTCCTCCGGGCGGACGTCGGGCGCATCGACGTGGCCTGGGCGCGGCGCGAAGAGCACCGCACCC
>JBHIXO010000390.1:0-4122 GCA_041984725.1 Acidimicrobiales bacterium | reverse complement strand
GTAGTGGATGTGGGTGTCGATAAAGCCGGGGGCGACGATGAGGCCTTTCGCATCGAGATAAATCGCCGCCTGGTCGCGTGGCACATGACCGATCTCGACAATCTTTCCGTCACGAATCGCAACATCGGCGACATACCAGGGCGCGCCGGTGCCGTCCACGATCGACGTCAGCATCGTGTGCACCGACGGCGACGGCGTGTGGTGGACGATCAGCAGGCGGGCCACGCCTCCACCTTCGCGGATCGTCGGACCGGCGCGGGTCAGCGGCGGTGGAGCCCGTCGAGGGTGGCGGCGATGTCGCCGCGCTCGGCCGAGGCCGCCAGGTCGATGGTGACGGCGAGGTACCACTCGTCGTGGCCCTCGGGGTCGACGAGCACCTGCTCGATCGACCAGGTGTCGCCGTCGTCGGCGAGGACGAAGCGGTCGGGGCCGCGGGCGTCGGCGTCGATCCCGATCGGTGGGCGCCCGGCATCGGTCGTGTCGTCGTCGGTCCCGTACTCGTCGACGTAGGGCGCGAACAGCTCGACGAGCTTGCGTTCGTTCCAGCCCCGGTCGCCGACCTCGGTGAGGTCCTCGGACCACGCCTCCCACCGTGCGGTGGCGGCGTACTGGACCCAGCGGAAGACGCGCGTCCGCACGAGCGCCCGGAACGCCCGGCGGTCGGTGGTGACGTCGATGTCGTCGTCGTGCACGCCGCTCGCGCCCGGCCCCGCGCTCGCGGCCTGGGCGACGCGGTCGGGGTCCATCAGCGCGGCCCACTCGTCGACCAGCGAGGAGTCGGTCGCGCGGATGACCGCGCCGAGCCAGGCGATCATCTCCTCGACCTCGGCGGTCTTGGCGTCGTCGGGCACGGTGCGGGCCAGCGTCTTGTAGACGTCGGACAGGTAGCGGAGGAGCAGGCCCTCCGACCGCTTCACGCCGTAGTGGCGCACGAAGCTCGGGAAGTCCATCGCCCGCTCCCAGAGGTCGCGGACGACGCCCTTGGGCCGGACGTTCTGGCCGCGGATCCACGGGTTGTCGACCCGCCACCGATCGAAGACGTCGTAGATCTGCTCCCGCATCGGCTGCGGGTACTCGATCTTCTCGAGCTCCTCGATGCGCTGCTCGTACTCGACCCCCGCCGCCTTCATCTCCGCCATGGCCTCGTCCTTGGCCTTGTCCTTCTGGGCGAGCAGGATCGGGAACGGGTCGTCGCACACCGCCTCGACGAGGGCGAGCACCGCCAGCGCGTACTGGTCGGGCGAGACAGCCCCGTCGTCTTCTCCGGGCGGCGCGGGCCGCTCGAGTCGCGGCAGCGCGTCGAGCAGGAACGGTGACAGGAGCTGGTTGAGCGCGAAGTCGTCCTGGAGGGTGCGGTCGACCTCGACGAAGCGGCCCCACCGGTCGGGCTCGTCGAGCGCACGCACGATGCCGGCGGTGCGCAACGCCTTGTAGAGCGAGATCGTCTCGCGGACGTGGCGTCGCTGTCGGGTGCGCGGTTCGTGGCTTCCGAGGAGGAGCTTGCGGCCGTGGATCCAGGCATCGCCGGGCCGGTCGAGGAGCTGCATCAGCATCCCGGGCGTCATGCGGAACGACGACTCCAGCGGCTCGGGCTTCGCCGACTGCAGGCGTTCGAAGGTCTCCTCGTCGTAGTGGACGAAGCCGCGGGGCGGCTGCGACTTCTTGACCTTGCGCTTCTTCTTGGGGTCGTCGGCCGCCTTGGCCTCGGCGGCGGCGTTCTCGGCGACGTGCTCGGGCGCGAGCGCGATGACGCGGCCGGTGGTGTCGTAGCCCGCCCGACCGGCGCGGCCCGCGATCTGGTGGAACTCACGGGCGGTGAGGACGCGGGTCTCGGTGCCGTCGTACTTGTAGAGACGGGTGAGGACGACGGTGCGGATGGGCAGGTTGACGCCGACGCCGAGGGTGTCGGTGCCGGACACGATCTTGAGGAGGCCGCGCTGGGTGAGGCGCTCGACGAGGCGTCGGTAGCGGGGGAGCATGCCGGCGTGGTGCACGCCCACCCCGTTGCGGAGCAGGCGGGCGAGGTCACGTCCGAAGCCGGCGGGCAGCTTGGCGGCGGCCAGTTCCGCGGCCACCTCCTCCTTGGCCTCGTCGTCGAGCTTGGCGATGCTCGACATCGCGGTCGCCTGCGCCACGGCGTCCTTCTGCGAGAAGTTGACGAGGTAGATGGGCGCAGCGTCGCCGGCGAGCAGCTCCTCGACCGTGTGGTGGAGCAGCGTGCGCCGGTACTCGAACGACAGCGGGACGGGGCGCACGGCGTCGTCGACGAGCGCGGTGGGCCGTCCCGTGCGGCGGGTGAGGTCCTCGCGGAAGAAGCGGACGTCGCCGAGCGTGGCCGACAGCAGCAGGAACGACGACTGGGGGAGTTCGAGCAACGGCACCTGCCACGCCCACCCGCGGTCGGGGTCGCCGTAGAAGTGGAACTCGTCGAGGACGACGGTCTCGGCGTCGGCCTCGGGACCGTCCTTGAGCGCGACGTGGGCGAGGATCTCCGTCGTGCAGCAGACGACCGGCGCGTCGGCGTTGACCGCGGAGTCGCCGGTCATCAGCCCGACGTTCTCGGGTCCGAGCTCGCGACACAGGTCGAAGAACTTCTCCGAGACGAGGGCCTTGACCGGCGCCGTGTACCAGGACCGGTTGCCGGTCACGATCGAGCGGGCGTGGGCCGCCAGCGCCACCATCGACTTGCCCGACCCGGTCGGCGTGGCGAGGATCACGTTCGATCCCGACAGCAGTTCGAGGATCGCCTCCTCCTGGTGCGCGTAGAGCTCGATGCCGCGGTCGATCGCCCAGTCGGTGAACGCCTCGACGACCGCGTCGTCCGACGACCCGGCCTCGGGCAGGAAGTCGACGAGCCGGGTCGCGGCGGGGGCGTTCACGGGAGCCAGTCTGGCCGCCGTCGCACCGCGCCGGAGAGGGGGTGGGTACGGTCGGTCGCCGTGTTCCAACCGGGAGAGCTGTCGCCGCGGGTGCGCAACCTGGCCGCGGGCCTGATCCAGCGTGGTTGGGGGTGGATCTGCGCGGTCGGCGCGGTGTCGCCCGACGACGCCGCGGGCCGGCGCTACCGGCACCTCGGGTTCCGGTCGATGATCGCCTTCCCCCCGGGCAGCGTCTTCAACGAGCACTGGATCGCGATCGGCGACTTCACGCTCCTCGGACCCCACGTCTCGATGAGCGTCGGGATGTGGAACGAGGAACTCGACCCCGACGCGCCCCCCGTCATCACGATCGGCGACCGCTGCAACATCGGGCGGGGCGCCTCGCTCGTCGCCCGCGTCGGCATCCACATCGGCGACGACGTGACGACCGCGCCCGACCTCTACGTCACCGACCACAACCATGCCTACGAGGACGTCGACGTCCCGATCGCCCGCCAGTGGCCCCACGAGGCGCCGGTCACGATCGGGGCCGGCTCGTGGCTCGGCGCCGGCGTCGTCGTGCTGCCCGGCACGACGATCGGCGAGCACGTGACCGTCGCCGCCGGGTCGGTCGTGCGCGGCGAGATCCCCGACCGTTGCGTGGTCGCCGGGGTCCCCGGTCGGGTCGTGCGGCGCTGGACCGTCGACGGCTGGGACCCCCCGGTCAGCGAGCGGACGAACGTCGCCCCCGACGGCTGGCCCGACCCCTAGTCTCCCGCCGATGCCCGTCCCGCTGCTCGCCTGGTCGACGTGGATGGACGCCCTCCCCGCCCTGGCCCCGCACCGCGCCGCCCTCGACGAGGCGTTCGCGCGGCTCCGGACGGAGCGCCCGGCCCGCCGGGCCTACTGGTCCGACGAGTTCGTCTGGGCGCTCGGCACCGTCGGCCTCGACGCGGCCGTGGCCGAGGCGTTGCGGGCCGAGGTCGAGCCCGCCCCCGGCGTGCGGGTCGCCCTCCACGACGAGCCGCAGGGCGCGCCGCCCGCACCGGCGGCGCCCGGCGTGGCGTCGATCCTGCTCGCCTCGTCACCCCGCGCCGGCAACACGATCCTGCGTCGTCTCGTCGGCGAGCTCGGGTTCGCCGAGTACGCGGTCCACGACCTCGACGACGAGTTCTGGTCCCACGCGAACCGTCCGTTCGTGGTCCAGCACCACGCCCCGCCCGGGCCCTCGACCGACGAGTTCGTCGCACGCGAGCAGGCCGGT
>JBHIXO010000389.1:0-4135 GCA_041984725.1 Acidimicrobiales bacterium | reverse complement strand
GATGACCACGTCGCTCCCGCGCTCGTCGAGGGTCTGGCCCACGATCGCCGCGGTCCGCCCGCCGCCGAGGAGCATGATCTTGCGCGGCGCGCGCCGGGCCAGCCCGAGCAGCTTCATCAGCTGCCGGCGGGCCTTGCGCTTGCAGAGCACGCGCACGAGGTCGTCGGCCTGCAACGTGACCTCGCCCCGCGGGATGATCGTCTCGTCGCCTCGCGAGATCACGCCGAAGAGGAACTCCCACTCGGGCTCGTGCTCCTGGGCGATCTCCGACAGCGTGCGCCCGACGATCGGTGCGTCGGCGGGGAGGCGGGCGCCGATCACGACGACCTCGCCGCCGGCCATCTCGGCCACCTCGGACGCGCCCGGGTACTCGAGCAGTTCGAGGATCTCCTGGGCGGTCTCGAAGTCGGGGTCGATGATGAGGTCGACGCCCATCGCGTCGTGCAGCTGCGACGACGACCGCGAGCGCAGGTCGGGGTCCTCGAGCCGGCAGACCGTGCGGTCGATGCCGGCCTGCTTGCCCACGAGACAGCAGACCAGGTTGACCTCGTCCTGGCTGGTGACGGCCACGATCAGTTCGGCCCGCTCGAGACCGGCCCGTCGCAGCACCTCGGGGTTGGTCCCGGACCCCAGCACGGTGAGCACGTCGAGGTGCTCGTCGACGTCGCGCAGCGCCGCCCGGTCCCGGTCGATGACCGCGACGTCGTGACCTTCGCGGCTCAGCCGGTCGGCCACGTAGGTCCCGACCTCACCGGCACCGACGACGATCACGTACACGGAGCGCTCCCGCCGAGCACGCCGGGGTCGACCTGGGGTGACGTCACCGCGTCATCCTGCCGCACTGCGGTGCGACGCCGGAGGTGGGGCGGGTGAAATTGACTTTTTCCCACCACGAAACTTACGGTCCTGCCGCCCGAATCAGGCCGGCGCGAGCGGCGCGCCGCCCCCACGGCACCCCGACCCGTGACCCGAGACGCTCCCCCCAACGACGTCCGCGCCGGCCAGGTCCCCGACCTCTCGAAGTCCGACCGCGAGCTGCTGAAGGCGATCTACCGCCTGACCCACACCGTCGCGGGCGGCCCCGACCCCGACGAGGCCCACACCGGCGACCTCGCGGACCGCCTCGGCCTGTCGCCGAGCACGGTCACGACCGCGGTCAAGCGCCTCGCCGACCGTGGCCTCGTCGACCACAAGCCCTACAAGGGCGTCGAGCTCACGGTCACCGGCAGCCGCCTCGCCGTGGCCACGATCCGCCGCCACCGCATCGTCGAGCGCTTCCTCGCCGACATGCTCGGGTACGCGTGGAACGAGGCCGACCGCCTCGCCGGCGCCTTCGAGCACGAGCTTCCCCAGGAGGTCGAGGACCGGCTCTTCGTGGCCCTCGACCGCCCGACGACCTGCCCGCACGGCTTCCCGATCCCCGAGCCCGAGGTCGTCGACATCCCGACGCTCCCGCCGCTCTATGCGCTCGAACCGGGCGACGTGGCGGTCGTCGCCGTGCCCGGCTCGACCGATCCCGACGTCGCCGCCTTCCTGGAGCAGCTCGGCCTCGAGCCCGGCGGGCGCGTCGAGATCAAGGAGAAGCACCCCTTCGACGGCCCGCTCGTGCTGTCGGTCGACGGCCCCGAGGGCAAGACCGACCGCACGCTCGGCGCGACCGTCGCCAACCAGGTCTTCGTGCAGCGGGCGGGGCTCCCCGACCGCGCCGACGACCCGTCCTGACCCGACCCCGATCCAAGAAGCAACTGGAGGAGAATCCCCCGTGGAAGCCATCCCCTACCTCGCCCTGGTGAGCGCGCTGGCCGGTCTCGGCCTCGCCGCGTTCTACTTCGGCGCGGTCAAGAAGGAGAGCCCCGGCAACGCCCGGATGGAAGAGCTCATGAACGAGATCGCCAAGGGCGCTCGGGCCTTCCTGAAGCAGGAGTACACCTACGTCGCGGCGTTCGTCGCGGTCATGGCCGTGCTCATCGCCGTCCTGGTCGTGCCCCTCGGCGCGGTCACCTACGTCTTCGGCGCCGTGCTCTCCGCGCTCGCCGGCTACGTCGGCATGACCGTGGCCACCATGGCCAACGCCCGGACCACCGAGGCCGCCCGCGCCGGCGGCCCCGCCAAGGCGCTCCCCCTCGCGTTCCGCGGCGGCGCCGTGATGGGCTTCTCCGTCGCCGGCCTGGCCCTCGCCGGCCTCGCCATCGTCTACGTCGTCTTCATCCAGATGATGGAGAGCGACGACGGCTTCGAGATCCTGACCGCCTTCGGCCTCGGCGCCTCGTCCATCGCGCTCTTCTCCCGCGTGGGCGGCGGCATCTACACCAAGGCCGCCGACGTCGGCGCCGACCTCGTCGGCAAGGTCGAGGCCGGCATCCCCGAGGACGACCCCCGCAACCCGGCCACCATCGCCGACAACGTGGGCGACAACGTCGGCGACGTCGCCGGCATGGGCGCCGACCTGTTCGAGTCCTACGGCGGCTCGATCGTGGCCCCGATCGCCCTGATCGCCTTCACGCTGTTCGGCATCGGCCAGATCTCGGGCACCGAGATCGACACCGCCGGCGTCCTCTCCGACGACTTCAACCTCGCCCTGCTGCTCTTCCCGTTCGGCGTGGCGTTCATCGGCATGATCGCCTCGATCATCGGGTCGTTCACCGTGAAGTCCGGCGACAGCACCGACATCCACGCCCTGTCGAAGGCCCTGCACCGCGGCACCAACGTCGCCATGGGCATCACCGTGCTCGGCGTCTTCGGCCTCGGCGCCTGGCTGTTCACCGAGGACAACGGCTTCGAGAACATCTGGGGCCTGCCCGTCGCCGTGATCGGCGGTCTCCTCGTCGGCTACGCCATCGGCAAGGTCGCCGAGATCTGGACCTCCGACCAGTTCGGCCCGGTGAAGAAGATCGCCGGTGCCTCCGAGACCGGCCCCGCCACCACGATCCTCGGCGGCATCTCCGCCGGCATGGTCTCCGTCGCCGCCTCGGTGATCCTCATCGGCGTCGGTGTCGGCATCGCCTACTGGGGTGGCCTCCAGGCCTTCCCGGACCTCGACGCCGTCTTCGCCGGCGATCCGCTGCTCTCCAAGTTCGGCAACCTCGGCGGCATCTACGGCATCGCCGTCGCCGCCATCGGCATGCTCGCCACCACCGGTGTGGTCGTGTCGGTCGACGCCTACGGCCCGATCGCCGACAACGCCGGCGGCATCGCCGAGATGGCCGAGCTCGACCCGGGCGTCCGCGACGTCACCGACGCCCTCGACAGCCTCGGCAACACCACGGCCGCCGTCGCCAAGGGCTTCGCCGTCGGCTCCGCCGCCCTCACCGCCCTGGCCCTGTTCAAGACCTTCGAGGTGGCGCTCATCGACGCCGCCCCGGTCGACTCGGAGTTCTTCCTCTCCGGCGGGCTCAGCCTGAACGTGGGCGAGGTCGACGTGTTCCTCGGCCTGTTCCTCGGCGCCATGCTCCCGTTCCTCTTCGCCGCCCTCACCATCGACGCCGTCGGCCGGGCCGCGAACCAGATGATCGAGGAGGTCCGCCGCCAGTTCCGCGAGATCCCGGGCCTGCGCGAGGGCAAGGAGGGCGTCAAGCCCGACTCGGCGACCTGCGTCGCCATCTCCACCAAGGCCTCGCTGAAGGAGATGATCGTCCCCGGCGCCCTCGCGGTCGTCGTGCCCCTGGTCATCGGCTTCATCGACGTCGACACGCTCGGCGGCTTCCTGGCCGGCGCCCTCGTCACCGGCTTCTGCCTCGCCATCTTCATGGCGAACGCCGGCGGTGCGTGGGACAACGCCAAGAAGTACATCGAGCAGGGCAACCACGGCGGCAAGGGCTCCGACCCGCACAAGGCCGCCGTCGTCGGCGACACCGTGGGCGACCCGTTCAAGGACACCTCCGGTCCGGCCATGAACATCCTCCTCAAGGTCATGACCATCGTGTCCCTGGTGTTCGCCAGCGCCTTCGTGTGAGCGGGCGGGCGGCGAGCGCAGCGACCCGCCCGCAGCAGGCGTGAGCATTCCGACCGAGGGCGCTCCGATCGGAGCGTCCTCGCTCCGATCCTCGTGCCATCGCGCTCCGACCGGAGCGCCGTGGCACCACCGGTGTGATCGCGCTCCGACCGGAGCGCCGTGGCACCACCGGTGTGATCGCGC
>JBHIXO010000388.1:0-4161 GCA_041984725.1 Acidimicrobiales bacterium | reverse complement strand
ACCCGCGCGAGCGGCCCACCGGGCAGGAGGAGGCGGCGGGGGAGAAGCACGCCCGCTTCCGGGTGCCCGGCTCCGACTTCCTGGCCTACGTCGCGCTCTGGGAGCACCTGAAGGAGCGCCAGCGCGCGCTGTCGTCTTCGAAGTTCCGGCGCGAGGTGCGCGACGAGTTCCTCCACTACGTCCGGGTGCGCGAGTGGCAGGACGTCTACACCCAGATCCGCCAGGTCGTCCGGTCCCTGAAGATCCCGATCGACCGGCAACCGGCCGACGAGCAGGCGATCCACCGGTCGCTGCTCGCCGGTCTGCTGCACAACGTCGGCGCGCGCGACGACCGCAGCGTCGAGGCCCGTGGACCCGTCGAGTTCACCGGGCCCCGCAACGCCCGGTTCGCGATCGCCCGGGGCTCGGCGTTGGCGAAGCGGCCGCCCGCGTGGGTGATGGTCGCCGAACTGGTCGAGACGAACCGACTGTGGGCCCGGACGGCGGCCACCGTCCAACCGGGTTGGATCGAGCACGCCGCCCGTCACCTGATCACCCGGACCCACGACGAGCCGACCTGGAACCGTGACCGCGGTCAGGCGCAGGTGGTCGAGCGGGTCCGGTACAAGGCGCTGACGCTGGTGGAGGGTCGCAACGTGGCGCTCGCCGGGGTCGACCGGGCCATGGCGCGCGACCTGTTCGTGCTCCACGCCCTGGTGCGCGGCGAGTGGGACACCCACCACGCGTTCGTGGCCCGCAACGCGGCGCGCATCGACGAGGTGCGGGCGATGGAGGACCGCGCCCGACGCCGCGACGTCCTCGTCGACGAGGACGCGGTCTTCGACTTCTTCGACGACCGGGTCCCCGACCACGTCCACGACGTCCGTCGGTTCGACCGGTGGTGGCAGGAGGAGCAGCAGCGCCGCCCCGACCTGCTCGACCTGGCGGTGGCCGACCTCGTCGCCGACGGCGTGGACGAGATCGTCGACGAGGACGCGTTCCCCGAGCGGTGGACGTCCGACGACGGCGGCGCCCCGGTCGACGTCGGCATCGACTACGAATTCGCCCCGGGGCGGGACCACGACGGCACGACCTTCGAGATCCCGCTCGCCGTCCTGAACCGCACCGACCCCGAACCCTTCGCCTGGCTGGTGCCCGGCCTGCGCCACGAACTCGTCACGACGATGATCCGCGCCCTGCCCAAGGCCGTGCGCCGCAACCTCGTCCCCGCGCCCGATCGCGCCGCCGACGTGCTCGCGCGTGTGGGCCCCGACGACGGTCCCCTCCGCCCGGTCCTCGCCGCCGAGCTCGCCCACCTGGCGGGCGTCGCCGTCGAACCGTCGATGTGGGACGACCTCGTGCTGCCCGGGCACCTGCGGCCTCGCTTCCGGGTGGTCGCCGGCGGCGAGACCCTGGCCGAGGGCGACGACCTGCGCGACCTGGAGCAGCGTCTCCGCCCGCGGCTGCGGGCCACGGTGCTCGCCCGGGCGCCCGAGCTGGAGCGCAGCGGGGCCACGAGCTGGGACTTCGGGAGCCTGCCGCGGGTGGTCGAGACCGAGGTCGACGGCCACCCTGTCCACGGCTACCCGGCGGTGGTGGACCTCACCGACTCGGTCGGCGTGCGGGTCCTCGCCTCGGCCGAGCAGCAGCGGGCGTTGCACTGGAACGGCGTCCGGCGGCTCCTCGAGCTGCCGCTGCCCCGGCCCGCCCGGTTCCTGCAGCGCCGGCTGGACGCACGCGTCCTGCTCGGCCTGACCGGGGCGCCCCACGGCTCGATCGGGGCCGCCGCCGAGGACTGTCAGCGGGCCGTGCTCGATGCGCTGCTCCTCGACGCGATGCGACGCGACGGCGGGCTGCCCTTCGACGCGGACGCGTTCGCCGCCGTCGAGCGGGTGGTCGGTGACCGCTTCGAGCCGATGCTCGTGGACACGGTCGCGACGCTGGCCGAGATCGTCCCCCGCGCCGACCGGTTGCGTGAGCTGCTCTCGCAGCCGGCACCCGTGTCCTGGTCGGCGTCGCTCGACGACCTCACCGACCAGCTCGGCCGTCTCGTGTTCGACGGGATGGCCGTGAGCATCGGTGTCGACCGACTCCCGCAGCTGCCCCGATACCTCGACGCCATGGCTCACCGGTACGAGCGGTTGCGCGAGGGGCCCGACAAGGACCGGGCCAAGACCGAGGCGATCCGCACGCTGGAGGCCGAGCACGCTGCGGCGGTCGCCGCCCGTGGCCTCACCGCGGACCTCGACGACCTGCGCTGGCTGCTCGAGGAGCTCCGCGTCCAGCAGTTCGCCCAACAGCTCGGCACGGCGACGTCGGTGAGCGCCAAGCGGATCCGCGAGCGCCTGCGCGGTCGGTGACGGTCAGGCGGGCCGGGTCCAGACCGACACGTGGGACGGGCTCGTCGCGGTGAACGGGGACCGGTCCCAGCCGGCCCAGCGCGACCGGAAGGTCAGACCGGCCAGGCGGGCCATCAGGTCGAGCTCCGACGGCCACGTGAAGCGCCAGGGCGTGCGGACCTCGCGCCCGCCGCCGTCGGCGTCGACGACGAAGTGGTGCGACACCGCCTGCTGCGCCACGAGATCGGTGTACCGGTCGTAGCCGACGTACCCGGGCGCGTGCGCGAACACGTGGGCGTCGTCGCCGGGCGGGAGACGACGCAGGGCGGGCACCACGTTCTCGATCACGAAGTGGCCACCCGGGGCGAGGTGCGCGGCCGCGTTGGCGAAGCACGCGACCTGGTCGTCCTGCGACGTCAGGTTCCCGATGGTGTTGAACACGAGGTAGACGAGCGAGAACGTGCCGGCCCCCGGCGCGACGGCCGTCGTCATGTCGCCGAGCACGACGGGGAGGTCGCCGCCCGGCTTGGCGCGCAGCCGCTCGACCATGTCGGGCGACAGTTCGATGCCGTGCACCGCCACGCCCTGCGCCGCCAGCGGCAGTGCGACCCGCCCCGTCCCGATGGCGAACTCCAGGGCCGGCCCGTCGGCGGCCAGCTCCGCGAGGACGCCCACCGTGCGGGCCAGTTCGTCGGCGTCGGTCGGTGAGGTCTCGTCGTAGCGGGCTGCGACGTCGCCCGAGAAGTGGTCCGGACGCGGCGCATCGGCGGTCATCCGGGCAACCCTGGCATTGCCTCCCAAGCACCGACGAGCGAGTTGCCGGTGCCACGATGGGTCGATGCCCGATCCCGGCTGGTACCCCGACCCCGGCGGTTCCGGGGACATGCGTTGGTGGGACGGGTCGACGTGGACGACCTCGACGCTCGGTGGGCAGGGCGAGCCGGGTGCCCGTTCCGCTGGTCCTGCCAGAAGCGAGGAGCCGGGTGCCCGTTCCGCTGGTCCTGCCAGAAGCGAGGGCGGGGGTGACCGTTCCGCTGGTCCTGCCAGAACCGGAGGGGGGTCGGGGCTGGCGGCCGGGCTCCTGGGACTCGTCCTGGTCGTGGCGTCGCTGGTGGTGCTCGTGCCGTCCTGTGCCGACACGATCACCGGGCCGCGGGTGCCGGTTCCCGGCGAGCGGACCCTCGACCTCGACGCCGGCTCGTGGACGATCTACCAGCGGGTGCCGGCGCCGATCGTGGTCGGGCCCGACCGCATCACCGTCGACGGTCCGCGACCGGTCGACCTCCGGACCGGCGGGATGCGGGAGACCGTCACGATCAACGAGGTCGAGTACGTCAGCCGTGCCCGGATGGAGATCGAGGTCTCGGGGCGGTACACGGTCTCGGTCTCCGCTCCCGGGGAACCGTCGGCCCGCACGTCCGAGCTGTTGATCACCCGCGGGCTGGGGTCGTTCTTCTCGCAGTGGCCGTGGATGGTCGCGCTCGTCGGAGGTTCGCTCGCGCTGCCGTTCGGCCTCACCCGCTGGCTCCGTCGATCGCGTCCAGGGCACGCTCGGTCGCTCCGACGTAGCCGCCGCCGAACTTGACGGCGTGGACCACCAGCGGCGCGAGCTGGTGCAGCGGCACGCGCGCCTCCCAGCCGGCGGCCGGCGGGAACACCTCGGCGTAGGCCGCGAAGCAGGCGTCGCCGAACCCGCCGAACAGCCGCATCATCGCGAGGTCGAACTCCCGATGGCCGCCGTGCGCTGCCGGGTCGACGAGCCAGTTGCGGCCGGCGGAGTCGACCAGCCGGTTGCCCGCCCAGAGATCGCCGTGGAGCCGGGCGGGCGACTCGGGGTCGCCGC
>JBHIXO010000387.1:0-4182 GCA_041984725.1 Acidimicrobiales bacterium | reverse complement strand
GATGCCCACCTCGTCGGCGGCGTGACCGGCCTCTGCGAGCACCGCATCAACGACGGGCCGCACCACGTCGCCGCCAAGGCGGCACTCGCGGCACTCGTCCGGTGGGTCGACGGCGTCGATCCCGGCGACGCACCGCCGATCGACACCGACGGCACGACGATCCGGCGCGCCGGCGACGGCATCGCCCGCAGCGGCTTGCGTCTGCCCTCGGTCGACGTGCCGACCTCGGTGCTCAGCGGCGAGGCGCCACCGGGGTCCGGGACGTTGTGCTCGCTGTTCGGCAGCTCGGCACCGTTCACGGGCGCCGAGCTCGTCGCCCGGTACGGCTCCGAGGCGGGCTACCGGGAGCGGTTCGGCGAGGCCCTGGCCGGGGCGACGGCGGCCGGGCACGTACGGCCCGAGGAGGGCGAGGCGTACACCGCCGAAGCCGTCGCCGGATTCCGCGCCGCCGGCACCTGACGCCCGAAGCGCGTCAGCGGGCGCGCTTGCGCTGCAGCATCCGGTCGAGGTTGGCCCGGAAGGCGGGCTCGTCGAACGACGCCGACTCGGCGGCGAGCGCGTCGTCGAGAAGGGCGTCGATCGCCCGTCGGATGCCCTCGTTCAGGAGCCGCTTGGTCTCGCGCAGCGACTGGGGCGGGAGGGCGGCGAGCCGCTGGGCGAGGGCGATCCCCTCGGCCTTGGCCGTGCCGGCGGGCACGACACGATTGGCCAACCCGATCTGCACCGCCGTCTCGGCGTCGATCCGGTCGCCGAGGAAGAGGAACTCCTTGGCCCGCACGAGGCTGGTGAGCAGCGGCCAGGTGAGTGCGCCGCCGTCGGCGGCGACCAGCCCGAGCGAGACGTGCGGGTCGGCGAAGTAGGCGTCCTCGGCCACGAGCACCAGGTCGCAGAGCCCGGCGAGGCTGCACCCGAGTCCGACGGCCGGGCCGTTGACCGCGGCGACGACCGGCACCTCGAGCGCCGTCATCGACCGCACGAGCGCGGCGGCGACGGTCATCTCCTCGGCGCGCACCGCCGTGTCCGTGCTCATCGTCTCGAGCAGGTCGAGGTCGCCGCCGGCGCTGAACGCCGGACCCGCGCCCGTGACCACGATCGCACCGGCGGCGTCGTCCGCCGCGAGCTCGGTCCAGACCGCACCGAGCGCGCCGTGGAGCGCGGGATTGGACGCGTTGTAGGCGTCGGGTCGGTTGAGGACGACGACGCGCACCGGACCGTACGACTCGATCAGCAGGGCATCGTCGGTACCGAAACCGGTGACCGAGTCGGGCGTCGGGGCGTCGGGGGCTGCGGCGTCGCTCACGGGTGCGTCCTGTCTGCTGGTCGATCCGGCGGTCGCGTTTCCTAGCACGCCTCGTCCCGCGATGCTTCGTCGTCGTAGTTTCTCGACCGGTGCCGCCGGGTGCCGCGACGAGGGGGATCAAGATGACGACGAGCGACGAGGTCGGGCTGTCGACCGGGCCGGACGATCGACCCACGATCGGGGTCGTCACCGGCGCCGCCAGCGGGATGGGGGCGGCCTGCCTGACCCGGGTGCGAACACTCGTCGACGTGGTCGTCGCTGTCGACCTCGCCGTACCGGACGACGCTGGGCCGGACGACGCTGGGCCGGCGGGCGACGGAACGGTCTGGCTCGCCTGCGACGTCACCGACGACGACGCGGTCGGCGCGCTGGCCGCCGAGGTGACGGCTCGCGGTCGCTTCCGGGCGCTGGCCCACGCCGCCGGCGTCTCCCCGACGATGGGCGACCCGCGCGCCATACTCGACGTCGACCTCCTCGGCACCGTTCGCCTGCTCGACGCGTTCGAGCCACTGGTGACCGACGGGAGCGCGGCGGTGTGCTTCGCGTCGTCGGCCGGCCAGATCCGGCGCCAGGACTTCGGTCCCGACATCGCCGCGGTGCTCGCCGACGTCCGGGCGCCCGACTTCCTCGACCGCGCCAGCGCGCTCCTCGACCATCCCGGACTCGCCTACGCCGCCGCCAAGCGCGGGGCGATCGACGAGGCGGCCGCCGCCGCGGTGCGCTGGGGGACCCGGGGCGGACGCGTGGTGTCGCTGTCGCCTGGCATCATCGACACGCCGATGGGCCGTCTGGAGATCGCCAACCAACCGATCATGGCCGACATGCTGGCGGCCACGCCGCTCGGCCGGCCGGGCCGCCCCGAGGAACTGGCCGACGTCGCGGCGTTCCTGCTGTCGGACGCGGCGAGCTACGTCACCGGCGTCGACGTCCTCGTCGACGGCGGCCACGCCGCGGCCAGCGCGACCTGATCGCGGTGGCGCTCCGACCGGGGCGACCACGACGTGTGGACGAGGGGCGGCGATTCGGTGCCGCTCGGTCCATGCGTCCCGCCCGCTCGACGACGTGTGGACGAGGTTGGGACGATGCTGCGCTCCTGGTCCACGCGTGAGGCCCATCGGAGCACAGCTACGGTGCGGCCGAGGAGCGGTGATGGCTGAGCGAGTGGGCAATCCGGTGCCCCGCGAGATCCGGGAGCAGCTCGAGCGGGGCGAGGAGGTGCTCGTCTACGAGCTCGTGACGCGCCCAAAGGATGCCGGCGACCGGCCCACGGGTTCCTGGGCCGACCGGTTCGCCGCCGCGATCGGGACCGACGACCAGCACGAGTTGCTGCTGACCCGCCAGCGGGTCCTCGTGGTCACGACCGAGCGGCGGTCGAAGGAGGTGGCGATCGTGCTGTCGGTGCCGCTCGACGAGTTGGTGGCGGTCGAGTCGGCCGGATCCGGCCTGGAACGGGGCCGCGTGCGCTTCGCCTTCCGCGACGGTTCCGAGACGCACGGGGTCATGGGCCTCGTCCTCCCCCGGCCCGCCGGTCGCTTCCTCGCCGCGTTCGCGTCCACGGCGCCCGGTCGGCGCGGCCGGCGCTGACGCGCACCCTCGCCGCCGGTCTCCGGGCTCAGGTGGCGTGGACCTCGTCGACGAGTCCGAGGGCGAGCGCCTCGGCGGCGTCGACGGCATCACCGAGGAGCGCCAGCCGGCCGGTCGCCTGACGGCCGATGCGTCGGGTGAGGCTCACCGTCCCGCCCGCACCCGGGATGAGGCCCATCGCGACCTCGGGGAGACGGAACGTCGTGTCGGGGGCGGCGACGACCCGGTCGGCGAAGGCGGGCAGTTCGACGCCAGCGCCGACGCAGGCCCCGTGGACCTCGACGGTCGTCGTGGCGTCGAGGCGGGCGAGGGCGGCGCCGACGCTGCGCCGAGTGCGGATGGCGTGCGCCGTGGCGACATCGGGCGTCGTGCCGAACTCGGTCAGGTCGCCCCCGCTGCAGAACGTCGGACCGTCGCCCGTGAGCACCACGTGGGTCACCGACGGGTCGAGTTCGACGACGGCGAGGGCGTCGATCAGGGCGTCGCGCAGCGCGGCGCTGAAGGCGTTGCGGTTCTCCGGCCGGGCGAGCGCGATGCGGAGTTCGCCGTCCCGGCGGTCGACCCGGATGGCGGGCCCGGCATGCGCCCGCGGCGGGCGGGGGGGCTGGGCGGCGAGCCAGCGGCCGAACTCGGGGCCGGCGAGCAGCGTCGAGTACGCCAGCGATTCCACCGTGAGGCCGGCCGCGACGTCGAGGTCGGGGAGCGTGCGCAACACGCCCATCAACACCGTGGCCGCCAGCGGGTTGGCGTCGACCCGTTCGGCGAGGCGCCGGAGCAGCTCCCGATGGTCGTCCGCTCCTCCGGCGAGCACGAGGTCGGGCGCGGACGGCGGCGACTCGCCGTCCGGGCTGCACGACACCACGACGGCGGGCGTGCGCCGGCACCAATCCAGGGCACCGTCGTCGTCGGCGGTCACGCCGTCGAGGACCAGCACGCGACCGGCGAGGTCGTCGAGGGCGGACGGGTCGGGCGTCGCGACGGCGCGGGCGCGGTCCCAGCACTCGATCCGATCGGCCGCGACCACGGCCCGATCGTAGGGTCGCGCCCGTGCTGTCCGAGACGGGGGCGACCGACGATGCCGCGGCGAGCGAGTGCGTCGCGGCGTGGGCCGCGTCGGGCGCCATGGCCCTCACCGGCCCGGCCGACGGCCCACCCCTGGGCCCGCCGGCGCCGCTCGTGCCCCGGCTGCGGGAACTCGGGCGGTCGATCGCGGCGTCGGCCGCCGCGCTCGGCACGCGCCTCGACGTCGACCCGCTGACGTTCCTTGCCGAGCGCGCCGCGATCACCGGAGCGAGCCG
>JBHIXO010000386.1:0-4199 GCA_041984725.1 Acidimicrobiales bacterium | reverse complement strand
ACATGTATGTAGGCGCCCGGGCGGCTCGCCCGGCCGCGGCGTGCGCGGGCCCGGTCAAGCGTCAGGCGCCCGACTTCTTCCGTTTCAGTGTGCCGGACCGGGTATCAAATACCATTGTCGACCCGCCGCCTGCAAGGCCGCCGGCGTGACGATGTACTTCACCGGCACGCGGCACTTTTTCCACTAGAGGCCGAGCTTGCTCGGACTCGTAGGTGGGAAGGTCGAGCGAGCGCCGCGGCTGAGGGACGAAGCCGCGACGCGCGTGTCGAGACACCGGTGAGACGAGCGCAGACAGCAACCCAGCGACGTACGAGGAAGACATGACCGCACAGAAGCTCGACGGCAGCGCCACCCTCAACGACCGGTACACGTTCGACGCCTTCGTCACCGGCGCGTCGAACCGCTTCGCGGCCGCCGCCGCCCTGCGCGTGGCCGAGACGCCGGCCCGCAGCTACAACCCGCTGTTCATCTACGGCGACGCCGGCCTCGGCAAGACCCACCTGCTCCAGGCCATCGGCAACTACGTGCTCGAGAACTACCCGGACCACAAGGTCCGCTACGTCACCTCCGAGCAGTTCCTCTCCGACTTCGTCGACTCGATCCGCGCCGGCACGAACGAGGCGTTCAAGCGCCGCTTCCGCGACATCGACGTCCTGCTCGTGGACGACATCCAGTTCTTCGAGGGCAAGAAGGAGACCCAGGAGGAGTTCTTCCACACCTTCAACCACCTCCACCAGTCGAACCGCCAGATCGTGCTGTCGTCGGACCGCCCGCCCGACGCCATCCCCACCCTCGAGGACCGGTTGCGCACCCGCTTCGTCATGGGGCTGCTCACCGACATCCAGCCTCCCGACGTCGAGACCCGTCTCGCCATCCTGCGCAAGAAGGCCGAGGACGAGCGCGCCGCCGTCCCCGACGAGATCCTCGAGTACATCGCCACCAACATCAACGACAACAACATCCGGTCCCTCGAGGGCGCACTGACCCGGCTGTCGGCCTGGGCGGCCCTGAACGACGAGGAGATCACGCCGGAGAAGGCGGCCGAGATCCTCGAGGACCTGGTGGCCGAGCGCGAGGCCAGGCCCATCACCCCGGACACGATCCTGGGCACGACCGCCGAGTACTTCGGCTACACGGTCGAGGAACTGATCGGGCGCTCCCGCACGCGTCCCCTGACCACGGCCCGCCACGTCGGCATGTACCTGTTCCGGGAGCTGACCGATCTCAGCTTCCCGAACATCGCCCGCGAGTTCGGGGGCCGCGACCACACCACGGTCATCCACGCCGTCGAGCGCATCAAGACCCAGATGAAGGAGCGCCGCACGGTGTTCCAGCAGGTCACCGAGCTGATCCAGCGGCTCAAGAACGAGGCATGAGGCACCGCGACCGTCCCACGTCGCGTTCTCCACACCATGGGGACGCGCGCTGTGCAGAGCATGTGCCCGGGCGAGGTGGACTGTGGACGGCGGCCGGGTGTCCGGACGGTGACCGGCGCGCGCGGTGGACGACTGGGGACGACGCGAGGACAGCCATCGTCCCGCTGACCTGCCGCGATGGGGCAGTATCCACAATCCACAGCACCCACCACCGCCCCCGAACTCTTCCCACTCTCCTCCCCGGGACACTGAAGGAGCACCCGCGATGAAGCTGCGATGTGAACGCGACGTCCTCGCCGAGGCGCTGGCCACGGCCGGCCGCGCCGTCGCCAGCGGACGTGGCGCCCTCCCCGTGCTCGCCGGCGTCCGCCTCGAGCTCGCCGGCGACGCCCTGACGGTCACCGGCTCGGATCTCGAGCTGACGATCACGGTCGAGCGCACCGTGGCCGGCCTCGCCGACGGCGTCGCCGTGGTGCCCAGCCGCCTGGTGAACGACATCGTCAAGGCGCTCGAACCCGGTGCCGTCGAACTCGAGACCGCCGAGGACGAGGCCCGGATCGCCTCGGGCCGCAGCGAGTTCACGCTGAAGACGCTGCCGGCCGACGAGTTCCCCCGGGTCGCCGGGGTCGACGGCGACGAGGTCCGCTTCGACGCCGACGCGTTCACCGCCGCCCTGCGCCAGGTCCTGCCCGCGGCCAGTGGCGACGACAACCGCCCGATCCTCACCGGGGTCCTGCTCGCCGCCGAGGACGACGGGCTCCGTCTCGTCGCCACCGACTCCTACCGCCTCGCGGTCCGCGACCTCCCCGGCGTCACGGTGCTGTCGTCGGGCCGGCAGGTGCTGGTCCCGTCGCGGGCGTTGTCGGAGCTGAGCCGCTCGGTCGGCGGGGGCGGCGAGATCACGCTGCGCCTCGGCGAACGCGACGCCTCGTTCTCCGCGGTCGGCGGCGCCGGCGGCGCCGTCGAGCTCACCACCCGGCTGATCGAGGGCGAGTACCCGAACTACCGCGGGCTCATCCCGGCCAACCAACCCAACGTCCTGACCGTCCCGCGCGAACCGCTGATGGAAGCGCTGCGCCGCGTGAAGCTGCTCGCCCGTCACGACGCGACCCCGGTGCGCCTCGAGATGAGCGCCGACGGTCTCGACCTCAAGGCCGTCACCCAGGACGTGGGCGAGGGCACCGAGAGCCTCCCCGACGCGGCCTACGCCGGCGAGGACCTGACCGTGGCCTTCAACCCCGACTACCTGCTCGCAGGGATCGAGGCCGCGGCGGGCGAGCAGGTGACGCTGTCGACCCAGGATTCGCTCAAGCCCGCGGTCATCCGCACGCCGGAGTCCGACGAGTACCTCTACCTGCTGATGCCCGTCCGGGTGCAGTAGGCGCCCGCCCACCGGCCGACGACGGCCGGCGCCGCCCACCCGGGCCGCGCCGCCGGGGTGACCCATGCAGCAGATCCGCCGGCTCTGGCTGACCGACTTCCGCAACCACGCCGGCACCGACCTCGAGCTGCCCGCGAGCACGACGGCGATCGTCGGTCGCAACGGCCAGGGCAAGACCAACCTCCTCGAGGCCGTGGCCCACCTCGCCGGGGTGTCGCTGCGCGGCGCGTCCACCGAGACGATGGTGCGCGCCGGCGCCGAGCGGGCCGTCGTGCGCGCCGAGGCCCGGCGGGGGACCCGCGACCTCCTCGTCGAGGCCGAGCTCGCCGTCCGCGGTCGCAGCCGCATGCAGCTGAACCGCCAGCAGGTCAAGCGGCGCCGCGACCTGCTCGACGCCCTCGGCGTGACGGTCTTCAGCCCCGACGACCTGGTGCTCGTCAAGGGCGGGCCGGGGGAGCGGCGCCGGTGGCTCGACGACGCCGTGGTCGGCCTCGACAGCCACGCCGACGCCGTGCGCAGCGACGTCGAGCGCATCCTGAAGCAACGCAACGCGCTCCTGAAGCAGAGCCGCGGCCGTCTCGACGAGGCCGCCGCGCTCACGCTCGACGTCTGGGACGACCGCCTGACCCGTGCCGGCGAGGCGCTCGCCGCCCGACGCGACGCCGCGCTCGCCGTCCTCGGCCCCGAGATCGTGCGGGCCTACCGCGACCTCGCCGGCCGCGACCTGCCGCTGGTCGCCCGGTACGAGGCGGCGTGGCGGTCGGCGGGCCTCGCCGAGGCGCTGGGCGCGGCCCGGACCGACGACCTGCGGCGCGGCGTCACGACGGTCGGCCCGCACCGCGACGACGTCGGCTTCGGTATCGACGGCCTCCCCGCCCGGACCCACGCCAGCCAGGGCGAGCAGCGGTCGCTCGCCCTCGCCCTGCGCCTGGCCGTGCACCGCGCCCGGGCCGAGGTCGACGGGTCGAGCCCGATCCTGCTGCTCGACGACGTGCTGTCCGAGCTGGACCCGGCCCGGACCGACGCCCTCCTCGCCCACCTGCCGCCCGGTCAGACGCTGCTCACGACGGCCAACGCCGTGCCGGACGCCGCCGCCCCCGACCTCGTCGTGTCGATCGAGGACGGCCGGATCGGCGGGGGAGCGGTCGGTGGGCCCGTAGGCTCCGGGCCGTGACGGGCTGGCGGGACGACGACGGGGGGTACGACCTGCCGGCGCCGGCGCGCGTCCAGGACGTCCTCGACCGGGTCGTGCGCAGCCTCGGCGCGCCGGGCACCGACGCCGTCCAGCTCGTGTTCAACCGGTGGGACGAGGTCGTGGGGCCCGTCCTCGCCGAGCGGACGTGGCCGCTGTCGCTCGAGGACGGACGGCTGCAGCTCGCCGCCGACGATCCCGCCGTCGTGAGCCACGTCCGGTGGCTCGAGCGCGAGCTCGTGCAGCGCCT
>JBHIXO010000385.1:0-4212 GCA_041984725.1 Acidimicrobiales bacterium | reverse complement strand
ACTTCTCCGACGTCGAGCAGCTGACGGCATGGTGCCGGCGGGTGGGCGAGGCGGGGTACCGGGGCACGGCGACGCGGGCCCACGCCGACCTGATCGACTGGGTGGAGGGTGAGCTCCACCGGCTCGGGCTCGACGTGCGTCGCGACGAGTTCCCCGTCCGCCGCTGGTCGCCCGTGCCCGAGGGCGACCTCGAGCGGGCCGGCCGACTGCACCTCGACGGGCACGCCGTCCCGGTCGCCGGTGCCGTGCCCTACAGCCTCCCGGGTGTGGTCGACGCTCCCCTCGTGCACGTGCCGCGCGCCGAGCCGATCACGGCCGCGAACGCCGCCGGCCGCATCGTGGTGCGCGACTTCCCCGACCTGGCGATCCCGTACGACTTCCTGCTCGACGGCGCCCTCCACGCGACGGCCGACTGCGACGAGCTCCGGGGCGAGCCGTGGGATCGGCCCGGGCTCGCCGACACGATCCTCCACCACGACCTGCTCGCCGCCGGTCACGCCGGTGCCGCCGGCGTGGTCATCGCCTTCGACGTCCCCCGCGAGCAGGTCGTCGGCTACCACGAGCCCCACAAGGGCACGCACTACGCCGTGCCCGCGGTGTTCGTCGGTGTCGACGAGCGCGAGGTGCTCCGGGCGGCGGTCGGTCGCGAGGCGACGATCGCCGTGCACGCCGAGGTCGACGAGGTCGTGACCGCGAACCTCCACGCCGTCGTCCCCGGGATGTCGGCCGAGCGGGCCGTGCTCGTCACGCACACCGACGGCAACACCTGGGTCCAGGAGAACGGCATCGCTGCCCTGCTGGCGATCGCCACCGAGCTGGTCGCCCGACCGCAATCGGAGCGCGAGCGCGGGGTCGAGCTCGTCTTCTCGACCGCCCACCTCCACATCTCGCGCGAGGGCGCCGCCCGGCACGCCGCCCGGCTCGACCGGTCGTTCGAGGACGACGGCGTCGCCTACGTCTTCCCGGTCGAGCACCTCGGTGCGCGCGAGATCGTGCCCGTGCCCCGGACCGACGGCCCCGGCCGCCGGCTCGCCTTCACCGGTCGCCAGGAGCTCGCCCTGTGGGCCGTCGGCCCGAGCGACGCCCTGCGGCGCGCCGTGTGCGACGCCGTCGACCGCCAGGGCCTCGACCGCACCGCGGTGCTGCCCGGCCTCGGCGCGCCGGTCGAGGGCCAGGTGCCCGAGATCGTGTCGTTCGGCGGACTCGGCACGCTGTACCACGTGCACTTGCTGCCGACGACGTCGATCATCACCGGGCCGTGGTCCCTGTGGGCGCCGTCCTTCGGTGCCGACGCCGTCGACGTCGACGCGCTCCGGCGCCACGCCCTCGCCGTCCTCGACGTCGTCGACGCCCTCGACACCGTGCCCCGCGACGTCGTCGCCGGCCGCTACCTCGACCATCGCCGGGCCCGGGCGGCGGGCGCGCCGGTGGGGGAGGAGCCCGTCCCGCCCGAGCTCGCACCCGGGCACCCGGCCCTCGACCGCGCAGGAGTGACGACGTGACACTCGCCCCCGGGGTCGAACCCCTCAGCGCCCACCTCCACGGCCAGACGCTCGACGACGTCCTCGCCGGGCGGGTCGAGGCGCCGGTGCAGGTTCCGGCACCCGTGCTCGACGTCGTCGCCGTCGACGCCGAACTCCCGGGCCTCGACGACGGGCCCGCCGTCCCGGTGCGGCGCTACGCACCGGAGGCCGCGTCGAGCGGTCCCCGACCCGGGGTCGTCTGGGTCCACGGCGGCGCCTGGATGTTCGGCGACCTCGACCAGCCCGAGGCCGACGCGGTCGCCCGGCGGCTGTGCCGCACGCTCGACGCCATCGTCTGGTCGGTCGACTACCGGCTCGCCCCGACCCACACCTTCCCCGCCGCGCTCGACGACGTCATCGCCGCCTTCACCGCGGCCGCCGCCGACCCGGACGTCGACCCGGCACTGCTCGCGCTCGGGGGTGCGTCGGCCGGCGGGAACCTCGCGGCCGGGGCGGCCCAGGCGCTCCGCGACCGGGGCCTGCCGCCCGCCGTCGTGTTCCTGGCGTACCCGGCGACCGATCCCGCCGGCGGCCCCTACCCCGCCGATCGGCCCGAGGTCTGCCCGCCGCTGCTGTGGTTCGACGAACCCACCACCAACGGTGCGTTCTCGCTCTACCTCGGCGGTGCCACCGACCCGCGCTACGCCGTGCCCGCCGCCGGCGACTTGGCCGGTCTGCCGCCCACGTTGGTGACGACGTCGACGCTCGATGGCCTCGCCGACCAGGCGTTGCGCTACGTCGACCTGCTCACGACCGCCGGCGTCGAGGTCGAGCACCACGCCGTCGACGGTCTCCTGCACGGCTACCTGAACATGTGCGGGACCGTCGACGCGGCCGACGCCGCGCTCGAACGGCACGCCGCCTGGCTCGCCGATCGGCTCGGTCACGAAGGGGTGGACTGACCCGGCGCCGCCGTCGTGGCGAGCGAGCGAACAGCCAGATGAGTATCCTTCTCTCGTGCGCATTGGCATCTACTTCGATCTCCGCAACCCGCCCCAGTGGGAGACCGACTGGTCGCGGCTCTACGGCTTCACCCTCGAGATGTGCGAGGAGGCGGAGCGCCTCGGCTGCCCGTCGGTGTGGCTGTCGGAGCACCACCTGTTCGACGACGGGTACCTGCCCCAACCGCTGACCTACGCCGCCGCCGTCGCGGCACGCACGTCGACGATGCGGATCGGGACCGCGATCGTCATCGCGCCGCTCCACGCGCCGGTCGAGCTCGCCGAACAGGCGGCGGTCGTCGACATCCTCAGCAGTGGACGGGTCGACCTCGGTCTCGGCGCCGGGTACCGGGTCCCCGAGTTCGACCTGTTCGAGGCCGACCTCTCGAAGCGCTACACCGCGACCGACGCCGCCGCCCGCGAGCTCCGCCGGTTGTGGGACGTCGTCACCCCGGGTCCGGTGCAGGAGCGCCTCCCGATCTGGATGGGTTACCAGGGGCCCCAGGGCGCGCGTCGGGCGGGTCTGCTCGGCGAGGCGCTGCTCTCGCCCAACCCGGAGCTGTGGCCGATCTACCGCGACGCCCTCGCCGAGGGCGGCCACGACGCCGGCCGGGCCCGGATGGCCGGGGGCATCTCGGGCTGGGTCACCGAGGACCCCGAGGGTGACTGGCCGATCGCGGCGAAGCACATCAGCGCGCAGTTCGACTCCTATCGCCGTCACATGGTCGAGGGCACCGAACGCCCGACGCCTCGCCCGATCGACCCCGAGCGGCTCCGCGACCGCGACCGTTCGGCGGGCCCGCTGGCCGCCGTGTACTACGGCTCGCCCGAGCAGGTCGCCGACCAGATCCGCACGGCCACGACGGGCGCCCCGGTCGAGGAGGTCTTCCTCTGGGCCTCGGTCGCCGGCATGCCCGAGGCGATGGTCGCCGACGGCATCCAGGCGATCTGCGGGCGCCTCGCCCCACTGCTCGCCGACTTCGACCCGATGGCGGGCGCGTCCGCCTGACCCCGGCGAGCCGTCAGCCGCCGATGTGGCGCGTCAGGCCCCCGTCGATCCGGATCGTGGCGCCCGACGTGAAGCTGGATGCGTCGCTCGCCAGGTAGAGCGCGGCCGCCGCGACCTCGTCGGGTCGTCCGATGCGTTGCAGGGGTACGTAGCCGCCGGCCCGCATCTCGTCGGTCCAGGCGTTCGTGACGTCGGTGGCGAAGGGTCCGGGCAGGATGGCGTTGACCCGGACCGCGGGCGCGTACGCCTCGGCGAGCCCGACGGTCAGGGCGTTCAGCCCGGCCTTGGCGCAGGCGTAGGGCAGCTCGCGCGGGCTCGCCACCAGTGCACCGATCGTGCCGATGTTGACGATCGACCCTGCGCCGCGCTCGACCATGTGGGCGCCGGCGAGCGCGCCGAGCCGGAACGGCCCCTTGAGGTTCACGGCGAGCGTCTTGTCGTACAGCTCCTCGGTCACGGCGTCGAGCCGCTCGTACAAGGGCGACATGCCGGCGTTGTTCACGAGCACGTCGATGCGCCCGAACTCCTCGAGCGCGGCGTCGACCAGCCGATCGATCGAAAGTCGCTGCACTCCGGGCATCGAGTCGATTGGCGTCGACAGCCCTTCGCCCTCCTGGACGAAGACCGGCCAGATCAAATCATGCGCCGATAGTCGATGTTCGCAAACCAAGTCGCGACTCCATGCGTAGCGACGTAAGCGCCGCATCCGCGTCGCTGGAAACCGACGGTTCATCATGAA
>JBHIXO010000384.1:0-4219 GCA_041984725.1 Acidimicrobiales bacterium | reverse complement strand
CGCCGGCTTCTCGAACCCCGCGCCGATCACGGTCGCCGCCCTCTACGTGGTCGCCCGGGCCGCCCAGAAGACCGCACTCCTGGCCGCCCTGACCAGCCGGATGCTCGGCACCCGGGCCGGGACCGGGTCGTTGGTCCGGCTGCTCGTGCCGGCGGCCGGCGCCTCGACGTTGTTCAACAACACGCCGCTCGTCGCCATGCTGATCCCCGACGTGCAGGGGTGGTGTCGCAGCCACAAGGTGCCCCCGAGCCGCTACCTGCTGCCCCTGTCGTACGCCGCCATCCTGGGCGGGGCGGTCACGGTGATCGGCACCAGCACGAACCTGATCGTCTCCGGCCTCCTCGAGGACCGCACGGGCGAACCGCTCGGCGTGTTCGAGATGACCCCGGTGGGCGGTGTCGCCGCGGTCGTGGGGCTCACCGTGCTGATCCTCGGCGGCACCCGCCTCGTGCCCGATCGCGTCTCCGCGCCCGAGCAGGCCGAGGCCGAGTCCCGGGAGTTCACCATCGACATGGAGGTCGTCCCGGGTGGCCCGCTCATCGGCCAGACGGTCACGGCCGCCGGCCTCCGCGAACTCGAGGGCGTCTTCCTCCTGTCGATCGACCGCGACGGCGAGATCATCTCGCCCGTCGCGCCCGACCGCCGTCTCGACGAGGGCGACGTCCTGACCTTCGTGGGGCGCGTCGACCAGATCGTCGACCTGCAGCGCATCCGCGGCCTGCGGTCGGCCGAGGAGAAGCACCTGATCGCGATCGACCACCCGTCCCAGACGTTCTTCGAGGCCGTGGTCGGTCGGTCCTCACCGCTGATCGGTCAGACGCTGCGCGAGGCCGAGTTCCGGGGCACGTACCAGGCCGTCGTCGTCGCCGTGCACCGGTCCGGGCAGCGGATCGACGCCAAGCTCGGCGACGTGCGCCTCCGCCACGGCGACACGCTCCTGCTCGTCGCCGGCGCCGGTTTCGCGAACCGCTGGCGGGCCCGGACCGACTTCCTCCTCGTGGCCCGCCTCGGCGGGGAGTCGCCCGCGGCGTCGCGCAAGGCGCCGATCGTCGGGGTCGTCACCGCCGCGATCGTCGTCCTCGCCGCCCTCGACCTCCTGCCGATCCTGGAGGGGGCGCTCATCGGCGCCGCCGCCCTCGTCGGCACCCGCGTCCTCACCTTCAGCGAGGCACGCGGCGCCGTCGACCTCGACGTCATCCTCCTCATCGGGTCGGCGTTCGGTCTGGGCGCCGCGATGCAGGTGACCGGGCTCGCGGTCGAGATCGCCGACCTGCTCACCGGTGCCTTCGACGGCCTCGGCGACGGCGGGGTCATCTTCGGCGTGGTGCTCGCCACCGTGGTCCTCACCGAGCTGGTCACCAACAACGCCGCCGCGGTCGTGCTCTTCCCGATCGCGATGGCGGTGGCCGAGGCTCGCGACCTCGACCCGCGGATGCTGGCCGTGGCGGTCGCGGTGACCGCCTCGGCGTCGTTCCTCACCCCGATCGGCTACCAGACGAACACGATGGTGTACGGGCCGGGCGGCTACCGCTTCTCCGACTACCTGCGGGCGGGCGCGCCCGTCTCGCTCGCCGTCGTCGCCGTCGTCACGACGATGACGACGCTGCTCGCGTAGTCCGAGGCCCGACCGGCCCGACCCCGTCCGGCACGCGGCCGGGCCCTCGCGAGTTTGTGTCGATCTGGTGACGCACCTAACGTTACGGATCCGTGACGGACGGACGCTCGTTCGTCATGCAACTTCCGGATTCCGAACGTGCCCGCAGCTCCCGACCACACCACCCCCGCTCCCGCTCCGTCGTCGCGGACCGATGCGACCTTCCGCCGCCGGCGGTTGGCCGTGCTCGGCGCCCTGTTGGTGACCGTGCTGGGGGCCGGTTCGCTCCTCGGCGGCCTCGACGCCGGCGGCGACGACGAGGCGACCGTCGCCGCGGCTGCGGCCGAGCCCGCCGTCCGGGCCTGGCTCGACGCGCCCATCACGACGGCAGCCGGCATCGCGGCCGCCGAGGCCACGACGAGCACGACCGAGGGTGGGCCCGACTCGATCCCCGACGCCGCCGAGCGTCGCCTCGACTCGTCGGCGAAGGACGCGCACACGACGTCGACGACGGCCGGCGAGGTGGCGGACGCCACGGCCGCCCGGCGCGACGCCAGCACGTCGGCCAGCAGCACGTCAGCCGCCCCGGCAACCACCGCGGCGCCAACGACAACCGCTGCGCCCACGACGACCGCCGCGCCCACCACCACCACCACCACCACGGCGGCGCCGACGACCGCACCGCCGACCACGGCACCGCCGACGACCGCGCCGCCCACGACGTCGGCAGCGGCGGGCTCCGACGGCGGCTACGAGTACGGCGACCCGCGCGGCACCCAGGTCTGGTACGACCTCGCGGCCTGCGAGTCGGGCGGCAACTGGTCGATCGACACCGGCAACGGCTACTACGGCGGCCTCCAGTTCTCGCTGGGGACCTGGGAGTCCGTCGGTGGCACGGGGTACCCCCACGAGCACCCGGCGTCGGTCCAGATCGACATGGGTCGTCGTCTCCAGGCCCGGGGCGGCTGGGGCCAGTGGCCCCACTGCTCCCACGAGCTCGGGCTGCACTGAACCCCGAGCGGACCGGCTCCGGTCAGGTCGTCGCGGTCACGGGCCGGAACTGGAGCGCGGCGAACTGCCACGTCGTGAGCGCCATCAGCAGCACGCCGTTGGGGACGTGCCAGGCCGCGGCCTCGAGCTCGTCGCGTCCGACGTAGCCGAGCCCGATCTGGGCGAAGGTCAGCAGCGCGATGGCGAGCGCGAGGGCGGCGTCGGCGCCGGACCCGCGCCGGGCCAGGACCAGGCCCCCGTTGGCGAGGACGAGCAGGAAGACCCCGTTGCCGATCCAGCCGTGGACCTCGATGTCCCACGTGCCGAACAGCGCCCGGCCGGCGAACAGGGCCATGACCAGCACGGCGACGGCCAGGATGCCGGCGAGGACGCGATGGGCGGTGTGCAGCGAGGTGCGGTCCATCGGACCAGCATCGTCGGCGGGCCCCGTCCCCGGGGAATCAGCCGATGGGGAGTCAGCCGGCGAGGATGGGGGCGAGCCGGTCCTCGATGCGAGCGGTGACGTCGTCGACGTCGCCGGTGCCGTCGACCCGGAGCAGGATCCCGCGCTCCTCGTAGAACCCGATGAGCGGGGCCGTGTTGTCCTCGTAGACGTGCAGCCGGTTGCGGATGACGTCCTCGGTGTCGTCGGACCGCCCGCTCGCCTGGCCGCGCTCGACCAGGCGGCGCACGAGTTCGTCCTCGGGGACCTCGAGCATGATCACGGCGTGGAAGGTCCGGTCGTTGCGGCGACCCCACTCGTAGGCCGCCCGGGCCTGGCCGAGCGTGCGGGGGAAGCCGTCGAGCAGGAAGTCGTCGATCGGCGTCGCGTTGCCGCCGATGGCGTCGAGCACCATCGAGATGACGAGGTCGTCGGGGACGAGGTCGCCTGCGTCCATGTGGGCCTTCGCCTCACGGCCGAGGTCGGTGCCCCGCGCCACGTGGTCGCGGAGCAGGTCGCCGGTGGCGAGGTGCGGGACCTGGTGCCGGTGGGCGAGGCGCTCGCCCTGCGTCCCCTTCCCGGCGCCCGGTGGTGCGAGCAGGAGGGCTCGGAACAACGTCGTCTCCTGGGGGTTTCGGCGGGCGGTCCGGCGACGCTAGCGCACGGCCCCGTTCGGGGCCCTGGGCACGCGGGCGGCCGGACCACGCCAGCGACCCCGTCCCGGCGCCAGACTCGGTGGGTGGAGCCCGCCGCCCGGATCGACGTCTCGGCGCTCGTCGACCTGCTCGGGGGCTGGGCCGAGCACGGCGCGCCCCTCTACGTGGCGCTCGCCGACGCGCTGGCGGCCGTCATCGACGCGGGCGAGCTGCCGGCCGGGTCCCGGCTGCCGGCCGAACGGGTGCTGGCCGCCGCCCTACCGACCGCCCGGGGGACGGTGGTCGCCGCCTACCGCCGGTTGGCGGAGCACGGTCTCGTCGTGCGCCGCCAGGGGAGTGGCACGACCGTCCGGCCCGACTCCGCGCCCGCCGCCCGGCGGGCCGAGCTCGACGCCGGTATGCGGGCCCAGTCGCTGACCGGACGGACGTTGCTACCGATTGTCGGTGCCTTCAACATCCCCGCTATGCGGATGGCGCGCGGCGGCATCCCCGCGCACCCCTCGTCTGCGCTGATCCGCAACCACGCACGCGCGACGG
>JBHIXO010000383.1:0-4228 GCA_041984725.1 Acidimicrobiales bacterium | reverse complement strand
CCATTCACCGTGGCCGCCCCCGAGGGCGAGGCGCTCTCCGACCACGTCGTCACCTATGGACCGGCGATCCCGGGCGAGGACGAGTTGCGGCTGCTCGGCAACGTCGAGGGCAAGCGGGTCCTCGACCTCGGGTGCGGGGCCGGGCACAACGCGGTGGCGCTCGCCCGGGCCGGCGCCCGCACGATCGCGGTCGACGGCGACCCCGACCAGATCGCCGCCGCCCGCCGGGCCGCCGACGCCGCCGAGGTGCGGGTCGAGTTCCACGAGTCGTCGCTCGCCGAGCTGGCGTTCCTGCGGGCCGACACGATCGACGCCGCGCTGAGCGTGTTCTCGCTCACCGCCATCGACGACATCGGCCGCGTCTTCCGGCAGGTGCACCGGGTGCTGTCGCCCGAGCGGGCCTGGGTCATCGCCCTCCCCCACCCGATGTTCGCCCTCCTCGACCCCGCCGATCCCGACCCGATGCGGATCCGGCGCAGCGCGTTCGACGAGCAGCCCTACGGGCCGGGCGACGTCCGGCGCGGTATGCACGCCCGCTCGATCGGCACGCTGTTCACCGAACTCGGCCGGGCCGGGTTCCGGGTCGACCACGTGCTCGAGCCGGCGCCGACGCCCGGGTCGGCCCAGTCGGGTCCGCACTGGACCGTGGCCATGACCCAGGTGCCCGCGACCCTCATCCTGCGGGCCCGCAAGGAAGGCATCTGAACCTGCGGCCGTTCCGGGGGAGGGTTCGCCACAGCGGCCGCATGTCTCAGTCGGAGCGGGCGGCCCACCACTCACGGAGGCGGCGGGTGGCCTCCTCCTCGCCGAGGGGGCCCTCCTCGAGGCGGGCCTCGAGCAGGAAGTCCATGGCGTCGCCGACGACGGGGCCCGGCGCGACGCCGAGCAGGTCCATGACCTGACGCCCGTCGAGGTCGGGGCGGATGGCGGCCAGCTCCTCCTCCTCCTGGAGCCGCTCGATGCGGGCCTCGAGCGCGTCCATCCGGCGGGCGAGGCGTTCGGCCTTCTTGCGGTTGCGGGTGGTGCAGTCGCAGCGGGTCAGCTCGTTGAGCTCGTCGAGCAGGGGGCCAGCGTCGCGGACGTAGCGGCGCACGGCCGAGTCGGTCCACGCGTCCTCGCCGTAGCCGTGGAACCGCAGGTGGAGGAAGACGAGTTGGGCGACGTCGTCGATCACGTCATTCGGGTACTTCAGCGCCTTCATCCGCTTGCGGGTCATGCGGGCGCCGACGACCTCGTGGTGGTGGAAGCTCACGCCCTTGGCCCCGAACGACCGGGTCGCCGGCTTGCCGATGTCGTGGAACAGGGCGGACAGGCGCACGATCAGGTTCGGCGACGTCTTGGCGACGACGGCGATGGTGTGGGCGAGGACGTCCTTGTGGTGGTGGATCGGGTCCTGCTCGACCCGGGTGGCGGGCAGCTCGGGGAAGAAGTGCTCGGCGAGGCCGGTGTCGGTGAGGAACCACAGGCCCGGCGACGGGTCGTCGACGACGAGGAGGCGGTCGAGCTCGTCGCGGATGCGCTCGGCGCTGACGATCGTGAGCCGGTCGGCCATCGCCTCGACGGCGGCGACGAGGTCGTCGTCGGGCTTGAGGCCGAAGCGGGCGATGAACCGGGCGGCGCGCAGCATGCGGAGCGGGTCGTCGGAGAACGACTCCTCGGGCGAGAGCGGCGTGCGGAGCACCTTGGCGACGAGCAGGTCGGCGGTGCCGCCGAACGGGTCGACCAGCTGCGGGCCGCCGTCGGCCGCGCCGTCGCCCGTGACCTCGAGGGCCATGGCGTTGACGGTGAAGTCGCGGCGCGACAGGTCGGCCTCGATGTCGGTGGAGAACCGCACTTCGGGCTTGCGCGAGTCGGGGTCGTAGGCCTCGGCGCGGTGCGTGGTGATCTCGTGGGCGACGACCCGGCGGTCGTCGGGGTCACGACCGACGGCGATGCGGGCGCCGATCGTCCCGAAGCGCTTGCCCTGGGTCCAGACGGCCTCGGTGCCGGGGAACGCCCGGACGATCGACTCGATGGCGTCGGGCTCGGCGTCGGTGGTGAAGTCGAGGTCCTCGGAGGCGATCCCCCCGTCGGCGCCGCCGAGCAGCAGGTCGCGGACGATCCCGCCGACCAGGTAGAGGCGGTACCCGGCCGCGGCGAACGCGTCGGCCAGGGGGCCGACGTCGTCGAGCACGGGGCGGAACCGGTCCGGGATCATCCCCTCGGACGGTAGGCGACCCGTCCCCGGATGCCCCAGGGCGATCGACGGGCGCGCGTCGGCTCCGACCGGAGTTGAAGCGCGCTCCGGGCGACCGTCGGCTCCGACCGGAGCCGACGTGCCTCCTTGAGGTGGACGGCGACCTCGCGCTGGAAGCGGTCCAGGATCTCGGCGCGCTGGTGGCCGGTGCCGAGGTTGAAGTCGGGGACGATGAACTCGTCGGCGCCGGCGGCGGCGTAGGCCTGGAGGGCCTCGACCAGTTCGGGGGGCGAGCCGACGATCTTGCGGATGCCGTCCTCGCGCTCGCGCAGCGACCGGGCCCGCTCGGGGTCGTCGACCAGGAACACGAACGCCTGCGTCGAGCGGCGGATCGAGCCGGGGTCGCGGCCGACGGCCTCGCAGTGGACGTCCATGATCTCGGACTTGCGGGCGAACACCTCGGGCGTGCCCCACACGTTCCACTCCTGGGCGTGGGTGGCGGCGATGCGCATCGTCCGCTTCTCGCCCCCGCCGCCGACCAGCAGCGGCAGCGGCCCGACCGGCTTCGGGTCCATCGGCGCGTCGTCGAGGCGGTAGTACTCGCCGTGGAAGGTCGTGCGGTCCTCGGTGGTGAGGCTGCGCACGACGGCGCACGCCTCCTCGAAGCGGTCCATCCGCTCGCCGACCGGGGGCAGCTCGATCCCGTACTTCTCGTGCTCGTTCTGCTGCCAGCCGGCGCCCAGGCCGAGGATGATCCGCCCGCCGCTCACGATGTCGGCGGTGGCCGCCTGGTTCACGAGCACGGCCGGGTGCCGGTAGGTGTTGCCACAGACGAGGGTGCCGATCCCGACGCGGGGCACGGCCGCGGCCAGGGCGGTGACGACGCCCCAGCACTCGAGCATCGGGGCGACGGACTCGTCCATCGACATGAAGTGGTCGGCGACGTAGACGCGGTCCCAGCCGCCGAGCTCGGCGTGGCGCGCCACGTCGAGGATGTCGTCCCAGGCCTGATTGGTGCCCGGCCAGACCCCGAATTGCATGGTTGTGACGCTACCGACCGAACCGTCCGCCGCAGGGGACGCCCCCGGAGCCGGCGGCGCACGCCACCGGGACGCCGGTCACCCCCGGAGCAGCTCGATCCGGAGCTCCTCGGGGTCGGTCGCGGCCGCCAGCGCGGTGGCCTCGTCGAGGCGGCCGTCGAGCACCCGGTCGCGCAGGCTCTGGTCCATCGTCTGCATGCCGTTGTAGACGCCCTCGGCGATGAGCCCGTGCATCTGCCCGAGGCGGTGCTCGTCGGACAGGATCTGCTCGATCTTGGCCGTCTTGACCATCGCCTCGGCCACGACCACGAGGTCGCCGTCGGGGGCGGGGAGCAACCGCTGGCACAGCACGCCGGCGAGCGACCGGGCGAAGGTCTGGCGCACGATGGGCCGCTCCTCGAAGGTGAACAGCTCGAGGAAGGCGTTGACCGCGCCGAGCACGGTGTCGGCGCCGATCACGGCGAACACGAGGCGACCCCGCGCCACGGCGTCGAGCGACGCGGCGGCGACGTCTCGGCTGATGATGTCGGAGACCGCCACCACGTCGACGTCGAGGCGCGACGCAGCGCGCAGCCCGTCGAGCAACGAGGCGACGTCGGCGCCGACCTCGAGCTGGCTGACCAGGCTGGCCTCGTCGCGGTGGAGCACCTCGATGGGGTCGTCGACGGTCACGATGTGGGTGCGCCGGTTGCGGTTCACGTGGTCGACGAGCGCGGCGAGCGTCGTCGTCGCGCCGTTGCCGACCGGGCTGGCGACCAGCACCAGGCCGCGCCCGAGCCCGGCGAGCTGGGGTGCGGCGGTGGGTAGTTCGAGGGTCTCGAGCGGGCGGATCTCGTGGGGCACGGCGTGGACGACGACGGCGAGCGACCCCCGCTGGCGGAAACACGCGACCCGGAACCGACCCACGCCCGGCGCGGAGTGGGCGCCGACGACCGAGCCCTCGCGGAGCAGCGTCCGCTGCTGGTCCTCGGCGAGCAGCGCCTGGGCCAGGCGGGCGACCGCCTCCGCGCTC
>JBHIXO010000382.1:0-4233 GCA_041984725.1 Acidimicrobiales bacterium | reverse complement strand
GCCTCCGGGTCGGTGCGGGCGAGCACGAAGATCCAGTTGGCGAGGTGGGCGTTGGACGTCCAGATCTTCTGCCCGTCGAGGACCCACTCGCCGTCCCCGTCGGCGTTGCCGTCGAGCCGGGCCCGCGTCCCGAGGGCGGCCAGGTCGGAGCCGGCGTCCGGCTCGGAGTAGCCCTGGCACCAGACGTCGTCGCCCCGCAGGACGCGCGGCAGGAAGTGGCGCTTCTGCTCCTCGGTGCCCCAGTGCAGGAGGGTGTTGCCGAGCATCTTGATGCTGAACGTGTCGTTGGGGATGCCGCCGGGGACGCCGGCCCGGGCGAGCTCCTCGGTGAGCACGATCTGGTCGTGCTTGGAGCGCCCCTGCCCGCCGTACTCCTCGGGCCAGCCGATGCCGAGGAAGCCGTGCTCGTGCAACGTGCGCCGCCATCCGGCGAGGAAGTCGGAGGCCTCCGGCTCGTCGAGCGCGCCGATACCCGACCATCCGGCGGGCAGGTGCTCGGCGAGGAAGCGTCGGACCGAGGCGCGGTAGTCGTCGCTCATGAGCCCCGGAACACCGGCGCGCGCTTCTCGGTGAACGCGGCGAGACCCTCGACCCGGTCGGCGGTGTCGAAGAGCTCGGCGACGGTGGCGCGCTCGGCGTCGATGCCGTCGGCGAGCGACGTCGACCCCGCCACGCGCAGCAGGCGCTTGGCGGCCCGCACCGCGAGCGGTGGTCCCGCGGCGATCGACGCGGCGAGGTCGAGCGCGGCGGCGAGCACGTCGTCGTGGACGGCGTTCACCAGACCGAGGCGGACCGCGTCCTCCGCCCGCAACGGCTCGCCGGTGACGAGGAGATGCGTCGCGACCGCGGGTGGGAGCATCCGGCCGAGGCGTTGGGTGCCGCCGGCGGCGGGCAGGAGGCCGAGGGCGATCTCGGGCACGCCCAGGCGGGCCCCGGGCGTGGCGAGCCGGAGGTCGCAGGCGAGCGCGAGTTCGAGGCCGCCCCCGAGGGCGAGGCGGTCGATGGCGGCGATCGATGGCACGGGCAGGTCGGCGAGCCGGTCGAAGACGTCGGTGAGGCCGCGCACGAAGCGGGCGAAGCCGGCACCGTCGTCGAGCGTGCGGAGCTCGGCGATGTCGGCGCCCGCGCAGAACGTGCCTCCGGCCCCGCCGACGACGATGGCACGGACGTCGCCCGCCGCCTCGATCGCGTCGAGGTGGTCATGCAACTCGGCGACCGTGTCGGAGCCGATGGCGTTCAGTCGACCCGGCCGGTCGAGCGTGAGCAACGCGACGGCGTCGCGGCGTTCGAGGTGGAGGACGGCCACGGTCACGCCATGGTGAGGCCGCCGCTGACCGACAGCGTCTGGCCGGTGATGTAGCCCGCGCCCTCGCCGAGGAGGAACGCAACGGCGGGGGCGACATCGTCGGGCTGGGCGGTGCGGCCGAGCGGGATGGCGCGGGCGAGCGCGCCGTAGAGCTTCTCGGAGTAGTCCTCGAGCTCGCGGAGCAGCGCGGTCTCGGTCGGGCCGGGACAGACGCAGTTGACGCGCACGCCCTTCCGGGCGGTCTCGCGGGCGAGCGTCTTCGAGAACGCGATCACGCCGCCCTTGGTCGCCGAGTACACGGCTTCACCCGACGAGCCGACGCGGCCGGCGTCGGAGGCGATGTTGACGATGCTCCCCGCGCCGCGCTCGAGCATGCCGTCGATCACCGCCCGGCAGCAGGCGATCGTGCCGCGCAGGTTGACCGCGATGATCCGGTCCCACTCCTCCTCGGTCGAGTCGACGAACTGCTTGAACACGTCGGTGCCCGCGTTGTTCACGAGCCCGTGCACGGGTCCGAGGTCGGCCTCGACGGCGCCGACCACGCCCTGGGCCGCGCTCAGGTCGCTGACGTCGAGCGCGTAGCCGCGGGCCGCGACGCCGTGGTCGGCGGCGATGGCGGCGGCCGTCTCGGCGGCCGCGTCGGCGCGGAGGTCGCCGATGGCGATGGCCCAGCCGTCGGCGGCGAGCGCCCGGCAGATCGCCTCGCCGATCCCGCGGGCGCCGCCGGTGACGAGGGCGACTCGTGTGTCGGTCACGTCGGGACCCTCACTCGCTCGTCGGGCCGGTGAAGTCCGGGGCCCGCTTCTCGCGGTGCGAGGCGAGGCCCTCGGCGGCGTCGGGCCCGCCGAAGCCGTAGAACTCGTAGCCGAGCGAGGCGTCGAACGCCGGGCCCATCTGGCGGTACCAGTGGTTGAGCGTGTGCTTCGTCCAGCGGACGGCCGACTGCGCCATGCCGGCGAGCTGCTCGGCGACCTCCAGTGCCCGGGCGTGCACCTGGTCGTCGTCGACGCAGAGGGACACGAGACCGATGCGTTCGGCCTCCTCGCCGGTGAGGGTGTCGCAGGTGAGGAGGTAGTACTTCGCCTTGGCCATGCCGGCGAGCAGTGGCCAGCACACCGCGGCGTGGTCGCCGGCGGCGACGCCGAGTCGGGTGTGGCCGTCGATGATGCGGGCCGTGCGCCCGACGACGGAGACGTCGGCCAGCATCCCGGCGACCAGGCCGGCCCCCACCGCGGGGCCGTGGATCGCCGAGACGATCGGCTTGGAGCAGTTGATGACGTTCCACACGAGGTCGCGGGCCTCGCGCAGGACGCGGGTGCGGGTGGCGTAGTCGTTGATGATGCCGTCGAGGAGCTCGAAGCTGCCACCCGACGAGAAACCCTTGCCGGCGCCCTGGAGCAGCGCGACGCGCACGTCGGGATCGCGGTCGACGGTGAGCCACACGTCGGCGATCTCGCGGTGGGCGTCGGGCGACACCGCGTTCAGGCCGGGGCCGTCGAAGGTGATCCGGAGCACCCCGTCGACCGGGCGGTCGAAGGTGAAGCTCGGGTACAGCTCGGCGTAGTCGGTCATCGGTTCGTCCTCTCTCGGCGTACGGGTCGGGCACGAGTGTGACGCAGCCGTGGTCCCACCGACGTCGCTAACATAGTATACGGATTTAACGGATTCCGAGACTTGGGATTCGACGAGATCGGGTCCGAGGAGTTCGGGTCCCGGGACGGAAGGGAACGGCATGCTCCACGGGCTCGACGACGTGCAGGTGCAGTTGCGCGACACGGCACGGGCGTTCGTCGCCGACCACTGCCCGCCCGAGCGGGCCAAGGAGTGGGACGAGACCGACACGTTTCCGGCCGAGCTCTGGAAGCGGATGGCCGGCATGGACTGGTTCTCGCTGCCGTACCCCGAGGACCTCGGGGGCGGGGGCGGATCGCCGGTCGAGCTGTGCATCCTCGCCGAGGCGCTCGGCCACGCCAGCCTCGACGTCGCCATGGCGTACGTGGGCACGTTCATCCCGGGGCTCACCATCTTCCGGTCCGGCACCCCCGAGCAGATCGAGCGCTTCCGCGCCGGGTTGTTCGACGGCGACTACCGGATCAGCGTCGCCATCTCCGAACCCGACGCCGGCTCCGACGCCGCGTCGCTGCGCTGTGCCGCCGTGATCGAGGGCGACGAGGTCGTGATCAACGGCCAGAAGGCGTGGTGCACCGGCGCCGGGCTCCCGGGCGCCCTCATCGCCACCTACGTCCGCACCGACACCGAGGCGCCGAAGCACCGGGGGATCAGCCTCGTGCTCGTCCCGAACGACACACCGGGCGTGGAGGTCCGGCGGACGCCGACCCTGGCCCGCCACCTGCTCGGCACCAACGACGTCTTCTTCGACGACGTGCGTGTCCCCGTCGACAACCTCGTCGGTCCGCCGAACCGCGGCTTCGAGATGCTGATCCAGGGCCTCGACCTCGAGAAGGTCCTCATGGCCGCGGCGTACACCGGCGTGGCCCAGTCGACGATGGACGAGATGCTCGCCTACAGCAAGGAACGCCACCAGTTCGACCGCCCCATCGGCACGTTCCAGGGCCTCGCCCACCCGATGGTGGACCTCCAGACCGAGATCGACGCCGCCCGCCTGCTCGTCTACCGCGCCGCCGCCCTGCTCCGCGAGGGCGTGCCCTGCACGCGCGAAGCGGCGATGGCCAAGCTCAAGTGCTCCGAGACCTACGTCGCCGCCGCCCGCCTCGGCATGCAGGTCCTCGCCGGTCACGGCTTCGCGACCGAGAGCGTCATGAGCTTCCGGTGGCGCGAGTCGATCGTCGCCACGATCTCGGTCTCGGGATTGAGCTTCACGCCGAACCGGCGCTCATAATAGGCGGCCTGGGCCCGCCGGAGACCCGGAATGCCCTTGCTGGCTGAATAGCGGTTGGTCCGGGGCT
>JBHIXO010000381.1:0-4241 GCA_041984725.1 Acidimicrobiales bacterium | reverse complement strand
GCACCACGGGTGTGATCGCGCTCCGGTCGGAGCGCCCTGGCACCACCGGTGTGATCGCGCTCCGGTCGGAGCGCGTTCCGGTCAGACGGTGATGCCCAGCGCGGCGTAGGCCGCCTCGACGATGCCGACCCCGCGCACGTCGCCCATGATGTCGGCGCCCATCCGGTTCATGACGTAGGCGACCGACATCCGGTGCTCGGTGTCGATGACGGCGACCGAGCCTCCCCAACCGCCCCAGAACAGGCACCGGTCGTTGGGGACGGGCGCCATGTCGCCGGACAGGCCGAAGCCGAGCCCGAACGACAGGTCGGCGCCGAGGACGAGGTCGACCCCGCTGACGCGCGGCTCGAGCGCGGCCTCGATCGTGGCGGGCGACATCAGGGTGACGCCGTCGACGGTGCCGCCGCAGGCCAGTGCGCTGTGCACCCGGGCGACCGATCGGGCGTTGCCGGTGCCGCCGGCGGCCGGGATCTCGGCGCCGCGCCATCCCCGGGTCCGGCTGTCGAGCGCATCCATCGCCGCCGAGCGGAAGGTCCGCAGCGCGATGCCGTCGGGGTCGATGCCGAGTTCGCGCAGCATGTCGTCGTCGGCGGCGAGCACGTCCATCGGAGGCGGGATCAGGTCGCCGACGCGGTGGTCGTGCTCGGCGGCCAGTCCGATGTGGAAGTCGGCGTCGAGCGGGCCGGCGACCTCGTCGGCGAAGAACCGGCCGATGCTCGTCCCGGTCACGCGCCGGACGAGCTCACCCTGGAGGTAGCCGAGCGTGAGGGCGTGGTAGCCCGACGCCGTGCCCGGCTCCCACCACGGGGCCTGGGCGGCGAGCCCCGCGCAGATGCCGTCCCAGTCGTAGAGGTCCTCGACCGTCACCTGCGGGTCGAACCCCGACAGCCCCGACGAGTGGCTCATCACGTGCGCCACGGTCACGCCGTCCTTGCCGTTGGCCGCGAACTCGGGCCAGTAGGTGGCGACCGGCTCGTCGACGTCGATCAGCCCGCGGTCGACGCACATCAGCACGCAGATCGCCGCCATCGTCTAGGTCGTCGAATAGACGTTGACGATCGTGTCGCGCTCCCACGGGTCGCCGGCCTCGTTGCGCTCCCCGGCCCACAGGTCGACGACCGGACGCCCGTCGACGGTCACCGCCGCACTCGCACCCAGCTCGTCGCCGGCGAAGTTCTTCTCGAACGCGTCACGGACCACCGTGAACGCGGGATCGCACGTGCCCTGGATCTCCACCATCGCGACTCCTCAGCCCGGGGCGGCCCCCTGCCACCCGCTCGGGGGAGTGTCGCACGTCCGGGGCCGGCGGCGCGGCGCCGCGCGCAACCGGCGTCACGGTGGGTCGGTACGGAGCGGTGATGTATGCCGACGAACTGCGCCAGCGATGGGCCGAGCAGGACAAGCGGCGACAGGAGCGTGAGCCGCTGGTCGCCCCGGCCGCGAGGACGCTGCAGGAGCAGCTTCTCCGCGAGTACCGCGGCCGAGGCGACGGCTGGGGCGCCTGCGTCGGGATCGAGGCCCTGATGATCGAGCTCGCGATCTCCTACTGGGTGGATGAGAGCTCGCCGGGGGCGATGGGCGATTTCACGTTCGGCTACGCCACCGTGTGCGAGGAGTGTGGTCGGTCGATCGACGACGAACCTGCCCTGCGCGTGTACCGCCTCGCCGGCGGTGATCCGGCCTGAGAGGCCTGGTCGAGTTGGTTCGCGAGCGGACGAGAGCGGCCCGTAGGCTTCTACATCCGTCAGTCCCGGGGACGTAGCTCAGCTGGCTAGAGCACCTGCTTTGCAAGCAGGGGGTCGTGGGTTCGAGTCCCATCGTCTCCACCAGAAGTTTGAAGTTCGAACCGTGGTCGAAGCACGGATTCCGGTGTGACCGTCGGTTGTGGTGCGGGGAGTCGAGCCTGTTCGACCGCTCCACAGACCGTGGTTCCGTTGGCGGTTGGTTCGTCGCCGACGGTGGTCGTCCTGTGTTCACCAGCTCGCTGTCGTGGCGGACGGCGTCGGCGATGTCGGTGCGGTTCTTGTCGGCGATGACGATGGTCTTGTCGTCCTCGACGTCGACCAGCACCGATTCGAACCATGCTTGGTTCCACATGCGGCGAACCTGTCCCTTGGATCTTGTGTACGACCCGTGACAGTCCTGTGCGAGTCGGAGAGCGAGATCGATGTTGGCGCGTAGTTCGTCCTCGTCGACGGTGAGCTTGTCGAGTTCGGTCTGCGTCCAGGCGATCTGCCGGGCGAGTTCTTGTTGTCTCTCTCGGGCGATGTCGTCGGGGACGACGTCGTTCATGGCCTTCTCGGCCCACTTCCGTCGTTGTCCTTCGAGCTGTCGAAGTCTTGTGGTCAGTCGCTGGCGTTCGGCGTCGGCGCGGTCGGTGTAGCCGGCGAGGTCGGCGTCGAGCGCTGCTCGCAGCGTCTCCAGGTTCGATCTCGAGATCTGCTCGCCGCGCCAGGCTTCGGTGACTCCTAACTCCACTTCTTGTGCTGGGAGATGCGGGAGGCTGCATTCGGTTCGTCCGTTGTGGCGTCCACTGCAGCGGAAGTATTCGTACTTGCCGCCGTTGCCGGTGGAGACGAAGTACAGCAGCCGTGACTCACAGCGAGCGCAGAAGACCGTGCCTTTGAGGTAGTGGTCGCGCTTGTAGGAGCGGCTCTTGGCGTGTCGGTTGCTGTCGAGTCGTTGCTGGACTCGCTCGAACAACGCCTCGCTAATCAGCGGCTCGTGCCGCCCCTGGTATTCCACGCCGCGGTAGGTGACGTAGCCGATGTAGTAACGCCGCCGCAGGATCTGCTGCAGCCGGTTGGCTCCGATCGTTCGCTCGGGCTGTCGACGGGTCGCCCGCTGCGTGAGGCCCATGGCCTCGAGTTCGTCGGCCAACTGCCGCAACGAGTAGTCACCGGTGTCGTAAGCCTCGAACGCCCACCGCAGCAACGGGCCGCGCACGGGATCGATCTCAATGGTCTTGATCTCCTGGCCGTCGATCTTCTGACGTCCGTTGAGGTAGCCGATTGGGGCCAGGTTCGGGGTGCCGCCGGCCTGGACCTTCTGCAGCGTCTTGGTCTTGATCTCGTGGCTTAGGTTCCGGCTGTAGAACTCGGCGATCGAGGACATGATGCCGTGGAGCAGTGCCCCGCTCGGGGTCTCGTCGATGTTCTCGGAGACGGACACGAGCGTGACGCCGGCGGCTTGAAGCGCAAGGTTGATCTGGACGTCGTCGGCTCGGTTGCGGGCGAGTCGGTCGACCTTGTGGACGATGACGAAGTTGGTCGGGTGCTCAGTGATGTAGGCCAGCAGCTTCTGGAGCTCTGGCCGATTGGCCGACCGGGCGGATTCGCCACGATCGACGAACTCGGCGGCGACAGTGGCGCCGAGGCTCTCGGCCTTGCGAGTCGCCGCAGAGCGCTGGGCTGGGATGGAGAAGCCTTCGGCGTCACCGCCCCGTTCGGCTTGTTCCTTGGTGCTGACCCGCAGGTAGAGCACGGCGGTCAGCGGCCGCCCGTCGGGCTGGTGGTCGATCTGGGGTGTCACCATCGAGGTTGGTCCTTGGTCTGGTGGCGTGGCCCGCGCGCGGCGGCTCTGGTCGAGCTGCGGCGTTCGGGCCGAGGTCATGTGGTGACCTCGGATCGGGCGGTCTTGGCGGTTCGTCGCCGGTAGTAGTGGGAGCCGAAGTGCTGCCAGGTCGGCTGCACGCGCATGCAGCGCCGTCGCTGGTCGGTGAGGCCGAGTTGGCTGAGCCGGACGTCCATGGCTCGTGGTGAGACCCCGAAGGTGTCGGCGAGTGCGTGGTGGTCGCGGTGTTCGCCCCACAGTCGTTTGACGTGGCGTTTGGGCATGAGCAGGCAGCCGGCGAAGTAGTCGGCGAGGGTCTCGGCCTTGCGGTCACCGGAGCGCCAGGGTTCGTCCCAGCAGGTGTGCTCACGGCTTGGGTGGTCGATGACGTGTTTCAGTTCGTGGGCGAGGGAGAAGCGTTGGCGGGTCTCGGGTTCGTCGGCGTTGAGCACGATCAGCCAGCGACCGTTGTGCCAGTGGGTGAGTCCGGACACGGGCAGCCCGTGACGATGTCGTACTTGGACGCGGGGCAGCTCCTCGATCGTGCCGTGGGGCAGCTCGGCCGAGTCGGCCAGGTCGAGGAGTGCTCGAAGCTTGTTGGCCTGGTGCTCGGCGATGATTTTGGCCTCGGTGTAGCTGCACCGGCGGGTCGGTTGCAGTGCCCGGAGCGAGCGGATGATGTTGGTGGG
>JBHIXO010000380.1:0-4245 GCA_041984725.1 Acidimicrobiales bacterium | reverse complement strand
CAGGTCGGCCGACGCCACGCAGGCCGACAGCGGGAAGCCCGACGCCAGCCCCTTGGCCGTGGTGACGACGTCGGGTCGGATCCCGGCGTGCTCGTACCCCCAGAACCGGCCGGTGCGCCCGACGCCGGTCTGGATCTCGTCGGCGACGAGCAGCATCCCGTGCCGGTCGCACCGCTCGCGCAGGCCCTGCAGGAACCGCGGCGGCACCGGTACGTAGCCACCCTCGCCCAGCACCGGTTCGATGAACACGGCGGCGGCGTCGTCCGGCCCGGTCACGGTCTGCAGCAGGAAGTCCAGCTCGCGCAGGCAGAAGTCGACCGTCTCGTCCTCGGTCCAGCCGTAGCGGAAGGCGTACGGGAACGGTGCGACCACGACGCCGCCCATGTGCGGCTGGAGTCCGGCGCGGACCGCGAGCTTCGACGTCGTCATCGCCGCCGCGCCCATCGTCCGCCCGTGGAACCCGCCCTGGAAGACGATGACGTCGGGTCGGCCGGTGGCGTGGCGGGCCAGGCGGAGCGCGGCCTCGACCGCTTCGCTCCCCGCGTTCGCGAAGAACACCGAGTCGAGGCCGGGCAGGCGCGCCCCGAGCTCCACGGCCAGCTCGTCGAGCAGCGGGTGGAGGACCGTCGTGTACTGACCGTGGACCAGCGTGGCGGCCTGGCGCTGGGCGGCCTCCACCACGGCGGGATGGCAGTGGCCGGTGCTCGTCACGCCGATGCCCGCCGTGAAGTCGAGGTAGGCGCGGTCGTCTGCGTCGAAGAGGTGGACCCCCTCGCCGCGCACGGCTTCGACCGGTGTGGCCTGGCGGAGGAGGGGCGAGAGCGCGGTCATGGCGACTCCTGGTTCACAGCGGGTATGTAGATTGTCGACAATCGTACGCGAGGACAGACCGCTCCGTCCGGGGCGGCCGGCGAGGGAGACTGCTGCGATGGCCCGCCATGTCGAGATCGAGCTGCCGGGGCGGGGTGTCACCTGCGTGGCCCGCCTGTTGGACGAGGACGCACCCCGGACCTCCGCGGCGGTCTGGGACGCCCTCCCGCTCGGGGGCGACGTCTTCCACGCCAAGTACGCCCGCAACGAGCTGTACACCTTCGTCCCCGAGTTCGCGCCGAGCCCGATCGGCCTCGAGAACCCGACGATCACGCCCATCCCCGGCGATCTCGTGTACTTCGAGTTCTCGGCGGGCATGCTCCCGGCCCGCACCTACGGCTACGGCGACGACGAGGGCGCAGGCGGTGCGACCGGCGTCATCGACCTGGCCGTCTTCTACGGCCGCAACAACCTCTTGCTCAACGGCGACGTCGGGTTCGTGCCCGGCAACGTCTTCGGCACGATCGTGGAGGGCCTCGATGCCCTCGCCGCCGCCGGCAACGACGTGTGGCGAGCCGGCGCCGTGGGGGAGTCGCTCGTCTTCCGACGCCGAACCGAGGTGTGATGCGTCGGTAAACTGCAGGCAACACAGGGGGCGTACGTTCGGGTCGTCTCGCTGTGAGGACCGGGCGGGGACGTCGGGTCCGCTTCGTCGGAGGTTCGTCGTGGATCGTCCCGGGATCCGGTCCCAGAAGGCCCGCCATCCGGTCAGCTTCGACGGTCCCGGCGCGACCATCCCGATCGGCGTCGTGGTGCCGTTCGACTTCAACCTCGACTGGGAGTACTGGAGCTACCTGCCACCCGACGTCGCGCTCCACTTCACCCGGACGCCGCAGCTGCGCGAGGGCGTCGGCATCCGGCTGGCCCGGGGCGTCAGCCGTCCCTCGATGGTCACGAAGGCGACCCGGTCGCTCGCGGCCGTCGACCCCGCGGCGGTGCTGTACGCCTGCTCGTCGGGCAGCTTCGTCGACGGCATCGAGGGTGAGCGCGCCACGTGCGAGGCGATGCTCGCCGGCGGCGCGCCCGCCGCCGTCACGACGGCCGGGGCCACCGTCGACGCCCTGCGCATGACGGGCATGCAGCGCATCGCCGTGGTCACGCCCTACACGGCCACGCTCACCGTCCGCTTCGTCCACTTCCTCCAGGACGCCGGCTTCGACGTCGTGTCCGCCCACCACCTCGGCTTGGCCGACGGCATCTCCCGGCTCAGCAAGCGGTCGATCGCCGACCTCGTCCGTACGGCCGACGGCGACGAGGCCGACGCCGTCGTCCTGAGCTGCACGGCGTTGCGCACCTGGGGACTCGTGCGGGAACTGGAGGGCGAGCTCGGCCGGCCCGTCTTCACGTCGAACCAGGTCTCGCTCTGGGGCGTGCTGCTCGCCGCCGGCGTGCTCGGCCGGGGCACCGGTCAGCCCGGCAGCAGCTGGGCGATGGGCGGCGCCGATCCGGCGCTCTCGACGCAGATGCTCCTCCGGGCGGTCGATCCGGCCGCCGCCCACGGGGCGGCCTGAGCCGCCGGTCAGGCGCGCCGCTCAGGCGGCGGTGCGGAAGAGCGTGCCCGGACCGTCGGCGGTGGGGTCGACGCCAGCCAGACGGAGCGCGTGCCACATGGTCACCTGGTTGGCGGTGAGCACCGGCTTGCCGAGGTCGTCCTCGAGCTGGTCGACGACGTCGACCGAGTGCAGCGCCGTGTCGGGCACGAGTACGACGTCGGCACGGGGGTGGTCACCCGAGCGCACGAACGACCGGACCCGGTCGGCGCCGAACGTGCCGACCTCGGTCGCGGTGATGACGTCCTCGGCGCCGACGGCGACCACGTCGACGTCGCCGGCGCGCAGGAACGACGCGAACGTCTGGGCCACGTCCTCGGGGTAGGTGGCCGCGATGGCGACCCGGGCGGCGCCGAGCTGCTCGATGGCGGCGGCGAAGGCGAACGAGGTGCTCGACGCAGGCACGCCGAGGCGCTCGCCGATGGCGTCGGCCTGGGCGCGCGCCCCGTCCCGGCCGAACACGAAGCTCCCGCTCGTGCACGCCCAGATCGCCACGTCGACCAGCCCCTCGAGTCGCCGGGCACCGTCGGCCAGACGGTCGGGTCCGCCGAGGTCGAGCAGCGCGTCGACGCGGTGGGCGTCCTCGCCCACGGAGGTGTGCACGACGTGCACCTCGGGCCGGCACGGCAGCCGGCCGGCCAGCCGTGGGTAGTCGTCCTCCGCCGCGTGGCCGGGGTAGAGGAAGCCCAGGCGGGGTCGGAGGGTGTCGTCGGTACCAGCGGATTCACGCATGTCGTCGGTCGACCGTAGCGGCGCCCGCGCCGACCACCGCGCGGCCCGACCGATGGTGACGCGACGGTGGACGCGAGGTGAAGCGGTGGCGGGCGATGTCGACCGGCACCGATTCCCTCCCTAGCCTCCCGCTGTGGACCGTCGGACCTTCCTGCTCCTCTCCCTGGCCGGGAGCACGTCGCTCTCGATCGGCCGGGGCATGCTCGCCCCGGCGTTCGCCGCACCCGCCCAGCCCGGCGAGAGTCCGTACGGACCCCTGCGCGACCCCGACGCCCTCGGGCTGCGCACGCCGGCCGGCTTCTCGTCCCGGGTGATCAAGCAGGGGCTCCTGCCGATCGGCTCGACGACCGAGTTGGCGATGACGTTCCCCGACGGCGCCGCCACCTTCCCGACCGACGACGGCGGCTGGATCCTGGTGTCGAACAGCGAGACGCCGCCCCCGGTCGACGAGGTCAACTTCCTGCCCATTTCGATCGACCTCGGCGGCGTGCAGGCGATCCGCTTCGCGCCCGACGGTGCGATCGTCGACGCCTACACGATCTGCGCCGGCACGCGGTCGAACTGCGCCGGCGGGGTGACGCCGTGGGGCACGTGGCTCACCTGCGAGGAGGTCGACGACCCCACCGACGCGGCGAACTCCGGCCTGGTCTACGAGTGCGATCCCTTCGGCGACGCGCCCGCGGTCCCGCTGCCGGCGCTCGGGCGGTTCAAGCACGAGAACACGGCGGTCGACCCCGTCCGCGAACGGCTCTACGAGAGCGAGGACCTGGGCGACGGGCTGTTCTACCGGTTCACGCCGGCGTCGTACCCCGACCTGCGGGCCGGCCTGTTGGAGGCCGCCGTGGTCGACGACGGGGGTCGGGTGACCTGGGTCGAGGTGCCCGATCCCGCGTGCGCAGGCGGCGTGCCGTGCCGCGAGCAGGTGGAGGCCACGGCGTTCGACGGCGGCGAGGGTTGCGTCTACGACGACGGTCTGGTGTTCCTGACCACGAAGAACGACGACCGGGTCTGGGTGCACGACATCGAGGCCGAGACGATGACAGTGCTCTACGACGGCATGGAGTTCGACGAGCCGGTGCTGTCCGGGGTCGAC
>JBHIXO010000379.1:0-4254 GCA_041984725.1 Acidimicrobiales bacterium | reverse complement strand
ACGTCGCTCGTCCGGCCTCCGGCCACGAGGCCGAGGGCATCGGCGGGGTATCGGTCGACGACGTCGGCCGCGACGTCCATGGCGGCGACGACGTCGGGGGAGAGGAAGCGCGACCGCTGCCCCGTGCTGTGGGCGTCGTCGAGGCGGCGACGGTGGTGGTGGAAGCGCAGCGGGACGTGGACGTGCAGCTCGTCGCGGGCCCGGGTGACCGCGACGTAGAGGAGACGACGTTCCTCTTCGATCTGCTCGGCGTCGCCGGTGGCCAGGTCGGACGGCAGGTTGCCGTCGGCCGCGTGGATCAGGTGGACGATGTCCCACTCGCCGCCCTTGGCCGAGTGGATCGTGGACAGGGTGAGCACGTCGTCGTCGAGGTGCGGCGGGCCGGCGAGGTCGCCCGTGGAGGCCGGCGGGTCGAGGGCGAGGTCGGTCAGGAACGACTCGAGGTCGGGGGCCGCAGCACCCAACTCGGCGAGGCGGTCGAGGTCGGCCCGGCGGGCGTCACCGTTCCCGAAGCGGTCGAGGTACGGATCGAGCCAGCGTCGGAGGTGGTCGAGCCGCAGCGGCGCGGGTCGCTCGTCGCCCGCGGCGGCGGCGACCGCCGTCGCGAGGGCGCGCACGTCGTCGGCGGCCCGGACAGGGACGGCACCGGCGGCCACCACTGCGGCCAGGTCGCCGTCGGCCGGCCCGAGGCCGCTCACGACCCGGCGGGCCGTCCCCGGTCCGACACCGTCGATGCGCTGCAGCACGCGGAACCAGGCGAGCTCGTCGCGCGGGTTGACCGCGACCCGGCACAGCGCGAGGAGGTCCTTGACGTGGGCCGCCTCGAGGAACTTCAGGCCGCCGTACTTGACGAAGGGGATGCGGCGGACGGTGAGTTCGACCTCGAGGACGTCGCTGTGGTGGCCGGCGCGGAACAGGACGGCCTGGCGGCGCAGCGGGATGCCGCGCTCGACGGCGGCGAGGAGGCGGTCGGCGACGCCGCGGGCCTCGGTGTGCTCGTCGCCCGCGGTGACCAGTTCGGGGCGGGGGCCGGGTGCGCGGACGGTGGTGAGGTCCTTGGCGTGGCGTTCGGTGGCGGCGGCCCAGATGCGGTTGGCGACCTCGACGACCTGGGGGGTGGAGCGGTGGCTGCGGGTCAGGGTGACGACGTCGGCGTCGAAGCGGGCGGGGAAGTCGAGGATGTTGCGGACCGTGCCGCCCCGGAAGCCGTAGATGGCCTGGGCGTCGTCGCCCACCGCGGTGATGGTGGTGCCGGCGTCGGCCATGGCGGCGAGGACGTCGGCCTGGAGGGCGTTGGTGTCCTGGTACTCGTCGACGAGCACGTGGTCGAAGCGGGCGGCGACCATCGGGCCGGCCTCGGGGTGCTGCATCAGGCCCCGCCACAGCGCGAGGAGGTCGTCGTAGTCGACGACGTGGCCGGCCCGCTTGCGGCGGACGTACTCGCCGTAGACGGCGCGCAGGTCGTCGGCCTCGTCGGCGCACCACGGGTAGTGCTGCTTCAGGACGACGTCGAGGGGCGTGCGGGTGTTCACCACGCGGCTGAGCGCCCCGGCGAGCACCTCCTTGCGGGCCCGGCGCCGGCGGGGCTCGGCATCGGCGCTCAGCTCGTCGCGGACCAGGGCGAGCAGGTCGGCGACGTCGGGGCCGTCGAGCAGCGTGAACGACGGGTCGATGGCCACCGCCCGGCCGAAGCGGCGCAGCAAGCGGCTGGCGACGGCGTGGAACGTGCCGCCCCACGCCCGGCGGCCGAGGTCGTGGCCCGACCACTGCTCGGCCCGGGCGAGCAGCTCGGTGGCCGCCCGCCGGGAGAACGTGAGCAGCATGATGCGCTCGGGTGGGACCCCGTTGGCGACGAGGTGGGCCATCCGGGCCGACAGCGTGGTGGTCTTGCCGGTGCCCGCGCCGGCGACGATCAGCAGGTGGCCGGCGTCGTGGACGACGGCGCGGTGCTGCTCGTCGGTGAGGTCGGGGAGCGTGGCGGCCGGCGGGTGATCGAACATCCGTTCCGAGGGTACTGAACGGATGTTCGACTGTCACGCGCCCGGGGCGCGGGGAACCTCGCTGCTCCGCGGGAAATAACGTGGCCTGCTGGTTGGGACTGCCGCGCCGGCAGTCCCGTGCGTCGTCGAACTCGAGAACGGGGCTCAGTTGGAGTGTCGCACCGCCACCGCCACCGCCACCGGCGCCGTTCCGGTCCGCCGAACACTGCGCCTGCTCTAACGTCGGCGCCGTGACGTCGTCGATTTCGCGCGCAGACGATGATCGTCCTCCGGTACGGCAGGTTGTTCTGTCGTTCACCGAGCCGGAGGTGATGCTGATCCTCGCCGCGCTCGATGACCTGGCGGAGTGGGATATGCCTCCCGACACGCTGGCCGTCTACAAGGCGATGGAGGATCGTCTAAGCCAGGAATGGCTGGAAGTGCAGGCGCTTCAGTACGAGCCCATCCCCGAGGGCGCCTGCCGGTGGTGCGGGCTCTTCGAGGATGGCACGACCATCCGCGAGGCGTTCCCAACTCGAAACGAGCCGTCGTAGAGGCGGTCGAGACCCTCGACGCATCGGGGTCGGAACTGGTCACGGATGTCGAGGCCGTCGCCTTCGTTCTCCAAGTGTCCCGTCGCTACGGGGTGGGTCAGCACCCTCTCGAGCGTCGCCGCGAAGCATCTGACAAGGCTCACAGTCAAGCGCAGAGGCGAGACGCTCCACTGTTTCCAGTGCTGCTCGTCGGTGAGGTCGGGGAGCGTCGCGGCCGGCGGGTGATCGAACATCCGTTCCGAGGGTACTGAACGGATGTTCGACTGTCACGCGCCCGGCCCGGGTGACGTCCCGCCGGGTCAGCCGTCGGCGTCGAGGTCGAGCGACGCCGAGTTCATGCAGTAGCGCTGGCCGGTCGGGTTGGGGCCGTCGTCGAAGACGTGGCCCAGGTGGGCGCCGCAGCGGCCGCACAGCGCCTCGGTGCGCACCATGCCGTGGCTGGTGTCGCTGCGGGTCTCGACCCGGTCGGCGGCGATGGGCTCGAAGAACGAGGGCCAGCCCGACCCGGAGTCGTACTTCGTCTCGGACCGGAACAGGTCGAGGTCGCACACCACGCACTTGTAGGTGCCGTCGGTCTTGTCGTCCCAGTAGATGCCGGTGAACGCACGCTCGGTGCCGGCGTTCTGGGTGACCTCGAACTGCAGGGGGGTCAGCCGCTCGCGCAGGTCGTCCTCGGAGGGCTTGGTGTAGGTGTCGTCGGCCATGGACGGAGTCTGCCGTGTCGTGCGGCCGGTGCGTCGGTCGTCCGGGCCGCTTCACCGGATCGTCAGGAGTCGCCCGGGTCGTCGAGCCCCGTCGCGTCCGAGCCCACCCCGTCCAGGAGGGCGATGACCTCCGGGCGGTCGAGGAAGTCGGCCCACTCCCGCGGTGTCGCCCCGAACTGCGGGTCGCGGGCGGCGAGCTCGGTGCCCGCGTCGAGCAGTGACCGGACGATCCCCAGTTCGCCGGCCCCCGAGGCGAGGTGGACGGCCCGCACGCCGGGGGCGTCGTCGGCGACCCCGGCGGCGACCAGGTCGGCGACGATCTCCCACCGGGCGTGGGCGGCGGCGAACGCCAGCGCCTCGCCCGCGCCGGGGGTGCCGGTGACCGCCTCGACCACGTCACGGTCCCCACGGGCGATGCGCTCGCGGACCGGGTGGTCGTGCACCGGGTGCTGCCAGCGCCAGAGGTCGCGCAGCACGCCGAGTTCGGCACCGTGGTGGACGTGCTCGTCGAGCATGTGCAGCACGTACGCGGTGCGGGTGTGGGTCGCGTAGTGGCCGCCGACGGGGCCGACCGGTTCGGTCAACGCCGCCTCGTCGACCGCGCCGAGGTGGCGGTCCCAGCGGTCGTGGGCCCGGTCGAGCAGGTCGAGGGCCTCGGCCGCCGAACGCGGGGCCTCGCCGTCGGGATCGTCGACCCCGACCGCGGTTCCCTGGGGATCGATACCGAGGTAGCGCCAGGCCCGGTCCTCGCCGTACATGTCGATCAGGTGCCAGAGCCGCCACGCGATCGTGGTGAACGGCGCCCGCTCGGGCGGGGGCAGCACCGAGTCGACGACCATGCGCCCGTCGCGCTCGCGCAGCGTCCAGCACCCCGGGGCCGGCTCCCACCAGAACTCCTCGTCGGTGAGTCCGTCGAGGCGGGCCCGGGTCCGCGCCCAGGCGTCGTCCGACAGGGTCTGCAGCTCGGCCTTGATCACGTCGGTCCCCCTCGTCGCCGTCCGAAACGCATGGTGGCGG
>JBHIXO010000378.1:0-4263 GCA_041984725.1 Acidimicrobiales bacterium | reverse complement strand
CGGCGGAGGGTCTGGCGGCGCTGGGGCTCGAGGACGCCGGCGTGGTGGGGGAGCCCGCGGTTCGGATCCTGACTCGGGCGCATCCGCTGCCCGACGGGGTACCCCGGCGGGCCGGCATGCCGACGAAACGGCCCCGCTGGTGATCGTCGGGGTGCGCGGTCGGGGGTTCCACGTGAAACATGCGGGGTCCGTCGGACTCGGTCCGTTCCACGTGGAACGCTCGACCCGACGGATCGGGGTGTTTCACGTGAAACCTTCGACCGGTACTTGACCGCTGGCGCATGCAGCGACCACAGTGAGGACCGATGGGCGCAGGTGACGACGGCAATCCCGACTTCGCCGCCCCGGTCGGCGGACACGACGACGATCTCGGCGACGCCATCGGCCCGCCCGGCGCGACCACCGACGTCGCCAACCCGGCGCCGGATGGTGCCGGGGACCCCTCGCCAGAACGGCCCGAGCCGGCGACGGCGCCGATGCCCGGTCCGGCGCCACTCCCCGACCCGCCGCCGCAGGCCACGCACGAGCCGGCCGCGGCCCCGCCCGCCCCGGCGCCGGGGCCCCCGACGCCGCGACCGCCCCTCCTGCCCGACGAGTTGCGTCGACCGCCGGTGTCCGGTCCCGAAGCGGTCGGCGAGGCGCCGCCCGTCGAACCGCGCATCCCGGCGCCACCCCGGCGCGATGCCGCCGGTCACGAGTTGCCCCGGGTGATGGCCATCGCCAACCAGAAGGGCGGCGTCGGCAAGACGACGACGGCCGTCAACCTGGCCGCGGCGCTCGCCGACGTCGGCTACCGCACCCTGGTCGTCGACCTCGATCCCCAGGGCAACGCCAGCACCGGCCTCGGGATCAACATCCGAGATCTCGAGTTCTCGATGTACGACGTCGTCATCCACGAGGCGGCGATCGACGACACGATCGAGGCGACGGCGATGAAGAACCTGTTCGTCGCGCCGGCCTCCCTCGACCTCGCCGGCGCCGAGATCGAGCTCGTCCCCGCCTTCTCCCGGGAGCTGCGGCTGAAGAACGCCCTGGCCGAGGTGCTCGACGACTACGACTACGTCCTCATCGACTGCCCGCCGTCCCTCGGTCTGCTGACGGTCAACGGGTTCGCCGCCGCCGGTGAGGTGCTGGTGCCCATCCAGTGCGAGTACTACGCGCTGGAGGGGCTCGGCCAGCTGCTGCGCAACGTCGGCCTCGTCCAGCGCAGCCTCAACCCGTCGTTGGAGGTCTCCACCTTCGTGTGCGTGATGTACGACGCCCGCACGAAGCTCGCCGACCAGGTGGTCGCCGAGGTCCGCGAGCACTTCGGCGAGAAGGTGTGCCGCATCGTGATCCCGCGCACCGTGCGGCTCTCGGAGGCACCGTCGTACGGGCAGCCGATCCTGGCCTTCGACCCGCGCTCGCGGGGCGCGATCGCCTACCGGGAGCTGGCCAAGGAAGTCAGCGGCGGCGTGCTGCACGAACCAAGCGCCGCCGCGTCCGAAGGGGGAACGATCACATGACCACCCGGAAGTCCGGCTTGGGGCGGGGTCTCGGGGCCCTGATCCCCACCGATCTGGCCGAGAGTGCGCCCGGCCACGACGCCCCGGTGGCCGAGGGCACCGTCCTCGAGGTGCCGGTGGCCTCGGTACGTCCCAACCGGCACCAGCCTCGCACGCACTTCGACGAGGAGTCGCTGGCCGGGCTCACCGCCTCGATCGCCGAGATCGGCGTCCTCCAGCCGGTGCTCGTGCGGCTGCTCGAGGACGGTACGTACGAGCTGATCGCCGGTGAGCGCCGGTGGCGGGCATCGAAGCGGGCGGGACGCCAGACGATCCCGGTCGTCGTGCGTCAACCCGGCACCGACGCCGACATGCTCGAGCACGCCCTGGTGGAGAACCTCCATCGATCGGATCTGAACCCGATGGAGGAGGCCGCCGCCTACCAGCAACTCGTCGAGGACTTCGGGCTGACCCAGGAAGCGGTGGCCAAGCGCGTCGGGAAGAGCCGGGCCGCCGTGTCCAACACGCTGCGGCTCTTCCAGCTCCCGCCGCGGATTCAGGCGCTCGTGGCGGAGAACCAGTTGTCGGCAGGTCACGCCCGTGCGCTGCTCGGCACGCCCGATCGAGCGTTCCAGTCCGCCCTGGCCGATCGGATCGTGCGGGACGGGCTGTCGGTACGGGAGACCGAGGACGCCGTGCGGGCCCGCCAGGGTGGCGATGAAGGCGACGCTGCCCCCGAGTCCGGTGACGTCGCGGACCGGTCGAGCGACTCCGAGTCCACCCGGTCGGAGTCCGGGACGGTCGAACCCGGGTTCCTCGAGCTGCAGGAGTTGCTGGCCGAGCACTTCGACACCCGGGTCAAGATCAGCGGGGGCAAGGGCACGGGATCGATCGCCATCTCGTTCGCCGACCTCGAGGACCTGGAGCGCATCTATCGGATCATGGTCGAGTCGCGCTGACCTCGCGCTGGCGTCGTGCCGGCGTCGCTGCGGGCGGTGACCGCGGGTAACTGATCAGATCGCGCGAACCTCTGGTTGAGGGTCGGTTCTCCACAGGTGTGGATCACCTGTGGAGATCGAGATCGCCGACACCGGTGGCGCCCGCCGCCTCCACACGGAGCGAGGCGAAGACCACGCAAAGTGGGCACCGACCGCACGGTTCTCCGCACGCTCCGTGCGGGTCGACGGGCGCTGCGCAGGATTCACGCGGCATTCTCGGCAAATCCGGCGACGTCGGCATAGTCTTCGGTCCGTTGGACCTAGTGACTTCGGTCGTGGGTCGTGAAGAGTGTTGGCAAGAACGAACGGCGGCGCTGCTGTCGTGCGGAGACGCAGTGATCCGGGACGTGGCCCGCCGGGAGGTGGGCGAGTCGGTCGCCTATGCGGCCCGGGGAGTGAGTGGCGAGACCGGATCCGACTCCCATCCATCGGTCGCGGCAGTCCGCCGGGACCGCGACCCCGAGAGGCCCCCGTGCACTCCCGTACCCCCCACGCCCGCGGTCCGGTGACACCGACCGCGACGCTCCGCTCGATCGTCAGGAAGGTGACCGGTTTCGTCGCCACGCTCTTCGGCGCCCTGGCACTCGGGTTCGTCTTCCTGTGGTCCTCGCCGGCCGGCGCCCACGTCCACCCCGTCGTCGGCGGCTCGGCCGTCTGCGCCAGCAGTGGCCAGGTCACCGTCTCGTACACCGCCCGCACCTGGAGCGCGGCGCCGGGCGCGACGGAATGGCGCTTCTACATCAGCGAGAGCGATGTTCCCGGCGCACCGGCACCCACCGGCTCGCAGTACACCGGTCACGTCGAGCTGCGCTGGCGGAGCGAGAGCGGCGGTGGCTGGACGACCGTCGACCCCAACATCTCGTTCACCCCGGCGAACGGTGGCGTCGTCTCCGGGAGCTTCGACATCGACCAGAGCGCCTTCCCGATCGTGCTCCAGACCGTCGACGTGGGGCAGTGGAAGAACGGCGGGGTCGCCGACGGTGGGATCCACCCCAAGAGCAGTGCCCCGATCGCCGGCCCCATCGGTGACTGCGATCCGACGCCGCCGCCGTGCGACTCGGACCCGTCCCTGCCCGCCGACGATCCCGCCTGCGGTGATCCCTGCCAGGGCAGCGGCGACCTCCCTCCCGACTGCGATCCGTGCGACGACGCTGGCCCGGTCGGTGACGACTGCGATCCGTGCGACGACGTCGGCCCCGTGGGCGACGACTGTGATCCCTGTGACGACGCTGGCCCGGTCGGTGACGACTGCGATCCGTGTGACGACGTCGGCCCGGTGGGCGACGACTGCGAGCCGTGTGACGACATCGGTCCGATCGACGACTCCTGCGACCCGTGCGACGACCAGGGGCCCGTGGGCAACGACTGCGACCCCTGTGACGATCAGGGCCCGGTCGGTGACGACTGCGATCCCTGTGACGACATCGGACCGGTGGGCGATGACTGTGACCCGTGCGACGATGCCGGACCGGTGGGCGATGACTGTGACCCGTGCGACGATGCCGGACCGGTGGGTGACGATTGCGATCCCTGTGACGACGTCGGGCCGGTGGGTGACGACTGTGATCCCTGTGACGACGTCGGCCCGGTCGGTGACGACTGTGACCCGTGCGACGAGTTCGGTCCGATCGGCGCGATCTGCGGCAACGGCACGCCCCCGCCGCCCGACACCCCGGACACGCCCGACACCCCGGACACGCCCGACACCCCGGACACGCCCGACACCCCGGACACGCCCGATACACCCGACACCCCGGACACGCCCGACACACCCGACACCC
>JBHIXO010000377.1:0-4291 GCA_041984725.1 Acidimicrobiales bacterium | reverse complement strand
TCGATGCGGGTCGTGTGCAGCCCGTGGTGCCGGGCGACGGCCACCGGGGCGGCCGAGTCCCACTCGTACTGGCCGCCGGAGTGCGGGTAGCAGTCGACCTCGCCGCGCAGGATCGCCATCGTCTTGGCGCCGGCCGAGCCCATCTCGACCAGGACGCCGCCGAGCGCGGCCCGCACGAGCTCGGCCTCGGCCGGCGGCCGCGTCCGTGACACGACGACGCGCGGCTCGGTCGGCACCGGCGCGAGGTCGATCGGGTCGTCGTCCGTGCACAGCGTGATCCCGAGCGCGGGCAGGGCGACCGCCCCGCACTCGGCGACGCCGTCGACGCACAGCGCCACGTGCACGGCCCAGTCGGAGCGGGGCGGCTCCGAGAACTCCCGCGTGCCGTCGAGCGGGTCGATGATCCAGACGCGCCGGGCGGCGAGGCGCTCCTCGTCGCCGTGGGTCGCCCGCGACTCCTCCGAGAGGACCCGGTCGTCGGGGCCGATGACGCGGGCGAGTTCCTCGAGGAGGAACTCGTTGGAGCGCCGGTCGCCCTCGTCCTTCATCTGCTTCGGGTCCGTCCCCGCGTCACCCAGCGTGCGACGGACATCGAGCAACAGCTCGCCGGCCTCGGTGGCGAGACGGCGGGCCAATGCGTGGTCGTCGGCGGTGACCAGAGTGTTTCGTGGAGAAGAATCGGACACGCTCAGTTGTGTACCAGACCGGATCGGTCCATACCCTTGCCCGCCAGCGGCAGACATCCCCCTGGCGGGGCGAGTGCAGACCCCCTGGCGGGGTGAGCGGAGAAGACGATGACCTACGAGTTGACGCACCTTCGGTCCATCGAGGCCGAGGGCATCTTCATCATGCGGGAGGTGGCCGCCGAGTTCGAGCGGCCCGTCCTGCTGTTCTCGGGCGGAAAGGACTCGGTCATCATGCTCGAGCTCGCCATCCGCGCCTTCCACCCCGGACCCATCCCGTTCCCGGTGATGCACGTTGACACCGGGCACAACTTCCCCGAGGTGATCGAGTTCCGCGACCGCCGTCTCGAGGAGTGCGGCGCCCGGCTGATCGTGGCCTCGGTCCAGGACTCGATCGACCAGGGCAAGGTCGTCGAGGAGACCGGCCCGCGGGCCAGCCGCAACAAGCTGCAGACCGTCACGCTGCTCGATGCCATCGAGGAGCACCAATTCGACGCCGTGTTCGGCGGCGGCCGCCGCGACGAGGAGAAGGCCCGGGCCAAGGAGCGGGTCTTCAGCTTCCGTGACGAGTTCGGCCAGTGGGACCCCAAGGGTCAGCGCCCCGAGCTGTGGGACCTCTACAACGGGAAGCACCGCAAGGGCGAGCACATGCGCGTGTTCCCCATCAGCAACTGGACCGAGCTCGACGTCTGGCAGTACCTCAAGGACAACGACGTCGACATCCCGAGCATCTACTTCTCGCATCAGCGCCCGGTCTTCGAGCGCGACGGCATGCTCCTCTCCGACGGCCCCTACATCAGCCGGATGGAGGGCGAGGAGGTCTACGAGGAGACCGTGCGCTACCGCACGATCGGCGACATGACCTGCACCGGTGCGGTCGAGTCGACGGCCCGCTCCTGGGACGAGATCATCGACGAGGTCGCCGCCACCCGCATCACCGAGCGGGGTGCCACCCGAGCCGACGACCGTGCGTCCGAGGCTGCCATGGAAGATCGCAAGAAGGAGGGGTACTTCTAGATGGAGCTGCTCCGTTTCGCCACCGCCGGGTCCGTCGACGACGGCAAGTCCACGCTCATCGGGCGCCTGCTCTACGACTCGAAGTCGATCTTCCAGGACCAGCTCGACGCGGTCGAGGCCACCTCGAAGTCCCGCGGCGACGAGTACACGAACCTGGCGCTGCTCACCGACGGTCTCCGGGCCGAGCGTGAGCAGGGCATCACGATCGACGTCGCCTACCGCTACTTCTCGACGCCCCGGCGCAAGTTCATCATCGCCGACACCCCGGGCCACATCCAGTACACGCGCAACATGGTCACGGGCGCGTCGACCGCCGACGTCGCCCTCATCCTGGTCGACGCCCGCAACGGCATCCTCGAGCAGTCGCGCCGCCACGCCTTCATCGCGTCGCTCCTGCGCATCCCGCACCTGGTCGTGTGCATCAACAAGATGGACCTCGTCGACTGGAGCGAGGAGCGCTTCGAGGAGATCAAGCACGAGTTCCGCGAGTTCGCGATGAAGCTCGACGTGCAGGACCTCGTGTTCATCCCCGTGTCGGCCCTGCTCGGCGACAACGTCGTCGACCGCTCCGACAACATGAAGTGGTACGAGGGTGCGCCGCTGCTGCACCACCTCGAAGAGGTCCACATCGCGTCCGACCGCAACCTCATCGACGCCCGCTTCCCGGTCCAGTTCGTGATCCGTCCGCAGCAGTCGCGGGTCGACTACCGCGGCTACGCCGGCACCGTCTCCGGAGGCGTCTTCAAGCCGGGCGACGACGTCGTCGTGCTGCCCTCGGGCTTCGGCTCGAAGATCAAGTCGATCGACTTCTTCGGCGAGGAGCTCGAGGAGGCCTTCGCCCCGATGGCCGTGACGATCCGTCTCGAGGACGAGATCGACATCAGCCGGGGCGACATGATCTGCCGTCCGCGCAACCGGCCCGAGGTCGGCCAGGACATCGACGCCATGGTGTGCTGGATGTCGGAGGCGAGCGAGCTGCGCCACCGCCAGAAGCTGGCGATCAAGCACACGACCCGGTGGGGTCGCGCCATGGTCACCGACTTCCACTACCGGCTTGACATCAACACGCTGCACCGCGACGAGAGCGCCTCCTCGCTCGGGCTCAACGAGATCGGCCGCGTGTCGCTGCGGACCACGGTGCCGCTGTTCTACGACGAGTACCGGCGGAACCGGCAGACGGGGTCGTTCATCCTCGTGGACGAGGCGACCAACGTCACCGTCGGCGCCGGCATGATCATCGGCGAGACGTGACCCGGATCACGCCCAACACCGTCTGGCATCCGTCGGCGTTGGGACGGGAGGCCCGGCCCTTCGCCGGGGCCACGCTGTGGTTCACCGGCCTGTCCGGGTCGGGCAAGTCCACGGTCGCCGTCGAGGTCGAGCGCCTGCTCGTCTCGGCCGGACGGCCGGCGTACCTGCTCGACGGCGACAACCTGCGCCACGGCCTCAACGGCGACCTCGGCTTCTCGGCCGAGGACCGCTCCGAGAACGTGCGCCGCGTCGGTGAGGTGGCGCGCCTGTTCGCCGACGCCGGGGTGCTCGCGCTCGTGCCGGTCATCTCGCCCTACGTCGCCGACCGGTCCCGGGTCCGCGCCATCCACGAGATGGCCGGACTCCCGTTCCACGAGGTGTTCATCGACACCCCGATCGAGATCTGCGAGCAGCGCGATCCCAAGGGCCTCTACGCCAAGGCCCGGGCCGGTGAGATCACCGGATTCACCGGCATCGACGATCCCTACGAGGCGCCCGAGTCGCCCGAACTGCGACTCACCCCCGAGGACGGTCTCCCGGCCGAGCAGGCCGCACGCGTCCTCGAACTGCTCGAGGGCTGAGCCCGGCCGGCCGGGACGAAGGACGATCGAGGTCGTGGCCGGTCCGCTCGTTCGACTCACCAGCCGGATCGCCCTGACGAGGCCGGCGCGCTGGATCTCCAGCGTCGTCGGGTGGCGACTCGATCCGTTCCTGCTGCGCCTGAGTGGTGGTCGGCTGGCGACGACCGGCGTGATCCCGGCCGCCGTGCTGGAGACGACCGGCGCCCGCACCGGTCGGGTGCGGCGCAACGCCGTGATCTGCATCCGGGACGGTGATCGCACGGTGATCGCCGCCTCGCACGCCGGGGCGGCGACGCATCCCGCGTGGTTCCACAACCTGTGCGCCGACCCACAGGTCGTGATCGCCGGACGCCCGGTCCGAGCCGTGCTGCTCGACGACGAGATCGAGATCCGGCGGTGGTGGCGGGTCGCCGACGAGGTGTTCCCCGGCTTCGCCGCCTATCGCGACGAGGCGGCGGCCCACGGCCGGCGCATCCCGCTCGTCGAACTGGTCGACCGGCCGGCCGAAGGCTGAGCGACGGCGCTGTTCCTCGGGTCCTGCCAGAAGCGGGGGTGGTCAGGCGCCGAGGTCGTCGATGGTGAAGAGCGAGCGGACCCCGAGGCCGAGGGCGTCGAGCGCGGCGTGGTCGCCGGCGCTGCGGTCGATGACGCACAGGACGCCGGTCACGATGGCGCCTAGCCGCGACAACCAAAGCGCGAGCCAGCTGCCCTTGAAGCCCGTGTGGCCCGTCAGCAGCACGCGCCGGCCGCGATAGGCGT
>JBHIXO010000376.1:0-4309 GCA_041984725.1 Acidimicrobiales bacterium | reverse complement strand
TCGGCGAACGTGTCGAGCGGACCGATGGTCAGCGTCATCGGCTCGCGGCCGCGAGCGGCGGCGTCGACGACGGCCAGCGCGTCGGTGACACCATCGTCGTCGAGGTTGATCGGCGGGACGATCGTGATGTGCGGCTCGATCCGCCCGAGCTGGCGGTCACCGAGGGCGCGGCGCAGACCGTCGATCTCGAACGAGACCGGCGGCGGCACCACCAGTGCGACGGCGAACCGGCGCTTCAGTGCGTCGTGAGGTGGCCGGCGGCCTCGAGGCGCACGTGCGCCCGGCGCAGCGCGGCCTCGCCCTCGGCGTCGTGCTCGCCGCGAGTGGCGGCCTCGGCCCGTTCCTTGGCGGCACGGGCCCGCTCGACGTCGATCTGGCTCGACAGCTCGGCGACGTCGGAGAGGATCGTCACCGTCGTGCCGCGCTCGCCGTGGCTCGACACCTCGACGAAGCCGCCGTGGCAGGCCACCTTCTCGTCGGCGCCACCGGCCGAGGGCCGGATGGTGAGCACGCCGGTGCCCATGGCCCCGACGAAGGGTGCGTGACCGGGGAGGAAGGCGATGTCGCCGCCGCCCAGCGTGCGGGCGATGACCATGTCGGCCTCACCGGACCACAGCACCCGCTCCGGGGAGACGAGTTCGACCTGCATCGGCATGGGTCAGTCCCTCACTCGCCCGCGGACTTGCGGAGCTGCTCGGCCTTGGCGCGGGCGGCGTCGGCGCCACCCACGTTCAGGAACGCCTGCTCGGGGAGGTCGTCGAGGTCGCCGTTGATCAGCTGCTCGAACGAGTCGACCGTCTCCTCGGCGGGCGTGAACACGCCGGGGAGGCTGGTGAAGACCTCGGCCACGAACATCGGCTGCGACAGGAACCGCTGGATCTTGCGGGCCCGGCCGACGAGGACCTTGTCCTCCTCGGAGAGCTCGTCGAGACCGAGGATGGCGATGATGTCCTGCAGCTCCTTGTAGCGCTGGAGGATCTCCTGCACGCGGGTGGCCACGGCGTAGTGGCGCTCGCCCACGACCTCGGGGCTGAGGATGGTCGACGTCGAGGCCAGCGGATCCACGGCGGGGTAGATGCCGAGGGCGGCGATGTCGCGAGACAGCTCCGTCGTGGCGTCGAGGTGCGTGAACGTCGTGAACGGCGCCGGGTCGGTGTAGTCGTCGGCGGGCACGTACACGGCCTGCAGCGACGTGATCGAGCGGCCCTTCGTCGAGGTGATGCGCTCCTGGAGCGTGCCCATCTCGTCGGCGAGCGTGGGCTGGTAGCCCACGGCCGAGGGCATGCGGCCGAGCAGCGTCGACACCTCGGAGCCGGCCTGGACGAACCGGAAGATGTTGTCGATGAAGAGCAGCACGTCCTGGTTGCGCTCGTCACGGAAGTACTCGGCGATGGTCAGGGCCGACAGGGCGACGCGGAGGCGCACGCCGGGGGGCTCGTCCATCTGGCCGAACACGAGTGCGGCCTTGTCGAGGACCGACGTGTTCTCGTCGATCTTCGTCTCGCCCATCTCGATGAAGAGGTCGGTGCCCTCACGGGTCCGCTCCCCCACGCCGGCGAACGCCGACACACCACCGAACTGGGAGGCGACGCGGTTGATCATCTCCGTGATCAGCACGGTCTTGCCCACGCCGGCACCACCGAACAGGCCGATCTTGCCGCCCTGCAGGTAGGGGGTGAGCAGGTCGATGACCTTGATGCCGGTCTCGAAGACCTGCTTCTTGGGGGCGAGGTCCTCGAAGTCGGGGGCCGGCCGGTGGATGGGCCGGTAGCCGTCGAGCTTCGACTCGTCGAGGCTCGGGACGTCGAGGGGCTCGCCGAGCACGTTGAGCACGTGGCCGAGCACGCCGTCGCCGACCGGCATCTGCAGCGGATGGCCGAGGTTGCGCACCTCGGTGCCGCGGACGAGACCGTCGGTCGGCTTCATGCAGATGGCCCGCACGCGGCTGTCGCCGAGCTGCTGGGCGGTCTCGGCCCGCACGACGATGTCGGCGCCGTCGACCACGATGGTCATCTCGAGGGCCGTGTTGATGTCGGGGATCGCACCCGCGGGGAACTCGACGTCGACCACGGGGCCGGCGATGGCCACGACCTTGCCGGACTTGAGGGTCTTGCCCCCGTCCGGCTGTCCGGCGGGCTGGTTCTCGGTGACGGTCATCTGTGGCTCCTCAGACGCGGTGGCTGATGTCGTGGATGTCGGTCATGCCCGGCAGCAGGTCGCGGGGCATGAACGCGCGGTCGGGGATGAGGTCCATCTCGCCCTGGTTGCCCTGGCGGAGGGCCTCGGCGCCACCGACGATCTCCATGATCTCGGTGGTGATGGCGTCCTGGCGAGCCCGGTTCATCTCGCGGGACAGCTTGATGATGAGCTCTTCGGCGTTGTCGGTGGCCGACTTCATGGCGCGCTGCTGGGCGGCGAAGAAGCTGGCCGCACCCTCGAGGAGGGCGGAGAACAGCCGGGCCTCGGCGTAGCGGGGCAGGAGGCGCTCGAGGATGGCGTCGGGCGCCGGCTCGAACTCGTAGTCGGCGGTCGGCCCGGTGGCCTCGCCTTCCATGAGGCCGCTGGTGTCGAGCGGCAGGAACTGCCGGGTGACGACCTGCTGGGTGCCCGCCGAGAGGAACTGGGTGTACACGAGGTCGACCCGGTCGAAGGTCTCGTCCTCGAAGGCGGGGACGACGTAGCCGGCGATGCGGCGGGCGTCCTCGTAGTGGGGCTCGTCGAGGAAGCCGGTGAAGGACTCCTCGAGCTCGTAGCCCCGGAACTTGAAGTAGTTCTCGATCTTGCGGCCGACCGTGATGACCTTGGTCTGCTTGCCCTCGGCGCGAATCGCGGCCATGTTGCGCTCGGCCATGCGGATGGCGTTGGCGTTGTAGCCGCCGCACAGCCCGCGGTCGCCGCCGACGACGACCGTGGCCACCGTGCGGATCTCGTCGCGCTGCGCGAGCAACGGCGCACCTCCGCCGGCGCCCGCGGCCGCCAGGTTCCGGATCACCTCGGTGATCTGGTCGGCGTACGGGCGGGCGGCGAGGACGCGCTGCTGCGACTTGACGATCCGGCTCGCGGCGATGAGCTCCATCGCCTTGGTGATCTTCTTCGTCGTCTGCACCGACTTGATCCGTCGGCGCAGGATGCGCTCCTTGCCGCCTGCCATTACTCGGTCTCCACCACGACGGTGCCCTCGAACTGGTCGGTGAAGGCCTGGATGCCGCTCTTGAGGGCGTCCTCGTCGGGGATGTCGCCGCCGGTCCGGATCCCGTCGAGGATGTCGCCGTGGCGGGCGCGGAACCACTCGAGCAGCTCGGCCTCGTACTTCTTCACGTCCTCGACCGCGATCTTGTCGAGGTAGCCGTTCGTGCCGGCGTAGAGCACGATGACCTGCTCCTGCACCGACAGCGGCGAGTTGAGGTTCTGCTTGAGCAGCTCGACGAGGCGGTAGCCCCGGTCGAGGGTGGCCTGCGACACGGCGTCGAGCTCGGAACCGAACTGGGCGAACGACTCGAGCTCACGGAACTGTGACAGGTCGCCCTTCAGCGTGCCCACGGCCTTCTTCATGGCCTTGATCTGGGCGGCACCGCCCACCCGGGACACGGACTGACCGGTGTCGAAGGCGGGACGCACACCCGACTTGAACAGGTCCTCCTGGAGGAAGACCTGACCGTCGGTGATCGAGATCACGTTGGTCGGGATGTAGGCCGAGATGTCGCCGGCCTTGGTCTCGATGATCGGCAGGGCGGTCAGCGAGCCGGCGCCGTTCTCGTCGGACAGCTTGGCGGCCCGCTCGAGCAGCCGGCTGTGCAGGTAGAACACGTCGCCCGGGTAGGCCTCACGACCCGGCGGGCGGCGCAGCAGCAGCGACACCTGGCGGTAGGCCTCGGCCTGCTTGGAGAGGTCGTCGTACACCGCGAGGGCGTGCTCGCCGGTCTCCATCCAGTGCTGGCCCATGGCGCAGCCCGCGTAGGGCGCCAGGTACTTGAACGGCGCCGGGTCGGAGCCGCCGGCCACGACGACGACCGTGTAGTCCATGGCGCCGTACTCGGTGAGGGTGTTCACGGTCTGGGCGACCGTGGACTCCTTCTGACCGATGGCGACGTACACGCACTTCACCCCGAGACCCTTCTGGTTCAGGATGGTGTCGATCGCGACCGTCGTCTTGCCGGTCTTGCGGTCGCCGATGATCAGCTCCCGCTGACCCCGACCGATCGGGGTCATGGAGTCGATCGCCTTGATGCCGGTCTGGAGCGGCTCGTGCACGGGCTTGCGGCCCATGATCCCCGGCGCCTGGATCTCCATCCGGCGCGTGCCGACGTTG
>JBHIXO010000375.1:0-4322 GCA_041984725.1 Acidimicrobiales bacterium | reverse complement strand
GCCACTGTTGGCGGCGCGGGCGGCGTCGAAGGCGCTGGCCAGGCCGGTGAAGTTGAAGTTCTCCACCTTCTGGTCGAGCAGCGGATCGCTGCCGCCCTGCACGAAGCCGGCGCCGAGCTGATGCTGGGCACCGATACCCCGAACCCGTTCGTCTTCCCGGGCTTCTCCGTGCACGAGGAGCTGCAGCGCTTCGTCGACGCGTGCGACCTGCTCGAGTCGCTGTGGGACGAGGGGGCCTTCGGCTACGGACTGCTGGCGGCGCTCCGCCCGAGCGCCGACGCCGTCACGCCGTGAGCCCGCCGTCGACGACCAGCGTCTGACCGGTGACGAAGGAACCCGCCGGCGAGGTCAGGAACCGGAGGGCGCCGACCACGTCCTCCGGCGTCCCCAGGCGGCCGAGCGGCGTCCGTCGCTCGATCTGACCGAGCTGGCCGCCGTCGAGCGAGTCGGTCATCTCCGTGCGCAGGTAGCCCGGCGCGATCGAGTTCACGGTGATCTGGCGGGAGCCGAGCTCGCGGGCCAGGGCGCGGGTGAAGCCGTCGAGCGCGGCCTTCGTCGCCGCGTACACCGACAGGCCCCGGTAGCCGGAGAGCCCGATGATCGACGAGATGTTCACGATGTGGGCGCCGCCGTGCACGAGCATGCGGCGCACGACCAACCGCGTGAGATGGATCGTGGCGCGGAGGTTGATGTCGAGGACGCGGTCGTTCTCGTCGTCGTCCGACATGGCCAGCAGCGCCTCGCTGGCCAACCCGGCGTTGTTCACGAGCACGTCGATCCGACCGTGACGGTCGATCACCGCCTGGACGAACGCGACGGTCGCGTCGCGGTCGCAGATGTCGAGGGTGTGGAAGTCGAAGCGGTCGGGGTGGGACGCCGCCCAGGCGTCGACCGCGTCCGTTCGGCTCCGGCTACAGGTGACCACGGTGTCGCCGTCGTCGAGGTACGCCTGCACGAAGGCCTCGCCGAGCCCGCGACTGCCGCCGGTGACCACCACGACCCGGGGTTCGCTCACGCCTTCGCCCCCCGGTTGCGGGCGATCTTGGTGTCGCGTACGTCGAGCTCGTCGACGTAGCGGATGCGGCGGGGTTGCGAGGGCGCGGGCAACGTCCGGAGCGCGGCGCGCAGGGCGGCGTCGACGGTGTCGCGCTCGGCGTCGGACCGGAGCACGACGTCGGCGGCCACGATCTGGCCGGTGACCGGGCTCGTCCGTCCGTACACGTGGACGAGCTCGACGCCGTCGACCTCACCCATCAGGCCCTCGACGGGCAGCGGTTGGACCTTGGTGCCGCCGACGTTGATCGTCTCGGACGCTCGGCCGAGGAAGTGGATGCGGTCGCCCCGCACCTCGACGAGGTCGCCCGTCGGCCGCCACGAGTCGCCGACGTCGTCGTGCCCGTGGTAGCCGAGCATGCCGATCCTCGAGCGCACGTGGAGCTCGCCGTCGACGATCCGGAACTGCACCTCGGCGTCGTCGCCGCGCTCGAGCACGCGGGCCGGCAGGCCGCTGCGGCCGTCGCCCACTGCGACACTGCTGCCGAACTCGGTGGCGCCGTAGATCTGGGAGATGTTGGCAGACGGGAACCGGGCGCTGACGTCGTCGAGGAGCTTCTGGGGGATGGCCTCGCCCGCCATCGTGATCTGGCGGAGGGGCGGCGGCTCGGCGTCGTCGCGCAGCAGGTTGAGCACGAATCGCCAGAACGTCGGGGTCGCGCTCGCATGCGTGACCCCGTGCGCCCGCATCGCGGCGAGCGCGTCACGCGGCCGGAACGAGTCCGGAACGACGAGGGTCGCGCCGCTGGCGACGCAGTGGAGCAGCACACCGAGACCGGCGAACTGGTTCGGGGTGTGGGCGAGCAGCCAACGGGCGTCCGCGGGCCCGGTCCGACGCCGATGGGTGGCGACGAGTCGGCCCCAGTCGTTCCGGGCCCCCTTCGGCAGACCGGTGGTGCCCGTGGTGAGGAGGAGGAGAGGGCGCGCGTCGAGCTCGGGGAGGGCGGGGAGCGGCTCGGCGTCCGCGCAGAGATCGGCGACGCTGCACGTGCCGTCGGCCCCGTCGGCACCCTCGGCCTCGTCGCCGACGATCGTGTGGTGCCCGAAGTGCGCAGCGAGGGTCGCCACCTCCACGTCGTCCGCGGAACGCGGGTAGAGGCAGGCCTCGGCCCCGACGGCGCTGGCGCCGCCGAGGAGGGCGAGGAGGTCGGCGACGTCGGTGACGCGGCACGCGAAGCGGTCGATGGATCGGGCCCGCAGGGCGCCGGCGACCACCAGCGCGGCATCGTGGACCTCGCCGTAGCCGGCGGTCCGGCTCGCGGTGACGACGAGCGGTCGTCCGCGATCCTGGGCCGCACCTTCGGCCAACAGTTCGATCAGCACCCCAGCCACCTCCGGGACATCGGCGACGAGTCCCGTCGCACCGCCGGCCGGCAGCCTAGGCCATGACCGAAATGTCGCATTCGACCGTCAGGTTCGACGCGGTGATCCGTTCTCCGGCCGATGGACGCTCCCGCACAGGAGCACGCGACGGCGGCGGTACGACACCCGGGCAGGGCGATCTCACTCGTCCTGGTGTACGCGCTCGCGTGCGCCGCGACCTGGGCCGCGATCGGCGCGTTCGCCGGCGCCGACCCCGCGCTCGTCGGGCGGGCCGGGCTGACGGAGAAGGTCCTCCACCTGCGGGCCGAGCCCGAGCCGTTCGACGTCTACTTCGTGGGGGCGTCGTCGGTGTACCGCAGCTTCGACCCGGCGGTGCTCGACCCGGCGCTCGCGGCGGCGGGCTGCCCGGTCCGGACCTACAACCTCGCCGTGCCCGGCGCGGTGCCCGTCGAGGTCCAGACCCAGATCGACGAGGCGCTCCGCGACAACCCCGACGCCGTCCTCGTGCTCGGTCCGACCCTGCCGCCGCGCCGTGACCTCGGGCTGGCGTTCGACCTCAAGGAGGCGGCGTTCCACGACCTCGAGGACGTCGGCGACGCGCTGGCCTACGCGGACGACGCCGGGTGGCTCGACCGGGTCGAGGCCGCCACGCTCGTCGGCGCGGCCCAGGTCCCCGTCGGGCACCTCCACTACCGGCTGTACCCGGAGCGGGTGCGTGACCTCGCGTCGGGCGCGGTCGTCCGTGCCGGTCTCGAGACCGGGTACCTGCCGCTCGAGGCCGAGCTCGACGCGCCCGACATCCGCGCCCGGCGCGATCGCGCTGTCGCCGACATGGCCGAGGCGGGCTTCGACGCGTGGCTGACGGATCTCCGGGACCTGGACTTCGGCGGGGACGTCCACCTCGAGATCTGGGAGCGCCTGCTCGATCACGTCGATCGCCGCGCGCCGGTCGTCCTGGCCCTCCCGCCGTTCCCGTTCAACGACCAGCTCGCCGATCTCGAGGACCGGTGGCGTGCCGGTGGGCTGACGCCGGTGCTGTCGCTGCACGATCCGGCCGACTTCCCGATCCTCGCCCGCGAGGACGCCTGGTTCGACGCCGGCCACCTGACGGCGCCCGCCGCGGCCGAGATGAGCCGGGCGGCCGCAGGCCCGCTGTGCGCCCTGCTCGGCGAGGCGGGTCGCTGACGTGCTGTTCATCCAGCTCGAGTTCTTCGTCTTCCTCGCCGTCGTGTTCGGCCTCCACTGGGGGGTCCTGCGCGGCGACGTGGCGAGGAAGCGGCTCCTCCTCGCCGCCAGCTACGTCTTCTACGCAACATGGGACTGGCGCTTCTGCTCGCTGATCGCCCTGTCGACGCTCGTCGACCACGTCGTCGCGCTGCGGATCGGCGCAACCGACGATCTGCGCCGGCGCCGCCACCTGCTCTGGGTGAGCGTGGCGGCGAACCTGGGCACGCTGGCGACCTTCAAGTACGCCGGGTTCTTCCTCGACTCGTTCCAGGACGCGACCAACGCCCTCGGCCTCCCGGTCAACGACGTGACGCTCCAGCTCACCCTGCCGGTGGGCATCAGCTTCTACACGTTCCAGACCCTGAGCTACACGATCGACGTCTACCGGCGCCGCCTCGAACCGCGGGCGTCGCTGCTCGACACGGCGACCTTCGTCGCCTTCTTCCCCCAGCTCGTCGCCGGCCCGATCGTGCGCGCGAAGCACTTCTTCGGCCAGCTCGACCGGTCGCACCGACTGGCCGACGTCCGGTGGCGGATCGCCCTCGGTCTGATCGCGGTCGGCTTCGTGAAGAAGGCGGTCATCGCCGACACGCTCGCCGTCGAGGTCGATCGGCTCTACGACTCGCCGCTCGCCCACAGCACGATCGGCGCCGCCTTCGCGATCGTGATGTACGCCGCCCAGATCTACGGCGACTTCTCCGGCTACACCGACATGGCGA
>JBHIXO010000374.1:0-4327 GCA_041984725.1 Acidimicrobiales bacterium | reverse complement strand
GGGGGGGGGGGGGCGGGGGCGGGGGGGGCGTGGTCGTGGGCGGCGGTGGGGGCGTGGTCGTGATGGGTGACGGGGCGCTGGTCGGCGGCGCCGTGGTCGGGGTCGCGGTCGTCGAGGTCGGGGCCGCGGTTGTCGAGGTCGGGGCCGTGGTCGTCGAGAGCGTGGTCGTCGGAGGTGGCGTCGTGGACGGAGGTGGCGTCGTCGTCGGGGTGCTCTGCGTCGGGGTGGCCGTCGACGGCGGGACGGCGCGCTCGACCGACGTGACGTCCGCGCCACTCGTCCCGCACGCGGCCAGCACCGCCATCGCGTGTGCGGCCGCGCCGCGCCGCAGCCCACCCCAGGTCGTCATGAGAGAGGTGTCGGCACGAACGCGGCTCGACCTGAGTCATCGCCCCTGAGTCACGATGTGGGGACGGGGCGGGCTCGTTCGACCGGGTCAGTCGGGGCGGGCGAACGAGCGGTACCAGTCCCGCCACGTGGCCGAGAACCCGGCGTCGAAGCGGTCGTAGACGGCGCGGAGGTCGTCGGCCGGCCAGTCTTCGGGGCGCAACGCGGGCGGGAGGGCCGGGTCGGCGACGAGGTGGCGGAGCACGGCGGCGGCGGTCTCGAACGTCGTGCCGAGCACCTCGGTCCGGCGGGCGTCGAGCGCCGGTTGTCCGGCCTCCATCTCGTCGATCAGCGCCCGTGCCGTCGCGGCCCAGCCGTCGGTGTCGAGGGCGGCGAGGAACGGCGCGACGTCGTCGGGCCGGGCGTCGCGGACGAAGGTGGCCTGGTCGGCGAGCACGGCCCGGGCCGCCGGTGACCGGTCGTCGGGGAGGTTGTCGGGCCGGGCCCAGCAGCCTTCGCGCACCTCGCCGAGCTTCCAGCGCCGGGCCGCGTCGCGGAACGCACTGCGGTCGGCCGCCGACCGGCGCCCCTCGTCGACGACGACGAGCACCCAGCCGCCGTCCCAGGCCTCCGGCCCCGCGTGGCGCGCCGCCTGCTGGCGACCGTGCCGCTCGAGCAGCGGGCCGACGAGCACGTAGCGACCGTCGTCGGCGACCACCTCGCCCGCCGCCGCCATGCGCGACAGCGCCGTGCGGGTCGCGCCCGGTCGCAGCCCGAACAACTCGCCGGATCGGACGAGCGCCTGGGCGGGCAGCCGGGGCGGGTCGACCCCGAGCAGCGTCGACGCCACGACCTGACGGGCCGTGAGCGGTCGGCGCTCGCTCACGACACCGTCACCGGCGTGCCGACGCGCGGCGAGGGCGGAGACGCCCAGCGAGATGTCACAGACTGGCGACACGTGTGCTCGATGCGTAACATGGTGGCATGCAGACGATGGCTCCGCCGACCACCGCGCTCCCGGACGTGCTGCCGACCGACCGGCTCCTCGCCTCGGGCAAGCCGGTGCGTGAGCTGCGCGACGACCTGCGGCGGATCGACGACGTCCGCAACGTCGGCACGGTGCTGCTCTGCTGGGGTCAGGTGGCGGCCACCATCGCGTTCGCCCTCTACGTCGGTCATCCGCTCGCCTGGGTCGTCTCGTTCGTGTTCATGGGGGCGGCGCACGCCCGCATGGCCATCCTGATGCACGAGGCCGCCCACAAGCTGCTCTTCACGAACAAGCGGCTCAACGACCTGGTCGGCACCTGGATCGGCGGCTACCCCGGCTTCACGCCCACCGAGCTGTACCGGCGCAGCCACTTCGCGCACCACCGCGAGGAGTTCGGCCCCGAGGAGCCCGACCTCAACCTGTACCAGGGGTACCCGATCACGCCTGCGTCGCTGAAGCGCAAGCTCTGGCGCGACCTGCGGGGCACGTCGGGCTGGAAGAACTTGAAGGTGCTGCTCCAGGCGGCGCGCAAGGAGGCCGGCTTCGGTGTCGCCCGCCGCATCCTCGTCACCCAGGTCGTGCTGTTCGCGCTCATGAGCGCGTGGGGCGTGGCGGTGATCGGCCCGCTCGGCATCCTCACCTACCCGGTGTTGTGGTTCGGATCGTGGATGACGATCTGGCGGGTCATCAACCGGCTGCGCTCCATCGCCGAGCACGGCGGGTGCCACGCCTCCGGCGACCGGCGCGAGACCACGCACCACGTCGAGCAGAACCTGTGGGCCCGGTTCTGGATCGCCCCCTACAACACCGGCTGGCACCTCGCCCACCACGTCGACATGGGGGTCCCGTTCCGCAACCTGCCCAAACTCCACGACGAATTGGTCGCCGCCGGCTGGGTCACGCCCGACTACACGTACCCCAACTACCGGTCGCTCTGGAAGGCCCTCGCCAGCCGACCCGCCTGAGCCAGGACCCGGGTCGCGAGCAGGGCGTAGTGTCCGACGCATGCCCGCCGCGAACGATCGTGCCACCCTCGTCGACGCGCTGGAGGAGACCTGGCGCAGCCTCGGGGAACTCGGTGTCGACCTCTCCGAGGAGCAGTGGTCGACGCCGTCCGAGTGTCCCGGCTGGTCGGTGAAGGACTGCTACAGCCACGTCATCGGGACCGAGCTCATGCTGCTCGACCGGCCCGACCCCGACGTCGACGTCGCCGACGCACCCCACCTCCGCAACGACATCGCCAAGTTCAACGAGCGATCGATCGTCCTGCGCCGCGACCGCCCGGGCGCCGAGGTGCACGAGGAGTTCGTCGCCATCACGCACGAACGTCTCGACCGTCTGCGTGACATGACCGAGGCCGACTTCGACGCCGAGTCGTTCACCCCGGCCGGCAAGGACACCTACGGGCGCTTCATGCAGATCCGGGTGTTCGACTGCTGGATCCACGAACAGGACATCCGGTCCGCGCTGCAGTTGCCCGGCCACGCCCACGGCCCCGCCGTCGAGGTCGCGCTCGACGAGCTCACCACGGCCATGGGGTTCGTCGTCGGCAAGAAGGCCGGTGCTACCGAGGGCCAGTCGGTCCGCCTGGAGCTGACCGGCGCGACCGAGCGGACGATCGACGTGCGGGTCGACGGGAGGGCCGCCGTCGTCGACGACCTGACCGACCCGACCGCGACGGTCACCCTGCCGACGTTGCTGTGGTTCCGCTTCGCCGCCGGCCGCCGCCCCGGCGACCCGGCCGCCGACCACGTCACGATCGCCGGCGACCGCGCCCTCGGCGAGTCGGTCGTCCGCAACGCCGCCTACACCATCTGACCCCACGCCCGGGGAACTGGCAGGACCAGCGGAACGCTCGCGGTCGGTGTTCCGTTCGTCCTGCCAGAAGCTCAGGGTTCGACGATGACGGGGTCGCCGGTGGTGATCGTGCCGCCCTCGAGGACCCAGGCGTAGATGCGCGACCAGCCGGGGTGGCGGCCGTGGTCGATGCGGTCGGACCGGCCGGTGAACCACTGGTCGTTCTTCCGGCACGGCTCGGCCCACGCCGACAGCTCGCAGAGCACCTCGCCGATCAGCACCCGTGCGCCGGGGCGCAGCGACGCCCAGTCGATGCCCTGCACGGTGAGGTTCTCGCCGGTGGCGCCGGCCAGCACCGGATGGCCCTCGGCTCGGAGGGCGTCGATGACGTCGGCCGACCACAGGCACAACGCCTGGAACGGCCGGCCGTGGTGGATCCGGTTGGCCTGACGGTCGCCGAGCACGCCGCGGCGGCCGACGTCGGCCGAGGCGACCGCCGACTTGGGAACCCCGCCGTCGGACGTGTTGATCTGGGCGACCGTCCCCTGCTGGGACGGGACGCCGCCGCCCGCCTCGTGGAGCACCCGGCCCCACCGACGCAGCTCGTGGATGGCCGTGTGCACCGCCTCGGGGTCGGCGGCACCCGTGACCGCGGCGATCGCCGCGTCGAGGTCGGCGGCCGCGGCGCGCACCTGCTCGGCGTCGCGCACCTCGCCGGCCACGCCCTCGACCGACTGGTCGCGCATGACGCCCAACCAACGTGGCGCGGTGTCGAGGTCCCGCTCGGAGTAGTCGGTGGGGTCGAACCCGCAGCGCTCGCACCCGGAGGTCGTCGGGGTGGTCATGGCGTCCGAGTCTGACACTGCGAACGGGCCAGCGGGTCCTGCCAGACTGACCCGGTGCAGAGAACACCGGACCAGCGGTGGGACGCTGCACTCGATGTGGTCGGAGCAACGGCAGGTGATCAGGACGGCGCGTTCGCCGACCTGGTCGAGCGCTACGGCACACCGGGGCGGCACTACCACACCCTCGATCACGCCTCGACGGTCGTCGACGCCGTGCTGTCGATCCTCGGACCGGGCGACGACTGGGGCCCCGTGGTCCTGGCCGCCTGGTACCACGACGTGGTCTACGACGCGACGTGGCCCCCGACCGCCAACGAGGGGGCCTCGGCCGTCGTCGCCACCCAGTCGCTCCAACGGTTGCGGGCGTCGT
>JBHIXO010000373.1:0-4355 GCA_041984725.1 Acidimicrobiales bacterium | reverse complement strand
AAACGGTCCGGTGCCTCGAGGCGACGGTTACCACCTGTACCAGTCGAAGCGGATGCTGTCGTTGGGCGGGACGTGGGGCAGTGAGTTGTCGGGGATGCCGGTCGACGATCCGCCGAACACGGCGCCCGCGGGCACGACCCCGGACTCGATCCGTGTCGTCGTCGCCGGCAGCCCGGTCATCACCCAGTGGACCGAGCGCGGCTCACCCACCTGACGCAACGTGACGGCGAGTTCGGCCGCGCCCTGCGGGGCGCCGGCGATCGTCAGCTCCGGGTGCACGTTGACCCCGTCGCACGTGAAGTCCTCGGGGAGGACGCCGTCGTCGACGAGGAAGGGACTGGAGAGCGTCAGTTCCAACGTGCCCGCGCCCGGCACGGTCGGCGGTGCGCTCTCGGGCGGCGCCGTGGTCGACGGTGCCGGTGCCAGCGCCCGGCCGTCGTCGTTGCAGGCGCCGAGCAGGCCGGCGGTCGCCACGAGGCCGGCGGCCAGCATCGCTCTCGTCGGCCCGGGCATCGGGGCATCGTGCCACGATGACGCGGCGATGACCGAGATCCCGATGCCCGGTACGCCGTCGCCCGAGCCGTCGTCGACCGGCTCCTCGCCGACCGGCCGGATCCCGGTGCCCAGCGTGGTCGTGCTCGTCGGCGCGCCCGGCTCGGGCAAGTCGACGTGGGCGGCGAGCACCTTCGGCGATCGATCGGTCGTGTCCTCGGACGCGCTCCGCGCCCTCGTCGGCGAGGACGACCGCGACCAGCGCGCCTCGGTCGCGGCGTTCGACCTGCTCGAGCAGGCCGTCGACCACCGGCTGCGACGTGGGCTCACGACGGTCGTCGACACCACCGGACTCGACGCCGGGCGCCGGCGGCGCTGGCGGGAGGCGGCCGCCGCTCACGGCATCCCCGCCGTCGTCGTGGTCTTCGACGTGCCCGCCGCCGTGAGTCGGGAGCGGAACCGCACGCGGGCCCGCCGGGTCCCCGAGCGGGTGATCGACGACCAGACCCGCACGCTGCGGGCCCAGCGGTCGGCCATCGAGGCGGAGGGCTGGGACCTCGTCGTCGTGGTCGACGACGCCACCCGTCCGGCCGTCACCACCCCGGCCGCCGTCGCCGAGAACCTGCCGGGCGCCGCTCGTCAGCAGACGGATCCGGTGGGGCTGCGCTTCGGCCTGCACCTCGGTCGCTTCGCGTTCGACGGTGGCCCGGCCCGGTACGGCGAGCACCTCACCGCCATCGCCCGCGCCGCCGAGGAGGCCGGCTTCGCCTCGCTGTGGGTGATGGACCACGCCGTCCAGATCCCCCAGGTCGGGCGGGCGTGGGACGACATCCTCGAACCGTTCACCACGCTGGCGCACCTCGCCGCCGCCACCGACCGGGTCACCGTCGGCACCCTGGTCGCGGGCGTCACGCACCGCCACCCCGCCGTGCTCGGCAAGGCGATGGACTCGCTCGACGTCCTCAGCGGGGGACGGGCGGTGTGCGGCATCGGGGCGGCCTGGTACGAGCGGGAGCACGTCGCGTTCGGGCGTCCGCTCCCGCCGCTCGCCGACCGCCACCGTCTGCTCGAGGACGTCCTCGGGTTCCTCCCCGTGCTCTGGGGTCCCGGCACCAAGGGCTTCGAGGGCGCCGTGCTCCACGTCCCCGAGGCGATCTGCTACCCGCGCCCGCTCCAGGACCCGCTGCCGATCCTGGTCGGCGGGCAGGGCGAGCGACGCACGCTGCGCCTCGTGGCCCGCCACGCCGACGCCTGCAACCTGTTCGGCCCGCCCGAGGTCGTCGCCCACAAGCGCGCCGTGCTCGACGCCCACTGCGCCGACGTCGACCGGGACCCCGGCGAGGTCGCGACCACCCACCTCGCCGATGCGCTCGTCGGGCGCGACGACGCCCAGGTGGCCGACCTCGTCGACGCGCACGGACCTGGTCGGGGTCTCGACCGCTGGCGGGCGCGGGTCCACGCCGGCACCATCGCCGACCAGGTCGGCCGGTACCGGGCGCTGGCCGACGCGGGGGTCGACGAGGCGATCGTCTCGCTCGCCGGCCTCACCGACGCGACCGCGGTCGAGCGGTTCGCGCCGGTGGTCGCCGCCTTCTCGTGAGCGTCAGGTCTTGCCGTTGGCGCTCGTGCGTTCGAGCAGTTCGGTGACGCCCGCCAGGGCGCCGGCGACGCCGGAGAGCTCGGTCGGGACGATGATCTTCGTCGCCTGACCGTCGCCCAGCTTCTGCAGGGTCTCGAGGTACTTGATCGCCAGCAGGTCGTTGGACGGGTTGCCGTCGTGGATGGCCTGGTACACGGAGCGGATGGCGTCGGCCTCGCCCTCGGCCACCGCCGTCTGGCGGAACTTCTCGGCCTCGGCGAACGTGCGGACGGCCTCGGCCCGACCCTCGGCCTCGAGCACCGACCGCGCCTTGACGCCCTCGGCCTCGAGGATGGCGGCGGCCTTGGCGCCTTCGGCGTTGGTGATCGCGGCCTCGCGGTTGCCCTGGGCCTCGGTGACGACGGCGCGCCGGTTGCGCTCGGCCTTCATCTGCTCGTGCATCGCCGACATGACGTCGGGCGGCGGATCGATGCGCTGGATCTCCACGCGGACGACCCGGACGCCCCACTTGTCGGTGGCGTCGTCGAGGATCTGGCGCAGCGCGATGTTGATCTTGTCGCGGGATGTGAGCGACTCGTCGAGCTGCAGGTCGCCGATGACGTTGCGGAGGTTGGTCTGGGCGAGCTTCGTCACGGCGAGGATGAAGTTGGCGACGTTGTAGACGAGGCGTTGGGGGTCGGTCGGCTCGTAGTAGACGACGGCGTCGACCGACACCGCCACGTTGTCGGAGGTGATGACCTCCTGGGGCGGCACGTCGACGACCTGCTCGCGCATGTCGACCACGCGGATCGTGTCGATGAAGGGGATGATCAGCCGCAGACCCGGATCGACCGTCTCCTTGTACTTGCCGAGGCGTTCGACGATGCCGCGCTGATACGGCCGCACGATGCGGATGCCGCTCGCCGCGATGGCGAGCAGCACCACGAAGATGACGGCGAGGACGATCACGAATGCCATCAGGCGGACCTTTCCGGGGGGATGGTGGGGATGGGGAGGCCGGTCGGGAACACGATCACCCGCGTGCCCTTGACCTCGAGGACGGTGACGGGCGTGGCCTGGGCGATCGACGTGCCGTCGATGGACTGGGCCCGCCACTCCTCACGGCCGATGCGGACGAGGCCGAGCGCGTCGGGTCCCTCGGGCACCGGCTGGAGGATGACGCCCTGCTCGCCGACGAGTCGGGTGGCGCCCACGCCGCGAGGGTTGCGGGTGTTGGCATCGAGTCGGCGGGCGATGGGCCGCAGCGCGGCGAACGACACCGCCGACACGAGCACGAACAGCAGCCAGCCGACTCCGATCGAGGCGCCGGCGAACGCGGCCAGCGTGGCCACGACGGCCCCCACGGCGAACGGCGCCATGAAGAACGTGCCCGGCGACGTCATCTCGCCGAGACCGAAGCCCACGGCGGCCGCCAACCAGACCCACCGCCAGATGTCGGGGTCGTCCACGTCACCGATCGTACCGAGCCGACCACGCACCCGTGGGGCGACGCTCGCGGTCGGCCACCCCGATCGTCAACTCGGCGACGGGCCCGGCCGCCCCGTCGTCCCCGGGTTCAGGCGTCGGGTCGGACGAAGGCGTCGTCGGCGACGTCGGTCGTGTACGCCGTCGCCTCGAGGCGCTCGTCGCCCTGGTCGACGAGCAGCAGCGCACCCTCGTCCGAGGCGCAGATCGTTCCCGATGCGCCGAGCGCGGGGTCCTCGACCTCGGCCCGCCGTCGGGTCACGAGGCACGTCGCCTCGACGCCGGCGACCGCGATCGTCTCACGGGTGAAGGTGAACTGGTCGGCCCGCGCCACCAGCGCCTCGGTCAGGCGGGCGAGGGCGGCCTCGTCGAACACGCCGGGCGGGTCGACGAAGGCGTCGACTCGCTCGCACTCGTCGACCGGCCCGTCGTCGTCGGTCGCGACACACTCGAACGCCTCGCCGTCGACCACCAGGCGCGTCTCGGTGACCGTCTCGCCGGCGAGGACCTGGACGAGGCGATCGGGCGGGCGTTGCACGATGCGCAGTTCGGTACCGTCGACCGGGCCCGGGTAGCGGACCTCGTAGGTCCCGAGGTCGCCGGTGGCGATCAGGGCGATGACGTCGGCCACGTCGGCGTCGAGGCCGGCGTCGAGCGCCGCGGTGCGCGCCTGGTCGGCCCGCTCGTCGGCCACGCGGGATGACCGACCCGAGACGCGAATCAGCGGCGGTCCAGAAACCGCCGCTGACCTGCATGTTCTTCTGGTCGGGTGGGGGAGATTTGAACTCCCGACCTCTGC
>JBHIXO010000372.1:0-4375 GCA_041984725.1 Acidimicrobiales bacterium | reverse complement strand
ACGTCCGCCATCGCGGGCGCCGCCGACGGCCCGTCCGGCTCCGAGACCGCCGGCGCTCCGGTGCCGATCGCGCTCGACCACCTCGTCGACCCCGCGGTCCGGGCCGTCACCGACCGTCTCGACCTCGTGTCGACCGCGACCGGCGCGCTGGCCGGCGCCCTCCCCGAGGCCCCCACCACCTACTGCCCGGCCCCCGGGTCCGAGTTCATCGACTCGTGGGGCTTCGCCCGTTCGGGCGGCCGGCGCCACAAGGGCGTCGACATGATGGCGCCCTACGGCTCCCCGGTCATCGCCCCGGTCGCCGGCTCCATCCGCCCCAGCAACTCCTCCCTCGGCGGCATCGGCTACTACCTCACCGACGCCGACGGCAACACGTACTTCGGCTCGCACCTGGCGTCGCTCGACGTGACCGACGGCTGGGTCGAGGCCGGCACCCAGATCGGCACGGTCGGCTCGACCGGCAACGCCGGCACGCCGCACCTCCACTGGGAGGTCATGCTCGCCGACCGTGGTTCGGTCAACCCCTACCCGTTCGCCCTCGAGTGGTGCAGCGGCGACGGATCCGAGCCCGAGATCCTCCCGGGGCTCGACCCGGCGCTGGTCGCACCCCCGACCCCGCACGGCTTCCCGATCTGACCCGCTGACCACCCGATTCCCGGCCCGATGCCCGGGAGGGGGTGGGTCGGGCGCGACAATGGGCCGGGTGGGAGTGGTCCAGGGTCTGCGCATCGAGCCGCGGTACGACATGCCGTCGTATCTCTGGCCCCGACCCAAGTATCGCGGCGTCCTCCACGCCGCCGGCGCCGTCGCCGTCATCCCGCTCGGGATCTGGTTGGTCGCGTCCGCCGTCGACTCCCGCGCCCGGTTCGCCGCCCTCGCCTACGCGCTCGCCCAGCTGACGGTCTTCGTCACGTCGGCGACGTACCACCTGGTCGCCAAGTCGCCATCGGCCCGCCGCCGGATGCAGCTCGCCGACCACTCGATGATCTACCTGCTCATCGCCGGCACGTGGGTGCCCGTCTGCCTGATGGTCCTGCCCGCCCGCGGCGGGCAGCTCTTCCTCGCCGGCATCTCGGTCGCCGCGGCGATGGGCATCGCCCTCAAGCTTTTCGGGGTCGACCGCTTCCCCCGTTCGGCCAACGCCATCTACGGCGTCATGGGCTGGGCCGCCGTCCTCGCCCTGCCCTGGATCGTCTCCAACATCACGCTCGGGACGTTCCTGCTGCTCGCCGGCGGCGGGCTCGCCTACTCCGTCGGCGCCCTCGTGCTCATGTTCAAGCGTCCCGATCCGCGCCCCGCCGTCTTCGGCTACCACGAGATCTGGCACTCGTTCACCGTCGTCGCGGCGGCGTGCCACTTCGCCATGGTCTGGACGCTGGTCAGCTGACCCGCGGTCAGCCCGTGCGGCTAGCGTGCCGCCATGCCAGCCGGGGGAACGGTCCTGCGAGACGAGGGGGTCGCGGCGCTCGCCGACCGCGCCCGCCGCGAGATCGACAGCGGGTTGCTGCCGTCGTGTCAGTGGGCCCTCGCCCTCGACGGTGAGGTCGTCGCGGGCGAGACGCTCGGCGACGCCACGCCCACCAGTCGCTACGTGATCTTCTCGGCCACCAAGGCCGTGGTCGTGTCGACGTTCTGGACGCTGCTCCAGGAGGGCCGCGTCGACGTCGCCGACCTCGTCGTCGACCACATCCCCGAGTTCATGGCCGACGGCGACCCCGAGCGCGGCCCGACCATCACGCTCGAGCAGGTGCTGCTCCACTCGTCGGGCTTCCCGAGCGCGCCGCTCGGCCCGCCCGACTGGTGGACCCGGGAGGGCCGCCTCGACCGGATGCGCCGCTGGAAGTGCAACTGGGAGCCGGGCACGGCCTTCGAGTACCACCCGACCGCGGCGCACTGGGTGCTCGCCGAGATCATCGAGCGGGTCGTGGGCGACGACTTCCGCAGCGTCGTCGTCGACCGGGTGCTCGCCCCCCACGGACTCGACCGGTTGCGGGTCGGCGTGCCCGTCGACGACCAGGGCGACGTGACCGAACTGATCGCCACCGGCGAGCCGCCCACGCCCGACGAGATCGAGGCGTTGTTCGGCGTGCGCGAGCTCCCCCTCACCGAGGTGACCGAGGACGCGCTGCTCGGGTTCAACGCGCCCGAGGTGCGGGCGCTCGGCGTGCCCGGCGGCGGGGGCATCTCCGACGCCGCCGACCTCGCCCGCTTCTACCAGTGCCTCCTGCACAACCCCGCCGGTGTCTGGGACCCCGAGCTGCTCGCCGACGTGACCGGCCGGGTGCGCAACACCTTCCCCGACCCGCTGTTGCGCATGCCGATCCTGCGGACGCTCGGGCTGTGCACGGCGGGCGACGACGGCAAGGCGAGCCTCCGCGGGTTCGGCAAGACCGGCTCCCCCCGGCGCTTCGGGCACAACGGCGCGGGCGGGCAGCTCGCCTGGGCCGACCCCGACTCGGGCCTCTCGTTCGTCTACCTGACCAACGGGCTCGACGCCCACACCTTCCGGCAGGCCCGAAGGGGCGTGGCGCTGAGCAGCCTCGCCGGCGAGTGCGTGGCGTGAGCGCCGCTCAGGTCGTGTAGTCGGCGTTGATGCGGACGTAGCCGTCGGTGAGGTCGCAGCCGTAGACGGTGGCGGCGCCGTCGCCGATGCCCAGGCTCACGTGGATCGTGACCTCGTCGCCGCGGAGGTACGCCTCGAGTGCGGCGAGCTCGTCGGGACCGGCCGGCGCCGGGTAGAGCTCCCGGGCGCCGATGCGGATCACCACCGCCTCGGGATCGATGTCGGTGTCGTCCTGGCACTTGCCGATGGCCATGGCGATGCGCCCCCAGTTGGGGTCGGCGCCGTGCACCGCGGTCTTGACCAGGGGCGAGTTCACGATCGCCTTCGCCACCCGCTTGGCCTGGGCGTCGTCGCGCGCGCCGTCGGCCGTGACTACGAGCAGCGTCTCGGCCCCCTCGCCGTCGGCGGCGAGCTGGCGGGTGAGGTCGAGGCACACGGCGTCGAGCGCGGCCTCGAGGTCGGCCTCGTCGACGGGTCCGGCGGCGCCGCTCGCCAGCACGGCGGCGGTGTCCGACGTCGACGTGTCGGTGTCGACGGAGAGGCAGTTGAAGGTGCGGTCGACGACGCGCCGGAACACCCGGTCGAGCACTTCCGGCTCGACCTCGGCGTCGGTGAACACGAAGGCGAGCATGGTCGCCATGTCGGGCTCGATCATCCCGACGCCTTTCGCGACACCGACCACGGTGGCCGCGCCGGCCGGGGCCGACGCCGTCTTGGGGTGGGTGTCGGTGGTCATGATCGCCCGGGCGACCGGGTCGAGGGCGGCGTCCGTGGGCGGGACGAGCGCGTCGAGGTGCGCCCGGACCCGGTCCATCGGGTAGCGGCGTCCGATGACCCCCGTGGAGGCGACGAGCACCTCTTCGGGCGGGCACCCCAGCGCCCGGGCGACCCCGGCGGCGAGCTCGCGGGCGTCGTCGGCCCCGCCCGGCCCGGTGGCCACGTTCGCGTTCTTCGAGACGACGACCACGGCGCGCAGGCGGCCGTCGGCCGCGTGGGCCCGGGACAGCGTGACGCTGGGACCGGCGAAGCGTGATCGCGTGAAGACCGCCGACGCCGAACAGGCCCGGTCGGCGGCGACGAGGGCGAAGTCGGGCGAGTCGTCCTTGATGCCGATCGACGCGCTGTGGGCGAGGAAGCCTGCGGGCAGCTGCACGTCAGTGGCCGGGGTCGTGGTCGTGGGGGTCCATGGAGCGGGCGAGGCTACCGGTGCCCGCCGGATGCCCACCGCCCCGTTCCGACCCGATGGTGGGGGCGTCAGCCGCCGGGGATGCCCGGCACGGTGACGGCGGGGTCGGTGATCGGCAGGGTCACCGACGGCACGGGCACGGGCAGCGTGGTCACGACCGGGGGGACCGTGACGGTGGGCACCGTGACGGTGGGCGGGGTGGTGACCGCCGGCGGGAGCGGCAGCTGGGGCACCGTCACCTGCGGCACCGTCACGGGCGGGACGGGGAGCGTCGTCACCACCGGGGGGACGGTCGCCGCCGGCGTGGTCGGGACCGGGAGCCCGGCCCCGCCCGTGAGCGCGTCGAGCGCGCCCTCGAGGTCGGGCGACGTCACGAGCGACAGCAGCTTCGTGGCGTCGCCGGCCAGTGCGACGACGCGGTCGGCGAGCTCGTCGATCTGGTCGGGGGTGAGCGCCTCGAGCTCGGCGATCAGCTGGTCGATCGTGCGGACCGGCAGGTCGCCCAGCAGGTCGATGAGGAGCTGGCGGACGTCGAGGGGCAGCAGGCCGAGCAGGTCCCAGACGATGTTGGACTGGTCGGCGACGACGGCGGGCGTGCCGCCACCGCCACCACCGGCACCGCCGGA
>JBHIXO010000371.1:0-4383 GCA_041984725.1 Acidimicrobiales bacterium | reverse complement strand
TGGGGCATCGGCGCCGGCCAGCAGAACCGCGTCGAGGCCGGCCAGATCGCCGCCGAGAAGGCGGCCGGCCGGGCCGAGGGGGGCGCCTGCGCGTCCGACGCGTTCTACCCGTTCCCCGACGGCATCGAGGCCGCGGCCGCCGCCGGCGTCGCCGTGATCATCCAGCCGGGCGGCTCGGTCCGCGACGAGGAGACGATCGCCAAGGCCGACGAGCTCGGCGTCGCCATGGTCTTCACCGGGGAACGCCACTTCCTGCACTGATCCCCGCCCGGGAAGGGGATGGAAGGGGTGAGGGAGCGGTCCACCCGCCCTCTGGAACTGGCAGGACGAGCGGAACAACGCGTGGGCCGGCGTTCCGCTCGTCCTGCCAGAATCCGGGGGGTGCGGGGCTACGACGAGGAGCGGGACTTCGACGCCTGCCGGCGCATCTGGGTCGAGGTCGGCTGGGTCGACGAGGACGAGGACCGCCACGACGCGGGCATGCGCCACTTCCTCGGGGCGGGGCGCACCCTCGTGACGGCGGTCGACGCCAGCCCGGACGGCCCGGCCGAGTGCCTCGTCCAGTGCTCGCAGGGCACGTGGCGCCACGTCGACACCGACATCCCGCTGAGCATCGTCGGCGCGGTCACGACCAGCCACGTGGGGCGGCGCCGGGGCCTGGCGTCGGGTCTGCTCGCCGAGCACCTGGCCGCCGCGCACGACGACGGCGCCGCCGTCGCCGCGCTCGGCATGTTCGAGCAGGGCTTCTACGACCGCTTCGGGTTCGCGCCCGGCCCCTACGGCCACCGCTTCGCGGTCGACCCCGCCCGCCTGACCGTCCCGTTCCCCGCCCGTCCCGCCGTCCGCCTCACCGCCGACGACTGGGCCGAGGTCCACGACCTGATGCACCGGCGACACCGTGGTCACGGAGGTGCGACGATCGCCGAGCCCGAGGTGACCCGCGCCGAGCTGTGCTGGCTCGACGGCATGTTCGGCCTCGGGCTGCGCGCTGACGACGGTCGGCTCACGTGCGCCGTGCTGGGCGGGGCCGAGGATCTCGAGCACGGGCCCTACGAGGTCGAGCACCTCCTCTTCGAGACCGGCGCCGACCTGCTCGACGGCCTCGGCCTCCTGCGCTCGCTCGGGGACCAGGTCCACGTCGTCGTGCTCGAGGAACCGGCCGAACTGCGACTCCAGGACGTCCTCGACCAGCCGATCAGCGAGACGCGACGCGTCGGCCTGCACGGCGGTCGGGTCGCCCCGCACCGGGCCCTCGGCGAGCTGGAGCTCCGGATCCTCGACGTGCCGGCCTGCATCGGTGCGCACCGCTGGTCGGGGCCGCCCGTGTCGTTCGTGCTCGACCTGACCGACCCGCTCGTCGACCGCGGCGGACGATGGGCCGGGGTGTCCGGGACCTGGACGGTCGAGGTGGGGGAGACGTCCCGCGCCACGTTCGGCGACACCCCCGGGCTGCCCCGGGTCGCGACCTCGATCGGCGCGCTCACGCAGCTGTGGTCCGGGTCGCGCACCGCCTCGCAGCTCGCGCTCCTCGGTCGGCTCGACGCCCCGACCGCTCTCGTCGCCGACCTCGACCGGGCCTTCCGGCTGCCCGACCCGGTGGCGGGCATCGTCTTCTGACCCCCACACCCGTGAACCGCGGTGCGGTTCGTGTCGTCCCCGACACGAAACGCACCACGGAACGGGTGGGGGACGGGTGGGCGGAACGGGTTCGGGACATCGGGTCCGACCTGCGAGACTCGCCGGCGATGAGCGCACAACTGCTGGCCGGAGCCCCCGTCGCCGAGGCGGTCCTCGACGAGGTCCGGGGCCGCGTCGCCGCCCTGGCCGAGCAGGGCAAGTCGGTCGGGCTCGGTACGGTCCTGGTCGGCGACGACGAGGCGTCCGCGGGCTACGTCCGCAAGAAGCACGAGACCTGCGCCGAGGTCGGCATCGCCAGCCACAACGTCGAGATCCCCGCCACCGACGACCCCCAGGCGCTGCTCGACGCGGTCGACCGGCTCAACGCCGACCCCGCCGTCGACGGCTACCTCGTCCAGTACCCGGTCGCCCCCGGCTTCGACTTCGACGCCGCCATCAACCGCATGGACCCGGCCAAGGACGCCGACGGCCTGCACCCCCAGAACCTCGGCAAGCTCGTCCTCCAGCAGGAGGGCCCGGTGCCGGCCACGCCGGCCGGCATCCGCGCCATGTTCGTCCACTACGGCGTCGACATCGCCGGCAAGGACGTGGTGATCGTCGGGCGCGGCCCCACGCTCGGCCGGCCCCTGTCGCTGCTCCTCACCCTCAAGGGCGCGGGCGCGAACGCGGCCGTCACCGTCGTGCACTCGGCCGTCGACGACATCGCCGCCCACACCCGCCGGGCCGACGTCGTGATCGCCGCCGTCGGCTCGCCCGCCATCGTCACCGCCGACATGGTGAAGCCCGGCGCGATCGTCGTGTCCGGTGGGGTGTCGTGGGAGGGCCGCAAGCTGCTGCCCGACGTCGACGAGGCCGTCGGCGACGTCGCCTCGTGGATCACGCCGCGGCTCGGCGGCGTCGGCCCCACGACGGTCGCGATGCTGCTGCGCAACACGGTCGCCCTCGCCGAGGCCCACCACGCACGCGCCGCCCGGTGAGACACGACCGATGACCCGCATCGCCGACCTCCTCGCCGCCGCCGACGGCACGCCCACCGTCAGCTTCGAGTTCTCGCCGCCCAAGGACGACGACTCCGAGGCCAAGCTGATCGAGGTCTTCGACGAGCTCGAGACCGTCGACCCGTCGTTCTTCAGCGTCACCTACGGCGCGCTCGGCTCCACCCGCGACCGCACCCGCGACGTCGTGATCGGCGCCAACACCGCCCGTCCGTTCCCGACGATGGCCCACCTCACCTGCGCCGGACACACCAAGGCCGAGATCGTCGAACTGCTCGACGCCTACGCCGCTGGCGGGGTCGAGAACATCCTGGCGCTCGGCGGCGACCCGCCCGGCGACGGCTCGCCCCCGGGCGACTTCGCCCACGCCATCGAGCTGGTCGAGCTGTGTCGCGAGCACCCCGGCCGCTTCTCGGTCGGCGTCGCCGCCCACCCCGAGAAGCACCCGCGCTCGCCGACCCTCGAGTCCGACCGGGGCTTCCTGGCCGAGAAGCTGGCGCTCGCCGACTTCGCCATCACGCAGTTCGTGTGGACGGCGGACCCGTACTTCCGGCTGCTCGACGAGCTCGCCGCGCTCGACTGCCACAAGCCGGTCGTCCCCGGGATCATGCTCTTCATCAACATCCACTCGATGCGGCGCATGAGCGAGATCAACGACACCGTCATCCCCGACGAGCTCTGGGCGCGCTGCGAGGCCGTCGACGGCGACCCCAAGGCCGTGCGGATCCTCGGCACCGACGTGTGTGAAGCGCTGTGCCACGACCTGCTGGCCCGGGGCGTGCCCGGCCTGCACCTCTACACCATGAACCGGTCGGTGGCGCCGATCGACCTCGTCCGCCGCCTCGGCCTGCGCTGACCCCGCCGTGACGCGGCCCGGCACCGGCGGCGTGCCGGTCCGGGTTCCTGTCGGAGGGCGCCCGTAGGATCGCTCCATGGATCCGGCCCGCCCCCGACGCCGCCCCACGGCGACCTCCAACTTCGGCGTCGGCAAGCGCGAGGGCCACGACGCGAGCGCGTTCTACGCACGCTTCGCCCCGCCCGAGGTGTCCGACGACGACCACGTGGCGCCGCACAAGGCCCGGGACGAGATCTGGCTGGGCGACGCCCGCGACATGGACACCCACGGCGACGTCGCCGACGGGTCGGTCGCCCTCGTCGTCACCTCGCCGCCGTACTTCGCCGGCAAGGCCTACGAGGAGGAGCTCGGGGTCGACGGCGTCCCGGCCGACTACCTCGACTACCTCGACATGCTGCGCGGCGTGTTCGCCGAGTGCGTGCGCAAGCTCGAACCGGGCGGCCGCATCGCGGTCAACGTCGCCAACCTCGGCCGCAAGCCGTACCGTTCGCTGTCGTCCGACGTCGTCGCCATCCTCCAGGACGACCTCGGCCTGCTGCTCCGCGGCGAGATCATCTGGCAGAAGGGCAAGGGCGCCGGCGGCTCGTGCGCCTGGGGGAGCTTCCAGCGGCCGGGCAACCCCGTCCTGCGCGACGTCACCGAGCGGGTCGTCGTCGCCTCGAAGGGCCGGTTCGACCGGGCGGTCGACGTCCGGTCCCGGGCCCGCGACGGGCTGCCGTCGACCTCCACCATCACGGTCGACGACTTCCTCGAGTCCACGCTCGACGTGTGGGAGTTCGCGCCCGAGAGCGCCACCCGGGTCAACCACCCCGCCCCGTTCCCGGTCGAACTCCCGCTCCGGCTGATCGACCTCTACACCTACGAGGGCGACCTCGTGCTCGACCCGTTCATGGG
>JBHIXO010000370.1:0-4391 GCA_041984725.1 Acidimicrobiales bacterium | reverse complement strand
AACGACGACGTCAGCCGGCGGCGGGCCTCGGTGGGCCTGGCCCTGCAACTCGCCGGGGCGAGCCCGGTGCGATCCGGCGATCGCGCCCGGCTCCGGGCGGGAGCCCCGCTCGTCGAGCACGGGTTGGTCGACATCGAGGATCCGGACCGCCCGTTCCTGACCTGTGGACTCCGCGTCCCCGACCGGGTGACCGCCCACCTGCTCGGCGACGACGCCCTCGACCCCGAGCTCGTCGACCTGGCCGTCGACACCCCGCTCGTGGTCCTGCCCTCGACCGAGGCGGTGGCCCGGGCGCTCACCGGCGGTGTCTCGTTGATCCACCTCCGCGAGCGTCGGGCCGGTGGTGGGCTCGAGACGGCGGCGAGCGGAGTCGACCTCGCCGGCCGGACGTCGCTGGTGCTCGACCTGGAGCGCACCGCCCCCGGTGACCGCCTCGACGGGGTGATCGCCACCGCGACCCGGGAGGCGATGCTCTCGGGCCGGATCCTGGTGTGCGGTCCGATCGACGTGCTGCTCGACGACGACCCCCGGGCGTCGCGAGCCGGCGAGCTGCGCCGCCTGGCCGAGGCCGGTTGCGCACGGATCCTGGTGGGCGAGTCCGCCTGGGACCCGGCGTGGTCGCGGCAGGTGCCCCTCCAGCTCGAGACCGACGTGCTCGGCGACGACCAACGCCGAGCCGTGTGGGCCGGGGCCGCCGGCACCGACGACGGGGCAGCCGCCGCGGACGCCACCTCCGGGTTCCAGCTCTCACCGCGGGCCATCGTCCGGGCGGCGGACGCCGCCCGGATCCTCGCCGGCCAGAACGGCGGTCTCGTCACCGCCGAGCACCTGCGGGCCGGATCGGTCCACCAGAACTCCGCCCGCCTCGAGAAGCTGTCCCGGCGGATCGAACCGACGGTGGGGTGGGACGACCTCGTCCTGCCCGGGCACATCGGGCGCCAACTCCACGAGCTCGCCGACCGGGCCCGCCACCGCATCACCGTGATCGAGCAGTGGGGCATGCGCCCCGGCGGCGGACGGGGCCGGGGGGTGACGGCGCTGTTCGCCGGCGACTCGGGCACGGGCAAGACGATGTCGGCCGAGGTCATCGCCGGCGGGCTCGGCCTCGACCTGTACGTGGTCAACCTGGCGACCGTCGTCGACAAGTACGTGGGCGAGACCGAGAAGAACCTCGACCGCATCTTCACGGACGCCGCCGGCGTGAACGGCGTGCTCCTCTTCGACGAGGCCGACGCGCTGTTCGGGCAGCGCTCCGAGGTCAAGGACAGCCACGACCGCTACGCCAACCTGGAGATCGCCTACCTGCTCCAGCGGATGGAGAGCTTCGACGGCCTGGCGGTGCTGTCGACCAACCTCCGCTCCAACCTCGACGACGCCTTCGCCCGCCGTCTCGACGCCATCATCGAGTTCCCGCTGCCCGACGAGGACCTGCGTCGCACGTTGTGGGAGCACGCCCTGGCCAACCTCACCGTGGCCGACGACGTCGACCTCGACTTCTGTGCCGACCGCTTCGAGCTGTCGGGCGGCAACGTGCGCAGCGTCGCGATCACCGCCGCGTACCGGGCCGCCGCCACCGGGCGCGACGTCGACATGACCTGCCTCGTGCGGGCCATCGCCGGCGAGTACCGCAAGCTCGGACGGCTCTGCCTCGAGGCCGAGTTCGGCCCCTACACGTCCATCGCCAACGACCGGAGCAGCGACCATGCACGACCATGACCTCGACGTCGACCACACGACGCCCGATGTGGCCACCCCCGAGACCGAGACCGGCGGCCTGGACCGCGCCGTGCAGGGAGCGCTCGCGTCGGGCCGTCCCGACGCGCTCGGCACGGCCGGCGTGTCGAGCCTGCAACGGGCGGCGGGCAACGCCGGCGTGCAGGCGCTCATGCGCGAGGAGGACGCCGGCGCCAAGGTCAACGGCGTGCTCGGCGGATCGGGCAAGCCCCTCGACGACGACACTCGCGGCTTCATGGAGGACCGCATCGGCAGCGACTTCTCCTCGGTGCGGATCCACGACGACTCGGCGGCCTCGGACTCGGCCGAGGCGGTGGCCGCCAACGCGTACACGGTCGGCGAGGACGTGGTGTTCCGATCCGGCCAGTACGACCCGGGGTCCGAGGACGGACAACGCACGCTGGCGCACGAGTTGACCCACGTCGTCCAGCAACGCCAGGGCCCGGTCGAGGGCACCGACACGGGCGCGGGCTACAAGGTGTCGGACCCCTCGGACCGCTTCGAGCGCGAGGCCGAGGCGACGGCCGACGCCGTGATGCGCACGCCGGCCGAACCCGCGGCGACGTCGACTGCTGCCGCGGCGTCCACGAGCGGGCCGAGCATGCAGCGCGAGGGCATGGACGAGGAAGAGGAGCTCCAGACCCTGCCGATGCAGCGCGAGGACATGCCCGAGGAGGAGGAGATGCAGATGCTCCAGCGCGAGGACATGCCCGAGGAGGAGGAGATGCAGATGCTCCAGCGCCACGAGGAGGACGCGGCGTCCTGACCGGGCGCCCGTCGATGCCATGGGCGAGCCGGCGAGGGCGACCCGGGACCAGGAAGCGAGGGCGGTCGAGCCTCCCGAGGCGGCGCCGGTCGAGGTCGCGGGTCCCAGCGTGGCACTGGTCCGCCGGTTGGCAGCCCAGGGCGCCGACGCCCAGCCGTCGTCGCCGCGTTCGCTGCTTCGGCTGCAGCGAACGGCGGGCAACTCGGCGACGACGGGACTGCTCGCTCGCGACCGGTTCCTCGCGCCGGCCGTCGACCGGGCCATCCAGCGGGTCGCGGTGCCGGTCGAGTACTCCGAGCTGCTCCAGCAGGGCAACGCCGGCACGTCCTTCACCCCGACCACGTACTCGATCGGTCAGGGCCGGGCCTCGCGCAGCGCCGCGGGCGAGACACGCCCCTCGCGCTACCAGCTCACCCGCTCGCCCACCGGCGTCGGGGTCGAGGTGCGCATCAAGTTCATCGACCCGGTGAACGGCCGGGGCGGCGTCGGCGTCGAGCTCCCCGCCGAGACGGCGACCGACCAGCGCCGCAGCCACGCCACCGCCGTGTGCGGCCAGCTCGTGAACCTGTGGAACGACAAGTATCGCTTCGTCGCGACCGAGGTGAACCCGGTGGCCGGCGTGGTCGACAACCCGCGCACCATCGATCTCCCGGTGCGGTTCACGGCCACCGCGGTGCTCGACATCGACGCCGAGGCCGACGCCGAGGTCAACATGCACCTCGGCCAGGCCGGCACGGGCGCCGCGTTCGACGCCGGCAACTACTACCGCCTCGCGTCGAACGGGCAACCGCCGGGCATCGAGACCTACGCCCACGAGTTCGGTCACCTGATCGGGATCCCCGACGAGTACAACCAGTCGAACGCCCAGGCCCACGCCATCCTCCACGACGCCGCCCGCGCTGCCGGTGCGCCGTCGAGCGCCGGGCCGGCCATGGCGAGACGACTGGACGACGCCACGCGACGGGTCCTGGTGCTGCGTGCGATGCGCCCCCGTCTGCTGGCCAACGTCGGTTCCATCGCCGGCTCCGTCGCCACGGAGTTCGCCACCAAGCAGCGCGTACTCAGTGCGCAACTCGCCTCGGTGCTGCGCTCGGCGTGGCGCGACCAGGCGACGATCGACGCCCTCGTCACCACCTACCAGGCCGCCCTCGCCGGCGTGCCCGGCGCGACCGCCCGCATGCCGCGAGTGATGGCGTTCGAGGCCCGCGACAACCTCAGCTACCGCACCGTCGCCAACAACGCGGTGGGCTCGAGCGTCTCGGCCGCCAGCCTGCAGGGCCTGGTCCGGTCCGCTTTCACCAACGCCATCGACGCCGCCATCGGGAACGCGTCCCGCATCGCCATCGCCATCGGCGAGGACCAGGGCGGCGCCATGCTGCGCACCGACTCGATGGACATCAGCATCGAGACCATCGGCGTCACCGGCACCGACTCGGCCCTCGACACTGCGGCCACGCAGATGGCCGGCGCCGTGGTCTCGGGTGCGCCGGCACCGGGCGGGATGTCGACGCCGCTGGCCCCGTCGCCGTCGCTGCAGGACGACCTCACCGGACTCCCCGGGTCGTGGGAAGGGGTCGAGGACCTCTTCGCCACCGAAGCAGCCAACCTCCCCGCGCTCATCCAGGCGTCGGCCACGACGCTGGCGAGCACGCCCACGCTCACCAGCGCCAGCGCGGCGGCGCTGTACCGCTACCTCTACAACGAGATCGCGATCATCTCTGCCGACACGGCCCGATCGACCGTCAACGCGTTCCTCCGGGCCCAGATCACGCCGATGCTGAACGCCCAGGTCGAGCGGATCATCGGCGCCGTGCAGGCCGAGGCCGACCAGCACACGACGGCGGCGCCCGGCGGTGGTACGAACGCGGCACCGATGCCGCCCGACCCGGCC
>JBHIXO010000369.1:0-4399 GCA_041984725.1 Acidimicrobiales bacterium | reverse complement strand
GGCGACGCCGACGAGACGGTCGGCCTGCTCCTGGGTCAGCTCGACGCGCTCGACCTGGTCGCGCTCGACCCGGCCCCGGCCGTCGACACGAACGCGTTCGTCGTCACCGACGAGACCGCGGCCGAGGCCGGGTACGAGGCGATCTCCGACCTGCCGGCCGACGGCGCCGGCCTGACGCTCGGCGCCCCGCAGGACTGCGAGACCAATCCGTTCTGCCTGCCGGGCCTCGAGCGCGTGTACGGCATCGACCTCTCCTCCGACTTCGTGCCGCTCGAGGCCGGGCTCGTCGCCGACGCGCTCGCCGCGGGCGAGATCCAGGTCGGGGTGCTGTTCTCGACGAGCGGCCGGATCGCCGACGAGGGCTGGGTCCTGCTCGAGGACGACATGGAGATGCTCGCCGCCGACAACATCACGCCGGTCGTGAGCCGTGAGCTGTCCGAGACCTACGGCGCGGCGCTGGTCGACGTCGTGAACCGCATCAGCGCGGCCATCGACACCGACACCCTGACCGAGCTCAACAAGCGCTTCGACATCGACAAGGAGGACGCGGCCGACATCGCCGCCGACTTCATCGAGGCCGCCGGCCTCTGAGCCCACGCCGCCGACCGGGCCCGGACCCGCTTCCCGATCACGTGATCCGGAAGCGGGATCCGGGCCCGTTCGCGTGCAGACTGGTCCGTCCCCCGCCCTCCACCCCCGGAGCTCCCCTTGGCTACTCGCGCCGACCTGCGCAACGTGGCGATCGTCGCCCACGTCGACCACGGCAAGACCACCCTGGTCGACCAGCTGCTCTGGCAGTCCGGCGCCTTCCGCGAGAACCAGGACGTCGCCGAACGGGTCATGGACTCCATGGACCTGGAGCGGGAGAAGGGCATCACGATCCTGGCCAAGAACACGGCCGTGCGCTTCGAGCCGCCCGACGGCGATCCGGTCAAGATCAACATCGTCGACACCCCCGGCCACGCCGACTTCGGCGGCGAGGTCGAGCGGGCGTTGTCGATGGTCGACGGCGTGCTGCTGCTGGTCGACGCCAGCGAGGGCCCGCTCCCCCAGACCCGGTTCGTGCTCCGCAAGGCGCTGCACGCCCGCCTGCCCGTGATCCTGGTGGTCAACAAGTGCGACCGCCCCGACGCCCGCATCGACGAGGTCGTCCACGAGGTCGAGGAGCTGTTCCTCGATCTCGACGCCGACGAGGACCAGATCGACTTCCCGATCGTGTACTGCGTCGCCCGTGACGGCGTGGCGTCGATGACCCGCCCGGAGCCGGGTGCGGCGATCGACGGCGACACGCTGCGGCCGCTCTTCGACCTGTTGCTGAGCCACATCCCCGCGCCCCGGCACGACGAGGACGTCCCGCTGCAGGCGCTCGTCACCAACCTCGACTCGTCGCCGTACCTCGGGCGCCTCGCCCTGTGCCGCGTGCGCAACGGCCGGATCCGCAAGGGCCAGCAGGTGACCTGGTGCCGGGCCGACGGCTCGCAGCAGCGCGTGAAGCTCGGCGAGCTCTTCGTGACGGAGAACCTCGAGCGGGTCGCCGCCGCCGAGGCCGGCCCCGGCGAGATCATCGCCATCGCCGGCATCGACGAGATCACCATCGGCGAGACGCTCGCCGACCCCGAGGACCCGCGCCCGCTGCCGGTGATCACCATCGACGAGCCGAGTCTCTCGATGACGATCGGGGTGAACACCTCGCCGCTCGCCGGCCGTGACGGCGACAAGATGACCGCCCGGCTCGTGAAGGCACGGCTCGACGCCGAACTCGTCGGCAACGTGTCGATCCGGGTCCTGCCGACCGAGCGCCCCGACACCTGGGAGGTCCAGGGTCGCGGCGAGCTGCAGCTCGCGGTGCTCGTCGAGATGATGCGGCGCGAGGGCTTCGAGCTCACCGTCGGCAAGCCCCAGGTGCTGACGCGCGAGATCGACGGCACGCTGCACGAGCCGGTCGACCGGGTCACGGTCGACGTGCCCGAGGACTACCTCGGCGTCGTGCAGCAGCTGCTCGCGGTGCGCAAGGGCCGCCTGGAGCAGATCGTGAACCACGGCACCGGCTGGGTCCGCCTCGACTACCTCGTACCGGCCCGCGGCCTGATCGGGTTCCGGACCGAGCTGTTGACGGAGTCCCGCGGCACCGCCCTCCTGCACCACGTGTTCGAGCGCATGGAGCCGTGGGCCGGCGAGATCCGCGCCCGCCGCAACGGCTCACTGGTCGCCGACCGCACCGGCCAGACCACCGGCTACTCGCTGCTCAACCTGCAGGAGCGGGGCCAGCTCTTCGTCGGCCCGGGCGTCGAGGTGTACGAGGGCATGATCGTCGGCGAGAACGCCCGGGTCGAGGACATGGACGTCAACCCGACCAAGGAGAAGAAGCTGACGAACATGCGGGCCGCGGCGGCCGACAACTTCGAGAAGCTCATCCCGCCGACGATCCTGGCGCTGGAGCAGGCGCTCGAGCACATCGCCGACGACGAGTGCGTCGAGGTCACGCCGGGCAACGTCCGCCTCCGCAAGGTCGACCTCGACCAGACCGTCCGCGCCCGCCTCGCCAAGGCCGCCAAGCAGCGCGAGTAGCCGGCGCGGCCGGCGCTCAGAGGGCGGCGAGCACGGCGCCGAGTGCCACGACGGCCAACAGACCCGTCCCGGTGAGGGCGAAGCGCCAGTCGCGTTCCTGCACCCAGCGGAACACCAGCCAGGCGACGCGCAGCAGCGGCACCGCGACGACGACGCCGACGGCGACCGTGGCGACGGCGCGACCCTCGTCGTCGGGCAGCGCGGCCGAGATCACGCCGAGGCCGAGCACGAGGCGCGTGATCCAGGTCAGCGCCGGCGCCTGGCGCCGGCCCCGGATGGTCGAGACCTTCCCGCCGGGGATGGGTGGCCGCGTCATGCCCGCACCACCAGGATCACGGCCACGACCACCAGGAGGACGGTGAGCACGCGCCGGATGATGTTCGGCGCGAGCCGCGACTGCAGCGACGCGCCGAGCTGCCCGCCGAGGAGGCTGCCGACGACCACCAGCCCGCTGGCGTCGGTGTCGATGCGGCCCTGGATGGCGAAGACGATGAGGGCGGCCGACGACGTGATGCCGACCGTGAACGTGGTGGTCGCGGCGGCGACCTTCATCGGCACCCGCATCAGCTCGCTCGACGCCGGTGTCTTGATGAAGCCACCGGAGGCCCCGGCCGTCCCGGCGACGAAGCCGGCGAGTCCCATGAACGCCAGGCCCTTCTGGAGGTTGCGGGTCTCGTAGGGCACGATCTCGTCCCCGAGCGGGTACGCCCCGGCGAGCGAGCCGACGCGTTCGCCCACGTCGCTCGTGTCGCAGTCGGGGTGGGGCGGGTTGCGGAGCCCGCCGCGGCGCAGACCGGCGAGGGCCGCGCCGAGGGCGACGACGGCCAGCAGGTAGGTGAGTGCCGTGTCGCTGATGGAGCCGGACACCAGTGCCCCCACGACCGCGCCCGACGACGCCAGCAGCTCGGTGGTGACGCCGAGCCGGTGGTTGACCGACCGCTCGAGGAGCTGGCGCGGGCCGGCGGCGATCGAGGCGGCGGCGACCGTCAACAGGCCGAGCGGCGCGGCCGACGACGCCGACATGCCGGTGAGCACGAGCGCCGGGACGAGGAGGATCGCGCCGCCGAGGCCGCCGAGCGTGCCGAGACCGGCGGCCAGCAGGGCCAGTGCTCCGTAGCCGATCTCCTCCACGTGCGCCGATCGTAGCGGCGAATTGTCCGCGCAATTGCACGGACGATCGGCCCGCGGGATCCGGGCCTACGCTGCCGGGCATGCGCGTCGGGACCCCGGTCGAGATCAAGAGCGACGAGCGCCGCGTCGGGCTCACCCCCTCGAGCGTGCGGGAGCTCGCCGCCCACGGGCACGAGGTGCTCGTCGAGACCGACGCCGGCCGCGGCATCGGTGCCGACGACGCCGAGTACGCCGCCGCCGGCGCCCGGATCGTCGACGACGCCGCCACCGTCTGGCGGGAGTGCGACCTCGTCGTCAAGGTGAAGGAGCCGCTCGCCGTGGAGCGATCGCAGCTCCGACCCGGCCAGGTCCTGTTCACCTACCTCCACCTCGCGCCCGACCCGGAGCAGACCGCCGATCTCGTCGCCTCGGGCGCCACGTGCGTCGCCTACGAGACGGTCACCGACCCGTTCGGCCGGCTGCCGCTGCTGGCGCCGATGTCGCAGGTGGCGGGACGCATGTCGGTCCAGGCCGGTGCCCACGCACTGGAGTCGGCCCAGGGTGGCGCAGGCGTACTGCTCGGGGGCGTCCCCGGGGTGCACTCGGGCGAGGTCGTCGTCATCGGCGGCGGGGTCGTCGGCGAGAACGCCATCGAGATGGCGGTCGGTCTCGGGGCGTCCGTGACCGTCGTCGACCGCAACCTCGACGTGCTGGCCCACCT
>JBHIXO010000368.1:0-4413 GCA_041984725.1 Acidimicrobiales bacterium | reverse complement strand
CGGGTGCGCCGGCCCGCCGCATCTCCCCGGCCTGCCAGCCCCGATCTCGAACAACGCCGTCGCCTCGGTCGTTCGGTCGGACGGCTCATGGACCCTCTACTCGCTCATGGGCATCACCGACCCCAGCAACACGTCGGCAATCACGCCCAGGGCGTACCGCCTCGACCGGGGCGACGCGGCCTGGCGACGCATCGCCGACGCGCCCACGCTCCGGGGCCGCGGGAAGATCGGCGCCAGCGCCGTCACCGTGGCCGGCGAGGTCTACCTGATCGGCGGGTACGCCGTCGTGGACGACAAGACCGAACTCACCGAGTCCCGACTCTTCCGCCACGACGACGCGGGCGACGCGTGGATCGAGCTGGCGCCCCCGCCCGTCGAGGTGGACGACACGCTCGCCGCCGTCTGGCGCGATCGGTGGATCGTGCTCGTCGCGGGCTGGCACGGCCCCGCGCACGCCAACGTTCGCGACGTCCAGCTGTACGACACGCACTCCAACGCCTGGATGGTCGGCACGCCCCTGCCCGGCCCGGGCCTCTTCGGCCACGCCGGCGGGATATCGAGCGACACGCTGCTGGTGATCGACGGCGTCACAGACGCCGACGGATTCGCGATCTCGGACGCGGTCTACATCGGTCGCCTCGGCGCCCCTGGACCAACTGCTCGTCTTCGATCCGGGCGCCCAGACGTTCACGAATCACCCCTCGCCGTGCGGCCCCCTCATGGACCTCCGGGGCCTGGTCCCGCTCGGCGCCGGCCGATGGGCGACGGTGGGGGGGATGACCGAGCCAACAAACGCCAGCCGTTCGGCGCGGTCGATCCGACTCCCCTGACTGCTCTCGCCCCCCGCCGTCGCTCCGTCCACGCCGGATTCGGAGTATTGAAGTCGCCCGCGACAGGGGCGAGATTATGCTGTGCCCACGATGCGAAACCGCTGTACGGCAACAGTTTGCGGCGTCATGATCCTGGGCGCGGCGACCGCCGCCCGGGCCGCGGCGCCCCCCGCGCCCATCGACATCCTCAACGCGAGCTTCGAAGCGCCCGCCCTGCCTGACGGCCAGTTCGCGCTGGGCGGCGTCGCCCCTTGGTCCGACGTGGACTCGTTCGGACCGATCAACCCGCCCGCGTTCATCCTGGACGATGCCGTGCCCGACGGCCAGAACGTCGCGTTCTCCAATCTCAACGGCGACAGCGCCGAGCAGGTGCTCGACCATCGCCTCGAGTCGGGCACGCGCCTGACACTCCGCGTCGCCGTCGGCGCCCGCAACGACGCGCTCACGTTCGGCGGTCATCGCATCGGTCTCTGGGCACTCGACGACGACGGCACGCGGACCCTCCTCGCCGAGGCTTCCTCTCTCGACGCGGGCGCCCCGGCGCCGCCCGACGGGCGCTTCATCGATGTCGTGCTGACCGCGCCGATCGACGACGGGCCTCTGGTCGGTGACCGCGCTGTCGTCAGTCTCGGCTCGTTCTGTGCTCCGAACGAGCAGACGTTCTTCGATCACGTGCGCCTCTACGCCAGCCCACAGGGCCAGGCGTGCGAGGACTGTGCGCGGATCGACTACGCCCGCGAGACCTTCGGTGTCCGGCTGCTCAGCGGCGCCAACGCCAACTTCAGCCGCATCGCCGCCGCCGACTTCAACAATGATTCCCTGCCCGACATCGTCGCGCTCGACTGGGCGCGGGGCGTGTACGCGTTCATGCGCGCCACGCCCGACGGCCAACTGGAGACCGTCGCCGAGGTCCATCTCGACGGGCTCGCCGAACCGTTCTACAACTCGCCGCTCGCGATCGCGGACTTCGACGCCGACGGGGACGCGGACGTCGCGACCTCGCGCAACGGGGTCGTGCTGCTCTTGCGCAACGACGGCGACTTCCAGTTCACACCGAACGTTCTCCCCGGGCTCGGCTACGCCCCGAGGCTCGTCGCCGGAGACCTTGACAACGATGGGTGGATCGACCTGATCGCGCTCGACGACATCCAGGACGGGTCGCCCTCCTCGCTCCGCCTCGCGTACGGCTCGCCCCAGGGCTTCTCGGGCGATCTTGTCCACGCGGTGCATCCCGCCGGGGTGAGGCTCGCCGACGTCGCGCTCGCCGACCTCGACCACGACTCCTGGCTCGACATCGTCGTTGCGCGCGCCGACTACCCAGACTACGCGTTGGACATCTATTACGGGAGCCCCGCCGGCCCCGAGCAGACGCCCCAGCCCATCCCCCTGCTCGACGAGCCCAGCTACCTCGCCCTCGACTCCATCGACGATCCGGATCAGCCCGACATGCTCGTCTCCACCGGCTCTGGCTCCATCATCGCCGTCTCCAATCGGGGGGATCGCACGTACGGGTACTCGGCCCGCAGCACGGACCTCGAGTCACTCGGTCGCCCGCTCGGCATGGTCGCATCTTCGCACGCGCGCGTCGTCGGCGGGTACAGCTCCTCGTTCATGGGCGTTGGACAGATCCGCTACCGGTTCACCTCCGGCACGACGAGCGACCCGGTCACCGTGGGGGACATTGGCGTGGATCTCCTCGCGCTTGATCTGGACCGGGACGGGTTCGACGAGGTCCTCTTCCCGAGCCTGTCGGCCGGCGTCGGCGTTCTCCGCACGAGGACGCGGGGCGATCCCAGCATCCTCCTCTACGGCGCCTCGTTCGAGACCGGCGTCGGCAGCGCCGTCTTCCAGCTCGCACACGACCTCGACGCCGACGGGCACACCGACTTCGTCACCGTCGGCGACGACCTGGCGATCCAGGTCGCCGACGGCGAGGGCGGGTTCCGCGCCGAGCTCCTGTTCGCCGACGAGGGCGCGTTCCTCGTCCGACCCGCGGACATCGACCTCGACGGGCGGACGGACCTGGTCGTCTCGGGCACGGACGAGGGCCTGGGCGTGCTGTTTGCCGTCTCGCCCAGCTCGTTCGCCAAGGCCCTCGTCACGCCCCTGCCGCCGGACGCCGACCCGCTCGGTGCCGTCGTCGCGGACATCGACGACGACCCTTCGCCCGAGGTCATCGTGGCGACCCGTGACGACGGCGCCGTCCACGTCTTCGAGGGCGCCGGGCGGGCGCCCCTGGTGCTGCAGCAATCGATCATGCTCGGCTCGTTCCCCTGGGGCGTCGCGATGGGCGACATGGACTGCGACGGCGACGAGGACGTCGTCGTGGTCCTCCGGGGCGCAGACACCCTCGTCGTGCTCTCGAACGAGGCAGGCACGCTCGTTCCGGGCGCGCCGATCCAGCTCCGGGGCAGCGGCGCGTACTGGGTCGAGACCGGGGACTTCGACGCCGACGGGCGCCCCGACGCCGCCGTGACCTACGACCTCGACGAAACGCTGGCGCTCTCGGTCCTCTACGGCGACGGGCTCGGGGGCTTCGAGCAGATCATCGACGTCCCCGGCGCCGCCGCCATCGAGCTCGACGTCGCCGACATCGACGGCGACGACGCCGACGAACTGCTCGTCTGCGGCGAGGTCGGCCCCCTCGGCTCGCCGATGCTCGGCGAGCTGCACGAGAATATCAGGCTCGTCCGAGGGGCCCCCGGACGAACGCCGACGGCCGAAGTCCTCGCCGCCCCGGACGTCGCCACCGCCTCGTTCCTTGACTTCGACGGCGACGGAGACCTCGACATCCTAACGCATTCCCGTCGGACCGTCCCCCGGTCGGCCCTGGTCCTGTTCGCACACCCGGTCCCGCCGTGCCGCATTGATCTCGCCCTCCCCCGCGACGGCGATCCGGACTTCTCCGACGTCCTCGCGTTCCTCAACCTCTTCTCCGGCTCGAACATTGTGGCCGATCTCGCCCCGCCCTACGGCGTCTTCGACTTCTCCGACCTCCTCGCCTTTGTTCAGGCGTTCGCCGAGGGATGCCCCTAGCCACGGGACCCCGACCGGAATACGCCGGCCGCGACCGAGGTTCGTACCCGGCCCCGGAGCCCGCCCGCATCACCCCGCATCGAGTGCACGAACACAGACACATGCAGACTTCAACGCGCCGCCCCAACATCTCCGCCTCCGGGCACGACATCCGCCCGCTCTCGCCCGACGCGGTCGAGCGCCTCGCCGCCGACCTCGCGCCCGAGGAGCGCGATGTCATCCTCCGCAAGGGCACCGAGCGCCCCTTCTGCGGCACCCTCCTCGACAACAAGCGCGACGGCCTGTACGCCTGCCGCCTCTGCGGTCTGCCGCTCTTTCGCTCGGGCGCCAAGTTCGACTCCGGCTCCGGCTGGCCCAGCTTCACCCAGCCCGCAGACCCCGACCATGTCGCACGCATCGAGGACCACTCCCACGGCATGGCGCGGACCGAGATCGTCTGCGCCCGCTGCACCGCCCACCTCGGCCACGTCTTCCCCGACGGCCCGCCCCCGACGCACGAGCGCCACTGCCTCAACTCCGTCTCCCTCGAGTTCTTCGCCGAGGGCGA
>JBHIXO010000367.1:0-4415 GCA_041984725.1 Acidimicrobiales bacterium | reverse complement strand
GAGCAGCGGGGCGAACACGTCGTAGGTACCGGCGAAGTCGAAGCCGCCATGGGCGAGCAGGAGCGGCGGGGCGTGCTCGTCGCCCCACTCGTGGACGGCGAGCTCGAGGCCGCCGACGTCGACCCGGCGGTGCCGGTCCGGCCGGCGGGCGCCGGGGTACGTGCGCACCGCGGCGTCGCCGTCCGCCGTCGCCGCACCCGTCGAGCGGCTCGTGGCCGCGTCCCCCGGCGTGGCGTCCCCCGACATGGCGTCCCCTGGCTCGGCGTCCCCTGACATGGCGGTCACCGTACGCGGGCGTGCGCGGAGCGGCCGATACTGTCGACGGCGATGGTCCCCGAGACGGAGTCGGCGACGGACCCGGCGACGGACCGTCCCGCGGAACCCGCGCAGCCCGCCGGCGCGACGGCGGACGATCGCCCCCACCGCCACCTGCTCGCGGGCTCGGCCGCGCTCGTGGTCGGCGCCGCCGTCCAGGCCGTCACGGGCGCGGTGTTCTGGCTCGTCGCCGCCCGCATCGACACGACCGACGACGTGGGCCGGGCCACGGCCCTGTTCACGTCGATCCTCTTCATCGCGTACCTCGCCGGTCTCGGTCTCCAGGTCTCGCTGGCCCGGTACGCGCCGGGCCGCGACCACGACTCCCACGCCACGTTCTCGTGGGCGGTGGCGGCGACGTGCGCGTCGGCGACCGTCGTCGGCGCCGGGTACCTCGTCGTCGTCGACACCGAGGCGACGAGGGCGCTGACCGACTGGCACGCCGTCGCCGGCCCGGTGCTGTTCGTGGCGGCGGCGGTCGGCGCCGCGCTCACCCTCATCGTCGACGTGCGCTGGATGACCGTGCGGCGGTGGGTGCTCGTGCTCGGCCGCATCGTCGTGGTCGGTCTCCTCCGCTTCCCGCTGCTGCTCGTGCCCGACGGCGACGTGGAGACCGTCCACCTCTTCGCGGTCGCCGCGCTGCCGCTCCTGCTCACCGGCGTGGGCGGCGTGCTGCTCATGCCCCGCGTCACGGGAGACCGCCACCGCCTGCGCCCGCTGCCGGCCACCCGGCACGCCGCCGTCCGCTACTCCGCGGTCAACTACGTCTCGACGCTCGCCTACCAGGCCCCCCAGTTCGTGCTGCCCGTGATCGTCCTGCTCGAGGTCGACCCCGACACGAACGCGTCGTTCTACGTCGCGTGGGGCATCACGAGCATCGCGTTCTACGTGCCGATGGCCATCGGGCAGGCCCTGCTCGCCGAGGGCGGCAAGGACGGCGCGTCGCTGCGCAACCAGGTGCGCTTCACGCTCGTGGGCACGACCACGCTCATGGCGGCCGCCGCGATCGTCGCCTGGGCGGGACGCGACATCGTCACCGTGGTGTACGGCGACGACTACGGCGAGGCGGCCCGCGTCCTGCCGGCGCTCGTCGCCGCCGGGGTGCCGTGGGCGGTCTCGTCGGTGTTCCTCACCGAGGCAAGGGTGCTGCACCGCCACGTCGCCACCGTGGCGATCACGGGCGCGCTCACGGTCGCGATCCTGGCGCCGGCCCTCGTGCTCGTCCCCGACGACGGACTCGACGGCGCCACCCGCGCCTTCCTGCTGGGCAACCTCGTCGCCGCAGCCGTCGCGGTCGGCAGCCACCTCGTGCTCCGCCGTCGTCATCGCCAGGTGCTGACCGACGTCGACCCGGTCACCGACGACCTGGCTCTGCACCCCTGACCGACCACCACGCCGACGCGACCCGGTGGCCGCGCCCCGGACGGGTCAGCGCCGCAGGCGGAGCGTCACCAGCTGGAAGGGTCGCAACTCCCAGGCGACCGCGCCGTCGACCACGGCGAACTCGTCGCCGATGGGCTGCTCGTGCAGGTCGCAGGGCACCGCGGTCGACCAGTCGTCGGCGAACGCCAACCGGAACCGCGCCCGGGCGCCGAACGCCTCGTGGGCTCGTACGACCAGGTCGCCGGAGCCGTCGTCGGCGGCCTTGACGGCCGTGACCACCACGCCGGGATGGTCGGCGCGCACGACCGAGGGCCGGGGTGCGGCGGCAACGAACCGGACGGGGAGGTTGAGCGCCCACGACTCGGCCAGCACGTCGTCGAGCGCTGCGCCGTGGGGCAGCAGCGAGTAGGTGAACCGGTGGTGGCCCCGGTCGGCGTCGGGGTCGGGGTAGTTCGGCGCCCGCAGCAGGGTGAGCCGCATCGTGGTGCCCCGGTCGTCGCCGACGCAGTCGTGGCCGTACTTGCCGTCGTTGAGCAGCGCGACGCCGAAGTCGGGTTCGGCGACGTCGGCCCACGTGTGCCCGCACACCTCGAAGCGGGCGTCGTCCCACGACGTGTTGCGGTGCGTGGGCCGCCGGACGTGGCCGTACTGGACCTCGTAGCGGGCGTCGTCGGTGCGCAGGTCGAGCGGGAACGCCGTCTTCAGCAGCTTCTCGTCCTCGTGCCAGTCGACGTCGGTGACGATGTCGAGGCGGGCGCTGCCGGCCCGCAGCACGTAGGTCTGCACGATGGTCGACGCCGCCGTCGCACGGGTGACGCGGATCGAGCCGACCAGCGGTCCGGTCTCGAGCACGTCGACCGCGGTGGCCTCGGTGAGCAGCGTCGGGGCCAGGCGCAGCGTGTGCGGGTCGACGTCCCATGCGTCGTAGGTGTTGGGGTGGTCGGGGAACAGCTGCAGCACGTTGCCCGGCCCGAGCAGGCACTCGCGGTCGTGGCGCAGGTCGACGAGCGACGCGAGCGTGCCGTCGTCCTCGACGGTCGCCCGCACGAGGCCGTTGTCGAGGACGAGCCCGTCGACCGTCACCGACGCGATCCCGTACGGGGCTGCGTCGGCGACCGCGCCGATGCCGTGGGCCGGGGCGTCGACCCACACGGGACCGTCGGGCCCGACCGCGACCCCGACGACGTCGAAGGGGCCCGCGTTCGCGACCCCCGAACCCCCGTTCTGGGTACGGGTGGTGAGCGCGGGTTCTCCGATCATGGGCCCAGAACCGGTGGTGGTGGGGGTGTCGAGGGCCGCGCTGATCAGGGCCTCGGCCTCGGCGAGGAGGGCGGCGTGGGCGGCCTCGGTGTCGTCGTGCACCCAGGCGATCGACGAACCCGGGATGATGTCGTGGAACTGGTGCAGCAGGAGCACCTTCCAGAGGCGTTCGAGCTCGGCGAGCGGCGGGGCCGGGGCCGTCGCGGTCCACACCTCCAGCTCGCGCAGCGCGAGCTCGCCGCGACGGTTGCCCCACTTCGTGCGCGCCTGCGACGTGTAGGTGCCGCGGTGCATCTCGAAGTACAGCTCGCCGCGCCACACCGGGGCGTCGGCGTAGTCGACGACCGCCCGGTCGAAGAAGGCGTCCGGCGTCTCGATCTCGAGGCGCGGCAGCCCGTCGAGGTCACGGACGCGGCGGGCGCGCTCGAGCATCTCGCGGGTCGGGCCGCCCCCGCCGTCGCCGTGGCCGAACAGGTAGACCGACGCCGCCGACGCGCCCTGGTCGCGGAAGTTGCGGACCGCGAACGCCAGCTCCCGGGGGACGACGTCGCCGTTGTAGGTGTCGGCCGGGGGGAAGTGGGTGAAGACGCGGGTGCCGTCGAGGCCCTCCCACCAGAAGGTGTGGTGGGGGAACCGGTTGGTCTGGTTCCACGACAGCTTCTGCGTGAGGAAGTAGTCACAGCCGGCCGCCGCCATGATCTGGGGCAGGTTCCCGGCGTAGCCGAAGACGTCGGGGATCCACACGACCCGGTTCGCCGGCGTGGCGTCGGGACCGAACGCGTCGTCGAAGAACCGGCGCCCCCACACGAACTGGCGGGCGAGCGACTCGCCGGACGGGAGGTTGGCGTCGGCCTCGACCCACATCGAGCCGACGGGGACGAACCGGCCCTCGGCGACGCGGTCGCGGATGCGGGCGAACAGCTCGGGCTGCTCCTCGGCCATCCAGTCGTACTGCGCGGCCTGCGAGCAGACGAACCGGTACTCGGGGTACTCGTCCATCAGCGCGACCGCGGAGGAGAACGTGCGGGTGCACTTGCGGTGGGTCTCGCGCAGGGGCCACAGCCAGGCCGAGTCGATGTGGGCGTGACCGATCGCCGACAGGCGGTGGGCGTGGTCGGTCGCCCGCCGGTCGAGCAGCGGGGCGAGCTCGGCGCGCGCCGCGCCCGCGGTGGCCGGCACGTCGTGGAGGTCGAGGGCGTCGAGCGCCCGCTCGATCCCGAAGAGCAGCTCGGCCCGGCGCGGGTCGTCGACGGCCAGCTCGCGCAGGAGCCCGGTCAGGACCTGGAGGTCGAGATCGAGGTGCCACACCTCGTCGTGGCGCAGGGCGAGGTCGGCGCGGTTCAGGCGATAGATCGGCGCGTCGCCCGCCGTCGCGGGATCGCCGAGCGGCGTCGGGCGGTAGCCGTCGGCGACCATCGGGTTGGCGGCCGCCTCGAGCAGGACGTCGACGTCGGGAC
>JBHIXO010000366.1:0-4478 GCA_041984725.1 Acidimicrobiales bacterium | reverse complement strand
GTTCATGGTTCCTCAGCGCACGGGTCGGTCGAAGATGGCGATCGTCAGGAGGCGCCCGGCCCCACCGGTCAGGCCCGGGGGTTCGGACACGACCAGCGAGCCGTCGCGGATGGCGAGGCCGGTGGGTTCCCGGAGGGTGGCCGGCCCCTGGCCCCGGAGGTCGATGCGGTCGCCCTGCTCGAGGCCGATGTCGGCGACGACCCCGGCACCGGGGATCGACACGTAGACACGGCCGCTGTCGGCCCCGACGATGTCGCCGGGCACCTCGCCGATGCCGAGCTCGACGGCGACGGTCGCCTGCCCGGCGTCCGGCCCGCGCGTCGGCACGCGGAGCACGACCGGCAGGCCGGGCGGGAGGGTCGTCAGACGGGCCGAGACCGCGATGGCGATGGCGCCGTCCCACAGCTCGGTGACGGCGACCGGGCCCTCGCCCGGCACCCGGTCGGCCACCCGCTGGAACGGCCGGATGTCGCCGCCGACGACCGCCCAGACGATGCCCTGCCCGCGGTCGGCGACGTACAGCGTTCCGTCGCGGGCGGCGGTGACGTCCTCGATCAGCGGCGGGACGTCGACGAGGCCGGGCTGGCACCGACCGGCGCCGGGCAGCAGCCCGCACGCGGGCAGGTCCGGCACGGTGACGAGCGTCTCGAAGCCGCCGTCCGTGTGGCGCAGGAGGCGGTGGGTCGATGCATCGGCGACGACGACGTCGCCGTCGGGGGTGACGGTCACGCCGGTGAGTCCGCGGGTGCGCGCCGCGGGCTGACCGGCGACGAGGGCCTCGTCGAGCACGTCGCCCGCGGTGTCGAGCGAGACGAGGGCCGAACCGTCCGGGCGCAATGCGGGGAGCCCGTCGTCGGTCACGACGTGGATGGTGCCGTCGGCGGCGACCGCCACGTCGTCGAGGCCGGGCTGGTCGAGCGGGGCGAGGACCGCGGCGGTGCCGGCGGGCACCGAGGTGGGCGGCGGGGCCACGCTGGTCGGGGGCGCGACGGCGCCGTCGGTGGTGGGTGGCGAACCGCCCGGCGCCACGGTCGGGGGCACGCCGTTCGTCACCGTGACGGCCGGCGCCCGCGACCCGCCGAGACTCGGCGTCGCCACCTCGACCGCGCCACCGGTGGACGGCGCCGCCGGTGCGCCGGTACCGGCATCGATCGCGGTGTCGGCCGCCGGGACCGGCGCCGGGCGCGCCGCGGCGTCGACGCCGTCGATCACCGGCGGCAGGCCGAACACGGCGAGCACGAGCGCGACCACGGCCCCCGAGACGACGGTGTAGGCCTGCCCGTCGCGCAGGCCGAGGCGACGAGCGAGCGCCGCCATGGGGCGGGCGACGAGGTCACGGGCTGCGGTGGCGTCCGGGCTCATGCGACGCCCCCTCGCACGTCGGAGCGGGCGATCGCGCGTTCGTCGGTGCCGAGGTACGCGGCGACGACCGCAGGGTCGTGGCGGACCTCGTCCGGGCGACCCCGGGCGATCTCGCGGCCCGCCGCCAGGCAGACGACGCGGTCGCTCAGGTCCATGATCATCGGCATGTCGTGCTCGATGACGAGCACCGACGCCCCGAGCTCCTCCCGGACCCGGCGGATCACGCCGGACATGGCCTCGGACTCGCGCTGGGCCACGCCGGCGGTCGGCTCGTCGAGCAGCAGCAGGCGGGCGCCCTGGGCGGAGAGACAGGCGAGCTCGACGATGCGTCGGGTGCCGGTCGAGAGGTCGGCGATGTGGACGTCGGCGTACCGGCCGAGCCCGAAGAGGTCGAGGTGGGCGGCGGCCGAGGCGGCCTTGCGGGCCTCGGCTCGCCGGGCCGGCGCGAACGCCGCCATGACGGGGACGAGGTCGCTCGGGTCGGCGACCTCGAGCGCGACCTGGAGGGCCTCGCGGACCGTCAGCCCCGGGAACAGGCGGGCGTCCTGGAAGACCCGGGCCATGCCTGCCCGCGCCCGGACGTGGGGCGGCGCGGCCGTGACGTCGCGGCCGTGGAGATGGACGACGCCGGTCTCGGGCGTGGTGAAGCCGGAGACGACGTCCATCAGCGTCGACTTGCCGGCGCCGTTCGTGCCGATGAGCCCGACCACCTCACCGGCGCCGACGTCGAGCGACACTCCGGCGAGGGCGGTGAGGCCACCGAACCGCACGCTGATGTCGCGCACCTCCAGCACCGGCCCGGTCGGGGCCGAGGGCGGGGACGCGGCCGGCGACGAGGACGTGGAGAGGGCGGCCGGCGCGGCGGGGGGCACCACGACCGCGGCCTCGTCGTCGTCCGGCCCTGCGTCATCGGCGCCCGAAACACCCGGCCCGGCGGGCGAGAGGCGGGCGAGCACGCGGTCGCGCCACGAGAAGGCGACCTCGGCGAGGCCACCGGGCTTGAAGAGCAGCAGGACGAGCAGGCCGATGCCCGACGTGGCGAGTTGCACGGCCGGGGTCGGGCCGATCAGGGCCGGCAGGCCGAGGACGTAGACGGCGCCGAGCACCGAGCCGGTCACCGACCCGAGCCCGCCGATCACGGCCATGGCCACGATCGACAGCGAGTCGGCGGGCGCGAACGCGTCGGGCCCGAACTGCACGGTGAGCCCGGCGAGCAGCGCGCCGGCGAAGGCGGCGAGCGCACCGGGCACGACGAAGGCGACGAGCTTGGTCGCGGCGGGCGAGATGCCGAACGACGCCGCGGCCCGTTCGTTGTCGCGCACGGCGATGATCGACCGACCGATGCCGCTGGCCCGCAGCCGGTAGGTCACGACGGCGGCGACGACGAGGCCGGCGAGGCACAGGAGGTAGAAGGTGCCCTGGGCGTCGAAGTCGATCCCGAGGGTCTCGCCGGGCTGGACGAAGACGACCGACCCGTCGCCGAGGAACCACTCCTGGGTGAAGAACCATTCGCGCGCCGCGACCGCCATCGACAGCGTCGTGACGGCGAGGAACAGGCCGCGCAGGCGCAGGGCGGGGAACCCGACCAGCAGTGCCACCAGGGCGCCGGCGACGACCGCGTAGCCGACGGCGGCGCCGTAGGGCATCCCGCGGTCGTGGAGGAAGACGACGGTCATCGCGCCGAGCCCGACGAAGGCGAACTGGCCGAGCGAGAGCTGGCCGGCCCAGCCGGTGAGCATCGTCACCGACAGGCCGACGATGGCGAAGACGAGCATCCGGCCGAGGAGGAAGGTCTGCGCCGCCGCGCCGACCACGAGCGGCAGCGCCGCGCCGACGAGGACCGCGCCGGCCGCCAGCGCGATGCGGCCGTGGCGCACGACCGGGTGGTGGCGGAGCGCGGCCGGGACCGGGCGCACGAGCGAACCCAACGCCGACCGGTCGACGGCGGCGTCCTCGTCGGCCGCCCGGAGCAGGACGAGCCCGAGGACGAGCAGGAAGAGCAGGAGCTCGGCCCAGGACGGATCGGCGACGTTGGCGAAGACGAGGGCCTCGACGATGCCGATGGCCACGCCGCCGACGAGCGTCGCCGGCAGCGACACGAGGCGCCCGACGAGCGCGGCGGCGAGCGCCCGCAGCAGCAGGCCGGGGCCGAGCGCCTCGGCGATGGCGAGCCCGCCGACGTTGACGTTGCGCAGCGGGTTGACGAGGACGACGGTGAGCGTCGACAGCACGCCGGCGAGCACCCAGACGCTCGTCGACACCCGCGCGGTCGAGATGGCGGCCAGCTCGGCGGCGTCGCGGTTGTCGGCCGACGCGCGGATGGCCAGGCCCCACGGGGTCCGCTGCAGGAGCAGGCCGAGCCCGACGACGACCGCCGGCACGAAGGCGATCACCATGAAGTGCGGGCTCGAGAGGACGAGGTCGCCGACCCGCCACGTGCGGCCGAGGGGTGACGGGAACGGGCCCGCGTTCTCGAGGCGGACCGAGGGCAGGAGCAGCTGGGCGACGAGGAGGAGCTGGGCGACGCCGATGGTCGCGACGAGGAGCGCGAGCTTGGGGCCGCGGGCGAGGCGCCGGATCACGAACACCTCGACCAGGGCACCGATCGCACCGCCGCCGACGAGCACGACCGGGAGCGCGGCCCAGAAGCTCCAGCCGTGGTCGAGGACGAGCTTGGCGAGCACGGCCGCGCCGAACGCCCCGATCTCGCCATGGGCGAAGTTGACGACCCGCGTCGCCCGGTACACGAGGACCAGGCCGGCGGCGAGGATGGCGTAGGCCATGCCGGCGAGGGCCCCGACCACGATGATGTCGGGGGCGAGGGTCAGCGCGAGCACCTCAGCCGCCTTCCCCGCCGAGGAACACGGCCCGGGCCAGGTCGTCGCGGGCGGCCAGCTCGTCGGCCGGGCCTTGGAAGCGGACGGCGCCCTTCTCCATGAACACGGCCCGGTCGGCCAGGGCGAGGGCGACGTTGAGCGACTGCTCGACGATGATCATCGTGAGCCCGTCGGCGCGCAGCGCCTCGACCGTCCCGATGAGCTGTTGGACCACGACCGGCGCGAGGCCGAGCGACAGCTCGTCGATGCACAGGACATCGGGGTCGAGGAGCAGCGCCT
>JBHIXO010000365.1:0-4540 GCA_041984725.1 Acidimicrobiales bacterium | reverse complement strand
ACGCCGTGACCGTGCCGGTATGGTTCTGACGGTCCGTCAGATCTTCAGGAGTTTCATGCGCGGCATCATCGCCAGCGGGGCCTACATCCCTCACCGTCGACTCGACCGCAGCGAGATCGCCGGCGTGTTCGGCAAGGGCGGTGGACGGGGCACCCGCAGTGTCGCGAGCTACGACGAGGACACCACCACGATGGGGGCCGAGGCCGCCCGCAACGCGCTCCGCGACGCCGGGTCCGTCGCCGACTCGATCGACACGCTCTGGTTCGCCACCTCCACCCCCGCCTACCTCGAGAAGACCAACGCCGCCGCGATCCACGCCGCGCTCCGACTCGACCCGTCGGTCGGGGCGCTCGACCTGGGCGGCGCCCTGCGGTCCGGCATCGGCACGCTGCGGACCGCGCTCCAGGGCGCGGGGACGACGATGGTCGTGGCCGCCGACATCCGTGACGGCATGGCCACCTCGGCCGACGAGGCCAACGGCGGCGACGGCGCGGCCGCGCTGGTCATCGGCGACGACGCCGTCGGTCCCGTGATCGCCGAGTACGTCGGCGCCGGCGTCGCCACCGGGCTCGCCGCCGCCCCCACCGATGGCCGGGCGCTGCGCGCCCGGGTCCTCGGCCCCACGACGCCCCCCGTCGCGGGCACCGCCGACGTCGCCGCGGCGGTCCGCACCGAACTGGCCAACTCGCCGCGGACCTGGCACCTGCCCCAACCGGCGGTGCGGGTCGCCGACGGTCGGGTCGAGCTCCGCGGCGCCATCCCGCACGAGGAGGCCCGCCTCGACCTCGTCCGCACCGCCGGTGCCGTGCACGGGGTGCGGGCCGTCGACGACCAGCTGGTCGTACGGGCGACGGACATCCCGGGGTGAGCCGTCGCGCACCGGCCCGGGCCCTCGCAGCCTCGCTGGTGCCCGCGGTGCTCGCGGTCGCGGCGTGCCGGGCCGAGGACGAGCCCGCCTCGGCCACCACGACCCTCCTGCCGGCCGGCGCGGGTGACGACGCCGACGGTGACGGCCCGCCGTCGGCCCTCGACACGGTGACCTCGACGACCTTTCCCGTCGACGACGAGTCGGCGATCGAGTCGACCGTCTCGGGCGACTGGCTGCTCACCCCGGCCGGTGACCTGACCCGGGCCGGCGATCCGCCGCCGATCCTGGTCTCGGTCGACGGCCGGGCCGTCCGGGCGACCCCGGCGGCCACGACCGAGGTCGACGGCCTGCCCACCCCGGTCGGCGCGGTCGTGGGTGACGGCGCCGGGCTGGTGGCCGCCGAGGAGGTGGAGGTCGGCGACGACGGCGTCTCCGAACAGACCGGCATCGTCGCGGTGCCGTCACCCGGCGCCGCCGCGATCCGGATCCCGGTCCCGACCACCGCCACCGTCGACCTGCACGACGTGGTCGTGGTCGACGGCACCCCCCACGTGCTCTACGCCCGATTCGACGACGCCGCGGCCACCACCGCCGCCGCCGAGGCGTCCGGTCACCTCGTGCTCCACGACGTGGCGACCGGCGCCGAGACGGTCCTGGCGACGGCGGCCGCGCCCGAACTGTTCCTCTCCTCGGCGTCGGCCGGACCGTCGGCGGTGGCGCTGTCGTACACCAGCGATCTCACCGAGGTCGTGGCCTTCGTCGACCTCGCCGGTCGGGAGATCGAGCGACCGGGTCCGACCGACTCGCTCCCGTACGACGCGCCGCCGTTCGTGCAGTCGGCCGTGTTCTCCGCCGACGGCGCCGAGTTGGCCCACCTCGAGGGCCCCGACGTCGACGGGAGCCTCGACCCCGAGGACCAGCGGCCCGAGGGCGACTGGGAGGTCGTCGTCACCGACGCCGAGGGCGAGCAACTGCGCCTCGTCGTCGCCGACGGCGGGCTCGCCTGGGCCCACCTCGACTTCGACGGCCGCTGGCTGCTGCTGAGCGGGGGGACCGCCGACGGGCCGGTCGAGCCGCTGCTGGTCGACACCGAGTCGGTCGCGCTCGACGCCTACCTGGTCGCGGGGGTCCGCGGCGCGGCGACGCTCGACGCGGCGGCCGTGGCCGCGCTCTGAGCGCGTCGTAGACTCGGTCCTCCATGTTCGAGGCACTCAGCGACCGGTTCGACGGGATCTTCGCCCGCATCAAGGGCAAGGGCAAGCTCCGCGAGGAGGACGTCGACGAGACCCTGCGCGAGATCCGGCTCGCGCTGCTCGAGGCCGACGTCAACTTCAGCGTCGTCAAGAACCTCGTCGGTCGGATCCGCGAGCGGGTCGTCGGCATCGAGGTGTCCCAGGCGCTGAACCCGGGCCAGCAGGTCGTGAAGGTCGTCAACGAGGAGCTGATCCAGTCCCTCGGCGGCGAGACCATGAAGGTCACCTTCGCCTCGAAGCCGCCCACGGTCGTGCTCATGGCCGGCCTCCAGGGCTCGGGCAAGACGACCAACTCGGCCAAGCTCGCCCGCTGGTTCAAGGCCCAGGGTCGGAACCCGCTGCTCGTCGGCGCCGACCTCCAGCGCCCGGCCGCCGTCCAACAGCTCCGCACCCTCGCCGGGCAGGTGGGCGTCCCGGTGTTCTCGGCACCCGACGACGTCGTGGCGTCCGGCACCGGCGACCCCGTCGTCGTCGCGAAGCAGTGCCTCGACGAGGCCCGCCGGCTGGGCAAGGACGTCGTGATCGTCGACACCGCCGGTCGTCTGGCCATCGACCAGGAGTTGATGGAGCAGGTCCGTCAGATCTCCGAGGCGACCGAGCCGCACTACACCTTCCTCGTCGTCGACGCGATGACCGGCCAGGATGCCGTCACCGTCGCCGAGAACTTCAACGAGACGCTCGCCCTCGACGGCGTCATCCTCACCAAGCTCGACGGCGACGCCCGCGGCGGCGCCGCGCTGTCGGTCAAGGAGGTCGTCGGCAAGCCGATCGCGTTCGCCTCCACCGGCGAGAAGCTCGACGACTTCGACCTGTTCCACCCCGACCGCCTCGCCGGGCGCATCCTCGGCATGGGCGACGTCCTGACCCTCATCGAGAAGGCCGAGCAGGTCTTCGAGGAGAAGGAGGCCGAGGCGGCGGCCCAGAAGCTGCTCGAGGGCCAGTTCACCTTCGACGACTTCCTGGAGCAGATGCAGCAGGTCAAGAAGATGGGCTCGATCTCGTCGTTGCTCGGGATGATGCCGGGCGTCCCCAAGGAGATCAAGAACGTCGAGATCGACGATCGCGAGATCGCCCGCATCGAGGGGATGATCCACTCGATGACGAAGGAGGAGCGCACCGACCCGTCGATCATCGACGGCTCGCGCCGGGCCCGCATCGCCGCCGGCTCCGGGACCGACGTCGGTCAGATCTCGCAACTGGTCAAGCAGTTCGAGGAGATGCAGAAGATGATGAAGTCCATGCCGGGGCTCGGCCGCCGCATGGAGAAGAAGAAGCGGAAGAAGTCCAAGAAGGGCAAGGGTGGGCGCACGACCCCCAAGGGCGGTGGGCGTGCCACCGCACCGAAGGACAAGCAGCCCTTCACCCTCCCGGGTCTCGACCAGTAGGCGCGCTCCGTCCCGGCCACCGGTCGGCATCCGGGCCCGTCGCGGCGAGACCGGCGAGCAGCACGCTCGTCAGGTGCTCGAAGCTGGCGTCCAGGTCTTCCGCCCGGGCGAAGCCGGCGGTCGACTCGAGCGTGACGAACCCGTGGAGTGCGCTGCGCACCGTGCGGGCGGCGTGGACGGCGTCGTCCCCGTCGAGTCCGTAGCCGGTGCGCAGCACGACCACGAGGACGTCGGTCATGGCGCGGTGGGAGGCGACCAGGTCGGGCTCCACGTCCGAGGGAGCCGCCACGAGGGCGTACCGCCCGGGGCGTTCGGCGGCGAACGCCCGGTACGCCCGGGCGATGGCGAGGAGGGCATCCTCGCCCGATCGACCGACGGCCGCCCGGGTGACCGTGGCGACCAGCTGCTCGGCGACGGCCGCGATCACCCGGCTGCGAACGGTCTCGATGCCGTCGACGTGGCGGTACAGGGCCGACGGGCCGACGTCGAGCCGGGCGGCCAGGTCGTTCACCGTGAGTGCGTCGGTCCCGGCCGCGTCGAGGAGGTCGAGCGCCGCTCGCGTGATGGCGTCGGAGTCGATTCGCGTCGATCCCACGGTCGAAGGCTACGTTGTGAATTGACTTCACAAACGGTGAAGTAGCTTCTACCCCTGACGCAAGGAGCACCCATGGCTTCTCGTACCCGCACCCTGGCCGGCGCCGCCCTCGCGCTGAGCATCGCCCTCACCGGCGCCTGCTCCGACGACGACGACACGACCGAGTCCGACGACCCCTCCCTCGAGGAGACCGACGACACGGGCACGGAGACCGACGACACGCTCGAGGACGAGACCGACGACTCGCTCGAGGACGAGACCGAGGATCCCGCCACCGATGAGACCGAGGATCCCGCCGTCGACGGCGGCGACACGGACACCGAGGCCGAGGAGGGCTGAGCCCCCCGGGGAGGGCGGGGTGGTACCCGTCACCACCCCGCCCATCCGGGCGGACGCGGCCGACCCCCGGCCCTGCACCTCGGTCGAGGCGCCGGACCGG
>JBHIXO010000364.1:0-4544 GCA_041984725.1 Acidimicrobiales bacterium | reverse complement strand
CGGGTGTCGGCGTGGATCTCGGCGCGCGTCACGGCAGGGGCCACGTCGGGTCTGTGTCCGGCACCCGACGATCCTGTCGCACACCCCGCCCGCCACGGTGGCGCCCACCATCTCCGGCCCGCCCACGGCTGCACGTCGGGGCCGCTGGCGCGGTCCGGGTCAGGGGGTGTCGTGGGGGACGACGACGTGGTCGGCGACGTCGTCGATGTCGGGGTAGATGACCCGGGCGACCGCGACCGCGAGGACGGCGCCGGCGACCTGGGCGGCGACGAAGGGGAGGACGCTGCCGGGGTCGATGCCGGCGAAGGTGTCCGACAGCGTCCGGGCCACCGTGACGGCGGGGTTGGCGAAGCTGGTCGACGACGTGAAGAAGTAGGCGCCGGCGATGTAGCCGCCGACCGCGAACGGCGCGGTGTGGCCCCGGGCCGAGCGCACCACCCCGAGGATCACGATGAGCAGGCCGAACGTGGCGATGCCCTCGGAGAACCAGAGGGCGCCGCTCGACCGGTCCTTCGTCGAGATCACGACGGCGTCGAGCTCGAAGATCACGTTGGCCGAGATCACGCCGAGGCAACCGCCCGTGACCTGGGCGACGACGTAGGTCCACGCCTCGGTCGTCGTGACCCCGCCGAGGATGCGGTCGGCCAGGGTGACGGCCGGGTTGAAGTGGGCGCCGGAGGCGGGGCCGAGGGCGAGGATCAGAGCGACGAGGATCCCGGCCGTGGCGAAGGCGTTCTGGAACAGCTGCAACCCGACGTCGGTGGGGCTGAGGGTCTCGGCCATGATCCCCGAGCCGATCACCCCGAGCAGCAGGAAGTAGGTCCCGACGAACTCGGCGACCAGGGCCCGGGTGAGGCGAGAGCGCGCGGTCGCCGTCGTGTCGACGCTCGTCGATGTATCGACCATGATCGAAGTGTCGCACCCGCCCCGGCGGCGGGGCAACCGGCGACGGGGCAACCGGCGACGGGGCAACCGACGGATGGCAGACTCGGAGGCGGTGGTCGCCAGCGCGCTCCGAGGGATCCCGGCCGACGAGGTCGTCGAGGACTTCCGGCTCGCCTGCACGTCCCGGGCGATCGACGACCGCGAGCTCAGCCTGCAGAAGCAGCGCCGGGTGTTCTTCCAGATCTCGGGCGCCGGGCACGAGGCGCTGCTGCTCGGCCTGGCCCGCCTGCTCCGCCCGGGCCACGACTGGTTCTTCCCCTACTACCGCGACATGGCGTTGCTGCTCGGGCTCGGCGTGACCCCGCTCGAGATCCTGCTCCAGGCGGTGGGCTCGGCCGACGACCCGGCGTCGGGCGGTCGGCAGATGCCGGCGCACTGGAGCGACGTCGGCCGTCACGTCGTCACCCAGTCGAGCCCCACCGGCAGCCAGTGCCTCCCCGCCGTCGGGTGCGCCGAGGCCGGTCGCTACATCGGCCGCACGCCCGGGCTCGACCATCTCGCGGCCCACGGCGACGAGGTCACCTACGTCTCGCTCGGCGAGGGCGCGTGCTCCGAGGGCGAGTTCTGGGAGTCGCTGAACTCGGCGGCCACGCTGCACCTGCCGGTCGTCTACAACGTCGCCGACAACGGTTGGGCCATCTCGGTGCCGGTGTCCGACCAGTCGCCGGCGCCCGTGTCGGAGATGGCGCAGGGCTTCCGCGGCCTCGACGTGCTGCGCATCGACGGCACCGACTACTTCGAGGTGCGCGACCGGGCTGCCGAGGCGATCGCCCGGGTGCGGGCCGGCGTCGGGCCGCTCCTCATCCACGCCGACGTCACCCGCCCCTACTCGCACTCCGGCGCCGACACGCAGGCCAAGTACCGCAGCGAGCGCGAGCTGGCCGACGAGGCCGAGCGCGACCCGATCGGCCGCATGGAGCAGGCGCTGGTCGACGCCGCCGTCCTGAGCCCGAAGGAGGCGTCCGCGGTCCGCGAGGAGGCCCGCCAGGCCGTCGCCGACGCCGCCAAGCGGGCGCTCGCCGCCGCCCGCCCCGACCCCGCGACGATCACGGACCACGTCGTCGCCCTCCCCGACCTGCCCGAGCCGCCCGACGACTACGAGCCCGCCGACCCGGATGCCGAGCCGGTCGCCATGGGCGGCGCGATCAAGGCCGTGCTCCACGAACGCATGGCGGCCGACGCCCGGATCCGCGTGTTCGGGGAGGACGTCGCCGACGCCCGCGAGCAGTTGCTCGCCAACGTCGAGGGCAAGGGCGGGGTGTTCGGCACCACGCACGGCCTCCAGCGCGACTTCGGCATGAGCCGCTGCTACAACACGCCGCTCGCCGAGGCCAACATCATCGGCCGCGCCGTCGGCCAGGCCGTGCGCGGCCTGCAACCGGCACCCGAGATCCAGTTCTTCGACTACATCTGGCCCGCCATGCAGCAGCTCCGCTCCGAGGCGGCGACGCTGCGGTGGCGGTCGAACGGGACGTGGTCGTGCCCGATCGTCGTCCGGGTGCCGATCGGCGGCTACCTCCAGGGCGGCGCCATCTGGCACAGCCAGTGCGGCGAGTCGATCTTCGCCCACGTCCCCGGCCTGCTGATCGCGTTCCCGTCCCGGGCGCGCGACGCCGCCGGACTGCTGCGGGCGGCGTTCGCGTGCGACGACCCCGTCCTGTTCCTCGAGCACAAGCACCTGCTGCGCCAGCCCTACACGCAGGATCTGCTGCCGCCGGCGGACTGGATCGTGCCGTTCGGTTCGGCCGCCGTCCGCCGCCCGGGCGACGCCCTCACTCTCGTGACCTGGGGGGCCACGGTGCAGAAGTCGCTCGTCGCCGCCGAGCGGGTCGCCGAGGAGGACGGCCACGAGGTCGAGGTCGTCGACCTCCGGACGATCGCCCCGTGGGACCGCGACCGGGTCGGGGAGTCGGTGCGCCGCACGGGCCGGGCGCTCGTCGTGCACGAGGACGTCCTCACCGCCGGGTTCGGCGCGGAGTTGGCGGCGTGGATCGCCGACGAGTGCTTCTGGGACCTCGACGCGCCGGTGCGCCGGATCGCCGCCCTCGACACCCACGTCCCCTACGAGCCGACGCTCGAGGACGCCGTGCTGCCCCAGGTCGACGACGTGGTCGCCGGGATCCGCGGGGTCCTCGGCGAGTAGCCGTCGGGGCGACGCCGTCAGTCCGGGACGGCGAACACCACGCTGGTGCCGGGGCCCTCGGGCGGGTCCTCGATCCACACCCGACCGCCGTGGCGTTCGAGCACGGCGCCGACGGCGGGCAGACCGAGCCCGAGACCGTCGCCGCTCCGACCGAGCCGCTCACCCTCGGCGAAGGCGTCCTCGCGACGCTCGGCGGGGATGCCCGACCCGTTGTCGGTCACCGCGATGCGCCAGCCGTCGTCCGCGCGCTGGGCGGTCACCGAGATCGCGCACGGCCGCTGGGGGTCGGCGTACGCGATCGCGTTCGAGAACAGGTTCTGGAAGACCTGGCGGAAGGCGGCCTCGGCGACGGTCACGGTCGGCAGGTCCGGGGCGAGATCGAGCCGGGCCCCGGCGACGTCGCCGTCGACCGCCTCCCACGCCCACGCCGCGGCGACGGCCAGGTCGACCTCGGTCGCCGCCTCGTCCGAGCTGCGGGCCCGGGCGTACATGAGCAGCGACGACACCAGGTCCGCGGCCCGGCCGATGGCGCCGATGGCGCGGTCGACGAGGTCGGCGAAGTCGTCGGAGAGCTCGTCGCCGGCGCGCCGGGCGACGAGGTCGAGCATGCCGCTGGCGACCGACAGCGGACCCCGCAGGTCGTGGGCGACCATCGCCGCGAAGCCCTCGAGCTGACGGTTGGACTCGATCAGCGCGCTCGCCGCCTCGGCACGTTCGATGGCGTGGTCGATGGCGCGGGCGAGCATCTCGCCCGAGATGCGCTCGTGCTTGGTGAGGAAGTCCTGCGCACCCCGCTGCAACGCCCGGTGGGCGGTACCGGGGTCGTCGTGCCCGGTGAGGACGACGATCGGGAGGTCGGGGTGGACCTCGAGGATGCGGTCGACGCCCAGGACATCGATCGCGTCGGGCAGGCCGAGGTCGAGCAGCACGCAGTCCGGACGCGCCTCGCCGATCGCGTCGAGCGCGGCCCGGAGGTCGGCCTCGTGGCGCACCACGTAGTCGGGCCAGTGCGGGCCGGCGTCGGCGAGGGCCTCCTCGACGATGAGCGCATCGGCGGGGTTGTCCTCGACGAGCAGCACGGCGCGCTCGGTGGCGCCACCGAAGGGGCTCACGACCGGCCTCGTACAGGTGCTGGCGGCGCGGTCCGGTCCCGGTTCACCCCGCGATCTTCCCACGGACGCCCGGGACGGGGCTCGATCCCTTGACCCAGGCGAGCGCACCGAGCAGGAGGACCACGAGCGCGGCGGCCAGCGCGCCGGCGAGGGGATGCCCGCCCGACCCGGCCGGCGCCGGCGGGACGATCACCGGCGCGCCCCCTGGAGCCGACGCGTCGACCGCGTCCGTCACCGGCACGTCCGGGATCGTGATCGAGAACGAACGCCGGCGCTCCCGGACGTCGTCGGAGACGGTGACCTCGGCCCGCCACGGACCCTCGTCGAGTCCGGCGGGCAGGTCG
>JBHIXO010000363.1:0-4572 GCA_041984725.1 Acidimicrobiales bacterium | reverse complement strand
ATCTGGGCCCTGGGGGCGCTCCTTTGCCGGGAACCGTATGACGGGCGCCCCGAATGGGGGGACCCGCTGGGGCCCTGACGGGACACATTCTGCACCACCAGGGTGGGGCGCGCGGCGCCGCCCTGCCTCCGAGGAACGGGGCCCCGAGGTAGGGGTTCGGGGCTCCGCCCCGCGCGCAGCTGGGGGGCGCTCCGGGCAACCGGGCGGGTTTTGCATTCGCGGGGGGGTGGGGGCCGGGGGGCGGGGGGCGGGGGGCGGGGGGCGTGCTCCCGGTCCGGACGTGTGGACGAGCGGCGACCGATCTGGGTCCGGCGGTCCACGGGTCCCGGGTTCGACGGGACGTGTGGACGACGAGGGCACGTCCGCACCGTCCTCGTCCACACGTCGTTGCGCTCGGTCGTGGCGACCGCGACCCGCCGCCACCCGCGAGAGGGAATTCCTGTCACACCCCGTCGCCACGATGTCTTCCATGACATTCCGACCACCCTCGCCCAACGCCCGTCTCGCTCGCCTCGCCCGCCGCCAGGCCGGCGCGTTCACCACCGAGCAGGCCCGAGCGTGCGGCATGTCCGACGCCATGCTCCGGCTGCGGGTCCGGCGGGGCGAGATCGCGCCGTATGACTCGGGCGTGTGGGTGCTGGCGGCCGCGACCCCCGGCTGGACGCTGGATTGCTGGACCGCGACGCTCGTCCACCCGGTCGCCGCGCTCTCGCATCGCTCGGCGGTCGCGGGCCTCGACCTCGGGATCGATCGGTCATCCCCTGTCCACGCGACCGTGCCACTCGACGCCGACCACCGCAGCACCCGCCACGTCGTGCACCGCTCGCGCCACCACCGGTTCGCCGTCCACGACGGCCTCCGCATCACCCGGGTCGAGCAGGTGCTCGTCCAGCTCGCGTCCACCGAACCCGAGCTCGTCGAGGGCGTGCTCCACGCCGCCGTCGACCGGCGACCCGCCGATCTCGACCGCATTCTCCGTCATCTGCACCGTCTCCGGCGATCGCGCCTTCCCGGGCTACGGGGCCTGGCGGAACTCGCCGCCGAACTCGAGGGCGAACCGCCGACCCAGAGCGAGCTGGAGCGCGCACTCCTGTCGGTGGTCGCGCTCGTGCCCGGCATGCCGCGGATCGTCCGCCAGGCGCCCGCGCCCTGGTCCCGTCGTCCCGGCACGTCGTCGACGCGCTGGTGCCCGAGTGGCGGCTCGTTCTCGAGGCCGACGGCCGCGCCTTCCACGATCGTCGCGCCGACTTCGAACGCGACCGGTGGCGCGATGCCGAGGCCGCCGTGCACGGCCACCACGTGATGCGGTTCACCCACCGTCGCGTTCGTGACGACGCCGACGGCATCGTCGATCAGCTCGTCCGGTTCGGCCGCCACCGACGGGCCGCGTGAGAGGCGGGCCTTCGGGACCTCGGCACGTGTGGACGGTCAGCGCCGCTTGTTCGCCTTCTCGTCCACACGTCGGCCGGGAACTCGGACTCGTGGACGACGGGCGTTCGATCGTCCCCGGCTCGTCCACACGTCCCGGTCAGGGTCGGTCAGGCAGCGGGAGCTCCGGGCTCAGAACCCCAGGCGCTCGCCGAGCCGCTCGCGGAGGCCGTCGATGGGCACGCGCTCCTGGTCCATCGAATCGCGCTCGCGGATGGTGACCGAGCGGTCCTCGAGGGTGTCGAAGTCGATGGTGATGCAGTAGGGCGTGCCGATCTCGTCCTGGCGGCGGTACCGGCGGCCGATCGCCTGGGTGACGTCGAAGTCGCACATGTAGTGGGGCTGGAGGGCGGCGAGCACCTCGTCGGACACGCCCACGAGGTCGTCCTTCTTCGACAGCGGGAGCACGGCCACGGTGTAGGGCGCGATCCGGGGGTGGAAGCGCAGCACCGTCCGCGTGTCGTCGTTGACGGTCTCCTCGTCGTAGGCCGCCATCAGGAACGCCATCGCGGTACGGGTGGCGCCGGCGGCGGGCTCGATGACGTGGGGGACGTAGCGCTCGTTGGCCTGCTGGTCGAAGTACTCGAGCTTCGTGCCCGAGTGCTCGGCGTGCTGGCTCAGGTCGTAGTCGCCGCGGTTGGCGATGCCCTCGAGCTCGTCCCAGCCCCAGGGGAACAGGAACTCGACGTCGGACGTGCCCGAGCTGTAGTGGCTGAGCTCGTCGGCGTCGTGGGCCCGGAGCCGGAGCTTGTCCTCGGGCATGCCGTGCGAGACGTACCAGTCGTACCGGGCCCGGCACCAGTACTCGTACCACTGCTCGGCCTCGGCCGGCGGCACGAAGTACTCCATCTCCATCTGCTCGAACTCGCGCGTCCGGAACACGAAGTTGCCGGGCGTGATCTCGTTGCGGAACGACTTGCCGATCTGGGCGATGCCGAACGGCGGCTTCTTGCGCGACGTCTCGAGCACGTTCTTGAAGTTGAGGAACATGCCCTGCGCCGTCTCGGGCCGCAGGAAGACCTCGTGGCCGGCGCCCTCGACGGGGCCCGCGTGGGTCTTGAACATGAGGTTGAACTGGCGCGCCTCGGTGAACGAGCCCTTGGCGCCGCAGTTCGGGCACGTCTCGGGATCGTCGAGCTTGTCGAGGCGGAAGCGCTCCTTGCACTCCTTGCAGTCGACCAGCGGGTCGGTGAAGTTCGCGAGGTGGCCCGAGGCCTCCCAGACCGGCGGCGGCGACAGGATCGACGCGTCGAGGCCGACGATGTCGTGGCGCAACTGCACCATCGACCGCCACCACGCGTCCTTCACGTTGCGCAGGAGGAGCACGCCGACGGGGCCGTAGTCGTACGTCGAGCGGAAACCGCCGTAGATCTCGGCGGACGGGAACACGAACCCGCGCCGCTTGCAGAGGTTGACGACCTTGTCGAACAGGCTGGTGTCGGCGACGTCGCTCATAGAGCGCGCAACCCTATCGACGGCCCGTCCGCGCGCCGGAAGTGGTTCGGACGCCGCAACCGGGGTTCCGACCGGGTGGTGGGAGCGGTTTGGTAGACCGAACGTCGTGTCGATCCCGCAACCCCCCGCCGGCGTCTACTCGCCCGAACCCGCCAGGGACGTCACGGCGGTGATGGGTCGCCGCTTCGCCGCCTGGCTGGTCGACGGCATCATCTACCTGGCCATCATCCTCGGCTCGTTCGCCGCGCTCGCGGAGTACGTCGAGGTCCCGCCGGGACTGGACGACGTCTGCGACCGACTCCAGACCAGCGGGGGCGACGAGGTCGGCAACTGCTTCTTCGTGAACGACCGGGCCTACGTGCTCTCGAGCGGCGACTCCGCGGTCCAGACCGGTCTCTCGCTCGGCTACTTCGTCTTCTTCGTGGTCGTGCAGGGCGTGGCCGGCGGTTCGCCGGGCAAGTTGCTCCTCGGGCTGCGGGTGGTCGACAAGCAGGGCGCCAAGGCCGGCGTCGGCCGCAGCCTCGGGCGCTCGCTGCTCTGGATCGTCGACGCCGCGCCCTGGTTCGTCCCGCTCGTCGGCCCGATCACGGCGCTCACGTCGTCCGGTCACCGACGGATCGGCGACATGGCCGCCGGCACCCACGTCGTGGCGGCACGCGACGTCGGAATGCCTGTCTCCGGCGACGCGGTCGGCCCGCCGCCGGGACAGTCGGCCTGGGGGGCACCGCCGCCCGCGCCGGGCTGGGGTCCGCCAGGCGCGTCGGGCACACCGGGTGCCGGTACGCCGGCCGCCCCGCCGGCACCGTCGTGGGCCCCGCCCACCGCACCGTCGCCCGCGCCCCCGACCTCCACCGACCCGACGTGGGCTCCACCGTCGATCCCCAGCCAGTACGACGCCCCCTCCCCGTCGGACGCGAGCCGTCCACTGGTCGACACGCCCGACGAGGCCGCCACCGCACCGGACGAGGTCGCCGGCGCGGTCGACTTCTCGCCCCCGGAGGTCGACCCCGACCCCGAGTGGTCACGCACCCCCGACCTGTCGGTCGAACCGCCACCCGAGGTGCGCGAGATCGACGACGCCGCCGACCGCACCCAGCAGATCTCCGGATGGTCGCCGCCCGCGACGCCGGCGGCCGAGCGCGTCGACGAGCCCGGGCAGGCCGCCCCGTGGGAGCCGCCGTCGACGCCGTTCTCCGTCCCCGGCGCCGAGCAACCGCCGACGACGCCGAGCGCCGCCGACGAACCCGCGCGCGACCAACCCGTCGTCCACGAGCTGCCACCCCCGCAGTGGGACCAGGCCCGCAACACCTACATCCAGTGGGACCCCAACCGGTCGGCCTGGCTCCAGTGGGACGCCGCCGCCAACCGCTGGAAGGACATCGACACCTAGTCCCCACACCCCTGGGAACTGGCAGGACAGGCGGAACACCGCCGACGGGCTGCAGGCCACGGATGTTCCGCTCGTCCTGCCAGTTCCGGAGACCGGTGGCCCCCGGCCCGCTCCGGTCGGGGAGACGGCTCGTCTCAGGTGCGGTCGAGGAGGCCGGGGGTGCGCAGCCGGCGCTCGAGCAACTGTTCGACGGCCTCGGTCGCCAGGGCCGCGACCTCCGACGTGGCCGGTGACGGGGCCTCGCGCAGCAGGGTCGCCAGCCGGCCGCCCAGCACCGCCTGCAGCACCCGGACCGCCTC
>JBHIXO010000362.1:0-4605 GCA_041984725.1 Acidimicrobiales bacterium | reverse complement strand
GGTTCCGGCGCAGGAGGTGTTCGTAGAACTCGGCGTGGTTCTCCTCCGGCGCGGCCATCACGTAGGTCTCGTAGTGCAGGGTGCGCTGGCGCAGGTGGAACCAGATCGAGAAGACGTCCTTCTCCTCGCCCAGCACCCGCACGAACCAGCGGTGGGTACCCGGGTCGGGGTCGCGCTCGACGGCGGCGACGATCGGGTTCTCCTGGAGTTGGACGGCGAGCCAGTCCTCGATCCCGGCGGCGAGGGCGGCGAGCTCGGTGTCGTCGGAGGGACGCTGCACGGCTCAGGCCGCGGCGCAGAGCACGAGCGAACGGGCCGCGACGTCGGCGTAGACCCGGCGCAGCCGAGCGGCGGTGACCGACCAGCGGTAGTCGCGGGCCACGGCGACCCCGCCGGCGGCGAGGCGCTCGGCGAGCACGGCCGAGGCGAGGATCCGATCGGTGTGCTCGGCGAACGCGGCCGGGTCGCGGGGCACGAGGAACCCGGACCGGTCGTGAGCGACGAGGGTCTGCAGCCCGCCCACCGCCGACGCGATGACCGGCGTGCCACACGCCGCGGCCTCGAGGGCGACGAGGCCGAAGCTCTCGCTGCGGCTGGGCACGTGCACGACGTCGGCGGCCCGGTAGTAGGTCGAGAGCAGGTGGTGGGGCTGGGCCGGCACCAGGCGGATGCGGTCGCGCACGCCGAGGCGGTCGGCGGTGGCGAGCACGTCGGCGAGGTGGGCGTCGCCGGCCGGGCCGCTGGTGCCGCCGACGGCGACGAGCACGGTGTCGTCGCGTTCGAGCATGGCGAGCGCCTCGACCGCGATGTCGAGGCCCTTGAGCGGCTGGATGCGCCCGACGAAGAGCGCGACGGGGTGGTCGCCGAGCCCGAGCGCGGCCCGGGCACCCGCTCGCTCACCGGGCGAGAAGAAGGCGTGGTCGACGCCGGGCGGCACGATCTCGATCCGGGCGGGGTCGGCGCCGTAGTACCGGACGAGCTCGTCGGCCTCGGCCTTCGTGTTGGCGAGGATGGCGTCGGAGCAGCCGACGACCTCGAGCTCGGCGCGGATGCGGTGCTCCGGCTCGGGGTCGCCGCCGGCGGCCTTGACCCGTCCGAGGGTGTGGAACGTCGACACGAGCGGCAGGTCGAGCGCGTGCTTGATGCGGTGCCCGGCGACGGCCGACAGCCAGTAGTTGGCGTGGACCGCGTCGACCGGCTCGACCGCGAGGTGGGCGAGGACGCCCTCGGTGAACTCGTCGACGACGCCGGCGAGGTCCTCCTTGGGCAGGTCGGGCGGGCCGGCGTCGACGTGGATCACGCGGAAGCCCGGTTCGATGTCGACCCGGTCGGGCAGGTCGGCGTGCCAGCGTCGGGTGTAGACGACGCACTCGACGCCGGCCTGGGCCAGCGCCGACACCAGCTCGCGCACGTACACGTTCATGCCTCCGCTGTCGCCCATCCCGGGCTGCACCAGCGGTGACGTGTGGAACGAGAGCACTCCCAGACGCTGCACGCCTGCGATCAACGTCGCTCCTCCGCGGATGATTCCCGGTACGGCCGGTGACCGGCCCCGCGGTCGGGCCCAGCGTCAGGCACAGGGTCGGGCTCGTCGCCGTCGAGGGGAACGCCGACCGCCGCCCGCATCGACCGGTAGACGACGACGAGCGCGTCCCGCTGGTCGGCCGTGAGGTGGCGGTCGCGCCCGATCTCGGCGACGACGTCGACGGACGCTCGCCGGTCGTCGAGGATCCCGGCCTTCACGTACAGCGACTCGACCGACACCGACAGCGCGCGGGCGAGCTGCTGGAGGATCTCGGCCGACGGCTTGCGCAGACCCCGTTCGATCTGGCTGAGGTACGGGTTGGACACGTCGGCGGCCTCGGCGAGCCCGCGCATCGACAGCCGGCTCCGGCGTCGGTGCTCCCGGATGAACGCGCCGAGGGCGCGGAGCCGGTCGGCGTCGTCGGCGGACGCGGCCGCCGGGTCAGTCAACGGCGGCGAGCAGGTCCCGGACGGACTCGAGCAGGTCGACGGCCGAGAACGGCTTGGTCATGTAGCGGTCGCAGCCCGCCTCCTCGGCGGCGGCCCGGGTCTCGGGGTCGTCGCGGGCGGTGAGCATCAGCACCTTCATCCGGTCGTGCGGGATCTGGCGGCACACCTCGACGCCGTCGATGCCCGGCATCATCACGTCGAGCACGACGAGCTGGGGGCCGCGGGGACCGCCGATCGAGTTGAGGAGCTGGAGGGCGGCGGGGCCGTCGGCGGCCTCGGCCACCTCGTAGCCGTCGGCCTCGAGCACCGACCGCACGACACGGCGCACCTCGGGTTCGTCGTCGACCACCAGGATGGCCGGCGGCATCAACGTCGTTTCGGACACGGCCGCGAGTCAAGCAGAACGCGCTACCGCAGCAGCGTGTCGATCGAGGCTTCGCCGGTCCGGTACCGACGCGTCAGCTCGGCCTCGATGGCGTCGATGCGGTCGAAGAGCGCCCGGCGCAGGTCGGAGACCTTGCGCTCGAAGCCGCGGAGCTGCTCGGCGGCGGCGGCGAGATCGGCGTCGGCGAGCAGGTCGGGCTCGGCCAGATGGCTGCCCGAGACGATGGCGTCGAGCTCGGCCTGGAGGTCGGCGTCGGCCTCACCGGTGCCGAAGTCGTGGGGCAGCCGACCGAGCCCCGGTGCCCGGGTGCTCTCGGCGAGCAGCGACGGCAGCCGGGCGATCAGGTCCTCGAGGTCGTCGGGGCGACCGCCCTCGGCGCGGCGGGTCTGCTCGGCCTGCACCACGTCGAGCCGGCCCTGGACGAGGCGGCGCAGGTACGACAGCCCGGTCTCGACCGAGGTGCACTCGGCGCGCTGCTCGCGCAAGGTCTCGAGCGTGACGCTGGTGACGTCGCCGAGGTAGTCGTCGGCGAGGATGGCTTCGAGGTGAGCGGACACGAGCGGCTCCGGGCGTTCCGGGTGGTCGGCGTGCGGTGGACGGTACCCGAACAGCGGGCCGGTGGCCGGACGCTCAGAGCACCACGAGGTCGATGCCGAGGTACCAGCAGGGCGCGACGAGCAGCAGGCTGTCGACGCGACGCAGGGCGGGAGCGAAGGCCCGGGAGTGGGGCAGCATCGCCGACGCGACCAGCTGCCCGATGGCGGCGCCGGGCGCGACCGCGACACCGAACACGAACGCCTGCCCGAGACCGAAGGGCGGGACCCCCGCGGCGGCGATGGCCATCGTCATCACGAGCACGGCGGCGCCACCGGCGATCGGGCCCTCGACGGCGTTGGTGCTGCCCGAGCCGATGAGGTAGTCGCCCGTCTCGTAGGCGGACGCGAGGAGCACGAGTGACACCACCGCCCAGATCTCGACGTCGGCGAGGCGGACGATGCAGCCGCCGGCGACGGCCGCGGGCAGGACCGACTGCAGCGCGAGCGACGCCCGGGCGAGGAGGTCGGTCGGTGATGCGCCGCCCCCCGCCCCGCTCAGTGCGACGACGGCGCCGGTGGCGCCGAGGAGGGCGATGCCCATGGCCTGGCTGCTGAGCGCCGCGCCGGCGAGGACGAACGCGGTGGCGCCCAGGGCCACCCGCGGGTCGACCGACGCGCCGCGGGCCCGCCACGTGCGCAGGCAGTGCGACGACGCCGCCGCGAACGCGATGCCGAAGTAGACGACGACGCCGAGCACGCCGAGGGCGCAGGCGACCATCGCCCCGACGAACCACACGATGCCGAGCCGCACCCGGGGGCCGTCGATGTCGTAGTGCACCCGGTAGCGCGCCCCGGACTTGGCCCGCATCTTGGCGATGCGCTCGCGGCGCTTGGCCTCGGCTCGCGCCTTGCGACCCTTCGGTGCGCCGTCGCTCCGTTGCTTCGCCGGCTTCGCCCGCGGCGGCTTCGTGCCCGCCCGCTTCCGTTCCGTGTCGGAGGTGCCCGACGTCCTGGTCCCGGCCATGCGGTCAGCTCCCGCCGGAGACCGGCGGCAGCACGGCGACCTCGTCGTCGGCGCCCACCGGGTCGGGGCGCTCGGCCGGTTCGCCGTTCACCCAGACGCGACACGACCGCAGGATCGCCGCGAAGCCGTCGCCCCACCGCTCGACGGCCGCGTCGAGGACCGCGCCGACGGTGTCCCCGTCGATCGTGTCGCGGTCGGTGCCCGCCGCCTCGCGGGCACCGGCGAAGTCCCCCCGCACCAGGCGGGCGATCGCCGCTGACGCTTCGGCGAGCTTCGCGTCGGCCTCGGAACCGCCGCTGGCCACGGCGTGGGATACACAGTGGCCCAGGTGCTCATCGAGCAAGCCGAGCGCGACCGACTGCAGAGCGCTGTTCACCGCACTGATCTGGGTGAGGACGTCGATGCAGTACTTGTCCTCGTCGATCATCCGGGCGATGCCGCGCACCTGGCCCTCGATGCGGCGCAGCCGCTTGGCTTATTTCTCCTTGTGCGCCGAGTAGATCTCGAGGCCGGCTTCCTCGTTGCGGGCGGCGATCAGGTCGGCGAGTGCGGCTTCGAACTCCTCGCACTTGCCTTCGGCGACGGGGAGTTTTGCGATCGGTGAAATTTTCGACATGCACCGAACGTAGTCGTCCGACCCGGGCCGGACGGAATGGGCGACCCCGGTGTGACATGCGGGACGGAGG
>JBHIXO010000361.1:0-4612 GCA_041984725.1 Acidimicrobiales bacterium | reverse complement strand
GACCAGACCGCCCCCGGCAGCCACGACACCGCAACCACCACCACCCCGGCCCGCCGAGCCCGCCGACCCGCCGACCCAAACCGCAACACCCTCGATCGGAGCGCGATCACACCCCCACCGAGACGACGCTCCGATCGGAGCGCGATCACACCGGTGGTGCCACGGCGCTCCGGTCGGAGCGCAATGGGCGAGGATCGGAGCGACCTCGCTCCGATCGGAGCGCCATCGGGGCCGGGTCCGGTTCCGCACCGGCGGGTGTGACCAGACGGTCACTACGATGCGGGCATGCCGACCGAGACGTGGTGGAACCTCCCGGAGGAGAAGCGGCGGCGCATCACCGAGGTCGCACTGGCCGAGTTCGGGTCGAAGGGGTTCTCGGCCGGGAGCCTGAACGTGATCGCACGCGAGGCGGGCATCGCCAAGGGGTCGCTGTTCCAGTACTTCGACGACAAGCTCGACTTCTTCGCGACGATCGCCGACGCCGGGTCCGAGCGGATCCAGGCCGCGACCGTCGACCGCGAGGATCTCGACCTCCCGTTCTTCGACCTGCTCCGCTCGATCGTCGTGCACTGGTTGCAGTACTTCCGTGACCACCCGCTCGAGCAGGGCATGGCGTTCGCCGCCGGCAACGAGGTCGACGCGCAGGCCCGCCAGGCCGTGCGCAGTGTGGCGAACAGCCGGTACGCCAAGGCGATCCGCCCGCTCATCGAACGGGCCACGACCCGCGGCGAGCTGCGCACCGACGTCGACCCCGACCTCGTCCTGTCGGCGATCACCCTCGTGCTCCGGCACCTGAACACGGCGCCCTTCGATCCCGTCGGCGATCCCGTGCTGCCGCTGCACGAGCTCCCGGTCGCCGAGGTCGAGCGCATCGGCCGCGAGTACATCGACGTGCTCGAGCGAGCCTTCGCCCCGGCGCCCTGAACCCGGCGCGGGTGTTCCGCTGGTCCTGCCAGTTCCCGACGGCGCCGTCCCCGACGTCGCGCGTGACGCTTGACACGAAGTGACCAACCGGTCATAGTCAGGACATGACCACCCGGTCATGGTCCTGCGGGGAGGCGGAGCCACGGCCCGGGTCGGCACCAGCCCGCCAGCCCCGCCAAGGAGCGATCCATGTCCGACGTGACGACCGCGCCCCGCCACGACGACCTCGAGGCCGTCCTCGCCATCACGAACCGCGACGTCGACGCGGTGTCGCGCGCCGTGCGCGACGACGCCGACGCCCTGTTCACCTGGAACTACCGCAAGGGCGAGCGGCCCCAGCTCGAGAAGCTCTACGAGAAGGCCAAGGTCGGGCAGTGGAACGGCGAGACCGATCTCGACTGGTCGATCGACGTCGACCCCGAGCGGGTCACCGCCGAGATGTCGGCCAACGACTACCGCAGCCACATGATCCGCCGGCTGGCCGACGAGCCCGGCTCGCCGGTCGCGAACTGGGGCGAGCCCGAGTGGACGGCGTACTCGTTCGAGACGTTCAACCACCGCATGAGCCAGTTCCTCCACGGCGAGCAGGGCGCCCTGCTCTGCACCGCGAAGATCGTCGAGACGGTGCCGTGGATCGACGCCAAGTACTACGCGGCGACGCAGGTGATGGACGAGGCCCGCCACGTCGAGGTCTTCGCCAAGTACCTCGACACGAAGATGGAGGGCCACTACCCGATCAACGCCCACCTGCAGATGCTCCTCGACGACATCATCGAGGACAGCCGGTGGGACCTCACCTACCTCGGCATGCAGATCATGGTCGAGGGGCTGGCGCTGGCGGCCTTCGGCACGATGCACAAGGCGACGACCGAGCCGCTGCTGAAGAACCTGCTGCGCTACGTCATGAGCGACGAGGCCCGCCACGTCGCGTTCGGCGTCCTCACGCTCCAGGAGTACTACCGCGAGCTCAGCGCCGCGGAGGTCCGCGAGCGCCAGGAGTTCGCGTTCGAGGCCGCCATCCGGATGCGCGACCGCTTCCTGCAGCAGGAGGTCTGGGACCGGCTGGGCATCGCGCCCGACGCGATCATCCCGCACCTGCTCGCCCACAGTGCCGAGGAGAACGAGTTCCAGAAGCGCCTCTTCGCCAAGATCGTGCCGAACTGCAAGAAGCTCGGCCTGCTCGACGCCGGGGCGACCGGCGACCGGTCGGGGTGGTTGCGGACGAAGTTCACCGAGCTCGGCGTCATCGAGTACGAGCACGCCGCCGACACCGCCGAGGAGTACGAGACCCTCGACGAACTGGCCAAGGACCGGGCGACCACCGCCTGACCCGACCGACCCGCCTGACCCGACCGACGACCACCTGGGGGAAGCATCACCATGACGACGACCATCGCCGTCCCGACCACCGCCGCCGACATCACCGCCGGCTGGCTCACCGAGGCGCTGCGCGCCGGCGGATCGATCGGGTCCGCCACGACCGTCACCGCGATCGAGACGACGCCGGTCGGCGTCGGCATCGGCCTGGTCGGCGCGCTCGCCCGACTCGAGCCCACCTACGCCGGCGAGCCCGGCCCGGCGACGATCGTCGCCAAGTTCGCGGCGCCCGACGAGGGGAGCCGGTTCGTGGCCAACGTGCTCGGCATGTACCGCAAGGAGGTCGGCTTCTACCGCGACCTCGCCGCCCGGACCGCGCTGCCCCACGCCACCTGCCACTACGCCCACCACGACCCCGACACCGACGCCTTCGTCGTGCTGATGGAGGACCTGGCCGCGTGCGCGGGCGGGACCCGCGTGGTCGACCAGCTCGCCGGCTGCGACCGGGCCGACGCCGAGGCCGCGATCGACGCCCTCGCCGACTTCCACGCCGGGTTCTGGAACGACACGTCCCTGGCGTCGTCGGCCTGGCTCGGCGCGCTGTCCGACGCCCCCTTCCCGGACGCGATCGCCATGTCGTACGACCAGTCGTGGGGACCGGTGCAGGAGCTGTTCGGCGAGCACCTCACCCCCGAGGTCCGGGCGTTCGGCGACCGCTACACCGAGCTGCTGCCCGACCTGGTCGCCCGGCTGTCGGCGGCCCCGTACACGCTGAGCCACGGTGACTACCGCCTCGACAACATCTTCTTCTCGACGAGCCCCGACGCCGACGTGGCGCTGCGCGTGTGCGACTGGCAGCTCGTCGACCGCAGCCGGGGCGCTCGCGACCTCGCCTACTTCCTCAGCCAGAGCCTGATCCCCGAGCTGCGGGCCGAGATCGAGCGGCCGCTGGTCGCCCGCTACGTCGACCGCCTCGCGCAGGCCGGCGTCGACGACTATCCCGTCGAGGTCGCGTGGGACGACTACCGCCTCGCCACCGCGTTCGCGTTCGTCTACGGGGTGGTCGCCGGCGGCAGCCTCGACCACGCCGACGAGCGGGCGACCGCGCTGTGCCGCGAGATGATCCGCCGCTCGGTGCGCGCCATCGAGGATCTCGACGCCCTCGCCGTCCTCTGAGCACTCGACCGGACTGCACGACTCATCCGGAATGCACGACTTGACCGGGTTCGTGCCACCTGTCACACTATGACCACCTGGTCACTCCAACGGTCGCACGACGGCCGGGACGACCCATCCGGGGGGCCCACACGCATGGAATGGAACGGAGCGCGCGTCCTCGTCACCGGCGCCTCACGGGGCATCGGGGCCGAGCTCGCCCGAGCGGTCGCCGCCGCCGGGGCCGAGGTCGCCCTCGTCGCCCGATCGGCGGACGCGCTCGAGAAGGTCGCCGCCGACACCGGCGGCCGGCCCTACGTCGCCGACCTGTGCGACCGGGCGGAGAGCCACGGCCTGATCGCGCGGGTCGAGGCCGACGGCCCGATCGACGTCCTCGTCAACAACGCCGGCGTCGACACCACGGGTCGCCTGACGACGTTCCCGCCGGAGTGGATCGACGACCTGCTCGAGCTGAACCTGCACGTGCCCATCCAGCTGTCGCGCCAGGTGCTGCCCGGCATGGTGCAGCGGGGCCGGGGCCACATCGTCGACATCTCGTCGCTCGCCGCCACGCTCGTCGCCCCGGGCATCGGGGCGTACTGCGCGTCGAAGGCCGGCCTGTCGCACTTCCACGCGGTGCTCCGGGCCGAGATCGCGAGCGAGGGTGCGAAGGGGCGGGTCGGCACCACGCTCGTCGAGATCGGCCCGGCCCAGACCGAGATGATGGACATGCTCCGGTCCTACGGGCCGACCCGCCGCTCGGTCGAGCGCTTCGAGCGCCTCCGGCTGTCCTACGACCTCGACCTCGACCGGGTGGTGACCGCCATCGTCGACGGGGTCGCCCACGACCGGCGCTTCGTGCGGCTGCCGCGTCGCGCCGCGCTGTTCCCGGTGCTCGGCGGTGCCACCCGACGCATCTCCGAGCTGCTCATGACCGGCGTCAACCAACGGATCGACTGATGCGCCCCGCCACCCCGGCCCCACCCACCCTCTCTGGAACTGGCAGGACGAGCGGAACACCCGTCCCTGGAACTGGCAGGACGAGCGGAACACCCGTCCGTCGCCCGACCGTGCTGGTCCTCCTCGCGCTGCTGGCGCTCCTCGCCGCCGCCTGTGGACCCTCCGACCGGGTCCGCCAGGAGGTCTCGGCCCGCAACGCCTCCGCCGGTGGGCTCCCCTCCGCCGGCGGCGCGTCGGGCCAGACCGCCGCCCCCGG
>JBHIXO010000360.1:0-4615 GCA_041984725.1 Acidimicrobiales bacterium | reverse complement strand
GCGCGGTCTCGCCACCGGTCGACCGCCCCGAGGGTGGCCCGGTTGATCGACAGGGCGCCGAGCGAGCCCCCGAAGACGAGGAGCTGGGCGCGCCCGTCGGCCCGCGGGACCCGCCGGGCGGCGAAGAGCTCGGCCCGCACCGGGTTGCCGACGACCTCGGCACGCGGCAGCGGCGTGTCGGGGAACGACACGGCCGACACCGCCGCGCTCCGGGCGAGCATCCGGTTGGTGGCGCCGGCGACCGCGTTCTGCTCGTGGACGACGACGGGGACCCGCCACAGGCGGGCGGCGACGCCGCACGCCGCGCTGGCGTAGCCGCCGACCGCCACGACCGCGGTCGGGCGCAGGCGGCGGACGAGGAGCACGGACTGGACGAGGGCCCGGACGAGGCCCACGACCGCGCCGACGTTGGCGACGAGGTTCCGCGGGGTCGGACGGCGGGCGATGCCGCGCCCGGGCAGCAGGGTGAGCGGGAAGCCGGTGGGCGGCACGAGCCGGGCCTCGAGGCCGCGGCTGGCCCCGACCATGTGGACGTGGTGGCCGCGGTCGCGCAGCGCGGTGGCGATGGCCAGCGCCGGGAGCACGTGGCCGGCGGTGCCACCGCCGGTGACCAGGACCGTGCCCCGCTCGCCCGCGGCCTCCCCGCCGTCGATCGGAGCCGTCACGACCGGCGGTTCGCGGCCCGCCGGGCCGCGATGCGCTGGCGGACGCCCTCTTCGGGCGCGACGCCGGCGAGCGCGATGTTGGCCAGCACGCCGGCGGCGAACATCGTCGACACGAGGGAGGAGCCGCCGAAGCTCACGAAGGGCAGCGGGACGCCCGTGATGGGGAGCAGCCCGAGCACGGCGCCCACGTTGACGAAGCCCTGGACGGCGAACCAGGTGACGATCCCGACGGCGAGCAGCTCACCGAAGTCGTCGCGGGCGCGGGTGGCGATGTGCAGCCCGCACGCGATCAGGCCGGCGAAGAGGCCGACGACGGCGAGGCTGCCGAGGAGGCCGAGCTCCTCGCCGATGATCGAGAACACGAAGTCGGTGTGGGCCTCGGGCAGGAAGCCCCACTTGGCGCGGCTCGCCCCGAGGCCGGTGCCCGACACACCGCCCGACGCGACGCCGATGAGCGACTGGATGGTCTGGTAGCCGGCGTCGCCCGCCGTCTCCCACGGGTCGAGGAAGCCCGTGATGCGGGCGCGGCGGTAGTCGGCCGACAGGGCGAACCCGACCCCGAGCAGCACGGCCGTGATGCCGAGCCCGGCGAGGATCCGGCCGGGGAAGCCCGCCCACAGCAGCACGAAGCCGACGATCCCGCACAGCACGGCGGTGGTGCCCAGGTTCGGCTGGAGCATGAGCAACGTGGCGAACGTCCCGAGCACGACGAGGAGCGGTCGGAGCACGTCGAGGGGCCGGAAGCCCGGGGTCGGCAGGGCGTGTCGGAACCGGGCGACGAGGGCCGCGGTGAACACGACCAGCGCGAACTTGGCCGGCTCGGCGGGCTGGAGGCGCCAGGCGCCGGTGCCGAGCCAGCGCTGGGCGCCGTTGACGTTGATGCCGATCCCGGGGACGAGGACGAGCAGGAGCAGGCCGACGCTCCCCAGCACGAGGACCGGCAGCGCCCGCGACCAGCGCTGGTGGTCGACCCGGGCGCCGACCGCGAACCCGACGACGCCGACCGCGAGCCACATCGCCTGGCGGACGAAGACGGCGAACGCCGAGCCGGTCTCCTCCACCGCCACCACCGAGGAGGCGGAGAGGATCATCACGGACCCGAGGAGCGTGAGGACCACGACGAGCAGGCCCAGGGTGAGGGCGAGCGTCTGCTGCGAGCTGGCGCCGGCGGTGGACGAAGTCGGCCCCGGACCGGGCCGACGGCTCCGTCGACCGAGCCGACCGGGCCGACCGGGCCGACCGGGAGCGCGGGAGGCGGGACGGGACGGCCGGACGTCGATGACGGTCATGGTGTGAACCCCTCGAGCGATCGGACGGTCGCGGCGAAGTCGTCGCCGCGGGCCGCGTAGTTCGGGTACCAGTCGAAGGAGGCGCAGGCGGGCGACAGCAGGACGGCGTCGCCGGGCCGGGCGAGCGAAGCGGCGGCGTCGACCGCGGCCGTCATGGTCCCGGCCCGCACCACGGGGCGCAGGCCCTCGAACGCGGCGGCGACCTCGTCGGCGGCATCGCCGATCGCCACGACCGCCCGCACGTGCTCGGCCGCGGCCCGGAGCGCACCGAGGTCCAGGCCCTTGTTGCGACCGCCCGCGATGAGCACGGCGCTGGCGAAGCTGCCGAGCGCGGCGACGGTGGCGTGGGGCACGGTCGCCTTCGAGTCGTCGTACCAGGCGACGTCGCCCACCGTGCCGACGAGGGCGACGCGGTGGGGCAGCGGGCCGAACCGACGCAGCACGTCGACCACGGCCGCCCGGTCGGCGCCGGCCGCCTCGGCGGTGGCCGCGGCGGCGAGCGCGTTGAGGACGTCGTGGTCGAGGCGACGGGGCAGGTCGCCGACGGCGCAGAGCACGCCGCCGGGGCCGACGAGGTCGTCGCCCGCACGGTGGTAGTCGGCGGGGCGGTGGCGGTCGGTCGGGCCGGTGGCCGAGACCGCGACGCGTCGGGCGGGTGCGGCGGCGAGGTGGTCGGCGACGACCGGGTCGTCGACGCAGCCGACGGCGACGTCGGACGCGGTCTGTGACGCCCAGATGCGGGCCTTGGCGGCGACGTAGTCCTCGTGGGTCGCGTGGACGTCGAGGTGGTCGGGAGCGATGTTCAACCAGGTGGCGACCCGGGGAGCCCAACCCCGCGTGCGACCGAGGCGGAACGACGACGCCTCGACGACGAACCAGTCGGGGCCGGGGTCGTCGATCGCCTCGACCAGCGGCAGGTCGTTGTTGCCCGCGTCGGTGCACGGGATCCCCGATGCCCGGAGCATCTCCGTGACCATCGTCGTGACGGTCGTCTTGCCGTTGGTGCCGGTGATGGCGGCGATCGGCCGGTCGTCCCAGGCCGCCGCCAGGTCGAGTTCGGTGGCGGTGTCGACGCCGTGGTCGTCGCAGACGGCGAAGACGGGATGGCAGTCGGGCAGGCCGGGCGACGGCACGACCAGGCCGTCCTCGGCCTCGACCTCGCCGACGAGCCGGGACAGCGCGGTCAGGTCCGGGGCCTCGTGCAGCTCGATGCCGAGTCGGGCGGCGGCGGCCCGGGCCTCGTCGCCGGGGCGGTCGTCGGTCGCCGCGACGCGGTGCCCGCGCCGCACGAGCGCGCCGGCGACGGCACGGTTGGTGACGCCGAAGCCGACGAGCAGGAGGCGGTCGGGGACCCGGATCGGCATCAGTCGATGCCGCCGGTACCGATGAAGTCGGCGTAGAAGATGCCGAGGGCGAGCGCGGTGCCGAGCCCGGCCATGATCCAGAACCGGATGATGACCGTCGTCTCGGGCCAGCCGCCGAGCTCGAAGTGGTGGTGGATCGGGGCCATGCGGAACACCCGCTTGCCGGTGAGGCGGTACCGGCCGACCTGCAGGATCACCGACACCGTCTCGAGCACGAAGAGGAAGCCGACGACGGGCAGGAGCAGCTGGGTGTTCATCGTGAGCGCCAGCCCGGCGAGGGCGGCGCCGATGGCGAGCGCCCCGGTGTCGCCCATGAAGATCCGGGCCGGGTTCGCGTTCCACCAGAGGAATCCGGTGACGCCGCCGAGCATGGCGACCGCCACGACGGCCAGGTCGAGCGCGTGCTCGACGGCGTAGACCTCGGGATGGCGGAACGCCCAGAACCCGACGAAGACGAACGACATGAAGGCGAAGATCGACGATCCCGCGGCGAGGCCGTCGAGGCCGTCGGTGAGGTTGACGGCGTTCGTGGTGCCGGCGATGAGCAGCACGGCCCAGAGGGCCCACACGGCCCCGGCCAGTTCGATGCCGGGCGAGTCGAACCGGGTGAACGAGATCGTGGTGTGGACCTCGGTCCAGGTGAGCGTGGCGACGGCGAAGCCCACGGCTACGAGGAGCAGGCCGATCATCTTCGCCCGGCTCGACAGGCCGAGGTTCCGCTCGCGCGACACCTTGATCCAGTCGTCGACGGCGCCGACCGCGGCCGCGCCGACGATCGCGCCCATCACGAGCAAGCCGGTGCGGGTGAAGACGAGGCCCGAGCGGACGTGGGCGGCCCCGTAGCCGAGGCAGGCGGCGATCACGAACGCGACGCCGCCCATCGTGGGCGTGCCCGCCTTGGTCACGTGCCCCTCCGGTCCGTCCTCCTGGATGGGCTGGCCGACCTTGTGCGAGGTCAGCCAGTCGATGAGGTAGCGGGTGCCGACGAGCGACGCGGCGAGCGAGACGGCGCCCGCGATCAGGAGCGGGATCACCGGGCGTCCCCCGTCGCCGGGCCGTCCGGCGGGCCGCCGAGCGCGCCACGGCGCGCAGCGATGGCCTCGGCGGCGACCAGCCGGTCGTCGAAGGCGACCACCCGGTCGGCGTAGGTCTGGGTGGTCTCGTGCCCCTTCCCCGCGATCACCACGACGTCATGCTCCCGCGCCGCGCGCGCAGCGTGGTGGATGGCCTCGGCTCGGTCGGCGATGGCGTGCACGAAGCCGGCCGAGCGCTGCTCGGCGGGGATGCCCGCGAGGAT
>JBHIXO010000359.1:0-4627 GCA_041984725.1 Acidimicrobiales bacterium | reverse complement strand
AGCCATCGGTGGCTGGCTCCTCGGCCTCGACCCCGCGGCGGCGGTCCTGCTCGGCGCCGTCCTCGCGCCCACCGATCCCGTGCTCGCCTCCGACGTCCAGACCGCCGGCCCGCGCGACGACGATGGCGACGACGACGCCGGGGCCGAGGGCGGCGACGTCCGCTTCGCCCTGACGTCCGAGGCCGGGCTCAACGATGCGCTCGCGTTCCCGTTCACGATGGCGGCGATCGCCATGGTGGAGTTCGGGTCGTCCCCGTCGGGGTGGCTGGTGGACTGGTTGGCGATCGACGTCGGCTACCGGCTCGTGGTCGGACTGGTGATCGGCCTCCTGGCCGGTCGGATCCTGCGACTGGTCGTCTTCGACATCCCGATCGGCGACCGTCGCCTGGCGGAGACGGGCGAGGGGCTGGTGGCCCTGGCCGGCACGTTCCTCACCTACGGACTCGCCGAGCTGGTCGAGGGGTACGGGTTCCTCGCCGTCTTCGTCGCTGCGCAGTACCTCCGGGCCGCCGAGCGCGACGCCGAGTACCACGATGTGGTCCACGACTTCGCCGAGCAGACCGAGCGGCTGGTGAACGGCGTGATCCTCGTCCTCCTCGGGGCCGCCGTCGCGGACGGCCTCCTGGCGCCGGTCACGCCCGTGATGGTCGCGGTCGCCGTGCTCGTCGTCTTCGTCGTCCGCCCGCTGGCTGCGATGCTGGCGCTGGGCGGCGCGTCCCGCAGCCGGTGGATCACGGGGTTCTACGGCATCCGCGGGGTGGGCTCGCTGTTCTATCTGGCCTACGCGCTCGACGGCCACGACTTCGGCGCCGCCGAGGACCTGTGGGCCGTGGTGTCGCTGACGGTCCTGCTGTCGATCGTCGTGCACGGCATCTCGGCCGGCCCGGTGATGTCCCGCTACGACGCCGCTCGCCGCCGCGGGCGACCGATCAACGCGGCAGGCCCTGGTGCTTGTCCATCATGTCGGCCATCACGCCGCGGATGAACTCGTCGGCCTCGTCGGTCATGCCGCCCGCGACGCCGCCGTAGACGGCGGCCGAGCCGGGGGCCTCGCCGGCCTCGTGCTTGGCGACCGCATACGGGACCGCGTCGGCGAGGTCGGCGGCGAAGCGCTCGACCACGCCGTCCTGGGTCTGGGGGCGGGTGACCGCCATGTGGATGGCGTTGGGGTACTGCTGGCCGTTGAACCGCCAGCCCCGGAGCTTCATGAAGTCGTTGACGTGGTAGATGTCGAACCCCGCCTCGGCCGTCGACGTGAAGCTGAAGCAGAACGTCGGGTCGCCGATGATGCGCAGCTCGGGGTGCGAGCGCACGGCGTCCTGCATGGCGAACGCGGTGGCGAAGATGCGGCGGGCGTGGTCGAGGTAGCCCTGCCGGCCGAGGCTGACCATCGACGCCCACGTCGCGGCGAGCAGGCCACCCGACCGCGAGCCCTCCATGCCGGGCGAGCAGTACTTGCCGCCGGTCCAGTCGGTCCGGAAGAAGTACTGGCTGTTGCGCAGCGCCCGGTCGCGGAACAGCAGGGTCGACGTGCCCTTGAGGGCGTAGCCGTACTTGTGGGTGTCGGCGCTGATCGTCGTGACCCCGGGAAGCCGGAAGTCGAAGGCCGGGATCTGCTCGTAGCCGAGCTCCTCGCCGAACGGGAGGATGAACCCGCCGAGGCAGCCGTCGACGTGGAGGCCGACGTCGCGCTCGACGGCGAGGTCGGACAGCGCGGGGATGGGGTCGACCGTGCCGTAGCCGTAGTTGCACGCCGACCCGACGAGGGCGACGGTGTGCTCGTCGACGTGGTCGGCCATGACCTCGGGGCGGACGACCGTGGTCTCGGGGTCGACCGGCACGTTGCGCACCTCGATCCCGAAGAGGTGGCAGCCCTTGTCGAAGGCCGGGTGGCTCGTCTCGGGCTTGACGATGTTGGGGGTGCGGGTGCGACCCTCGGCGGCGGCGTGGTCGCGGTAGGCGAGCATCGCGTGCATGATCGAGCCGCTGCCCCCGCTCGTGACCATGCCCGCCGTGTCGTGGCCCCGGTCGCGGGCCGTGTCGCCGTGCATCAGGTCGAGCGCCATGGCGATGACCTCGCCCTCGAAGCGGGTCGCGCTCGGGCACATGTCGCGCTGGAGGATGTTCATGTGGCCGAACAGGCCGAACACCTCGTTCATGAAGGCGTAGTGGTCGTGGTCGCCGCAGTACATCGAGCCCGAGCACTGCCCCTGCTCCCACGAGGCGTCCTCCTCCGCGGCCAGCTGCCGCAGCTCCGCGACGATCGACTCCCGGCTGCGGCCCTCCGAGGGCAGCCCGCGGTTGACGGGGAAGCGGTCGGCGTAGGGGTACAGCGAGCTCATGTCCCGGGACGGTAGTGAGGCGGGCGGGTTCCCGCCCGCCGTCACAGGTAGCGCTCGAGGAAGAGCAGCATCTCCTGGGCCGTGACGCGCCCGAACGCCGGTTGGGCGTCGAAGGCATGGGGCTGTTCGGCATGGATGTGCAGGTCGACCGGGACGCCGTGGCGGACCAGCTCCTCGTACATGAGGAACGTGGCCTTCACCGGGACGAGCTCGTCGGCGGTGCCGTGGATCAGCTGCGTCGGCGGGAAGTCGGCGTGGACGTGGCGCAGCGGCGAGGCGGCGTGCTCGAGCTCGGGGCTCCCGCCGTCGTCCGCCAGCGCGAGCAGCGGGATGCTGCCCGACGGGTAGGCACCGTCGTCGCCCGGACCGTGACTCAGGAGGGTGGGCGGGTACACGGCGATGCACGCCCGCAGGCCGAGGTCGGGGTCGGCGGCGAGGAGGAGCGCGAGGTGGGCGCCGGCCGAGTTGCCCTCGACGGCGATGCGGTCGGGATCGACGCCGAGGGCGTCGGCCTCGGCCCGCACCCAGTCGAGGCAGGCGCGGACGTCGTCGATCTGGGCCGGCCACGGGGCCTCGTCGACCAGGCGGTACTCGGGGGCGATGCACACGTGGCCCTCGCGTCCGATCAGCACGCCGTAGCCGCGCAACTGCGTGCGGTCACCCTGGCGCCAGCCCCCGCCGTGGATCAGGACGACCGCGGGCAGCGGTCCGGACACGTCCTCGGGGCGGTAGACGTCGCAGCGCAGTTCGCGCATCGTCCCCGTCCGGTCGGCGCCGTGGCCGTAGACCACGCCCTCGTCGATCTCCACCCTCGTCGTGCCCACGGTCCGACGGTAGCCGGGAGGCTGCCGTCCGGGCGGGCGTCCGGTCAGGCGGGCGTCTGGTCAGCGGGGGCGCTGGACCAGGCGGACGACGGTGCCGGTGGCGTCGGCGGAGATCTGGAAGTCGGCGACGAGCGCCGCCATCAGGGGCATGCCCCGACCGCCGGCGGCGTCGGGTGCCGGCATGGCGGTGTCGATGTCGCCGATGCCGCGCCCCCGGTCGGCCACGATCACCACGACCTCACGGTCGTCGGCCTCGACGGCCACGTCGATGTGGCCGGCGCCGGAGTGGCGGATCACGTTGGTCGTCGCCTCCGAGACCGCCACCAGCAGGTCCTGCCGGGACTGCTCGTCGAGCACCGACCCTTCGATCATCGCAGCCACGTGGTCGCGCACCGCCGGGAGGGCGGCGGGCGTCGCTTCGTAGCGCAACAGGTCGGGCATGGGTCTCGGGCTCATGGACGGCGAAATCGATACCCCCGTCCCGCCCGCTTGAATCATGAGCCGTTCAGTCGGCCCGCCGCGAACCAGCCGGGTTCGCGATCATGCTACGGCCCGTGGCGGCGGTGGCAATGACCGGAGACGCACGGTGGCCGACGCCGTGGTGCTGGCCCTCGGTTCGATGCGGTCGCGCGCCGCGGCGGTAGCGTCTCCCCATGCCCGACCGGCTCAAACTCTCCAGCTCGACCGACGGCGGCACCGCCACGGTCGTCGTCGACGGCGAGATCGACCTGACGTCCGCCGAGACCCTCGCCACGGCCGCCCGCGAGCACCTCGATGCCGGGGACGACGTCGTCCTCGACTGCGACGGCCTCGCCTTCATCGACAGCACCGGATTGTCGACGCTCGTCGACCTCCACCACGCGGCCGTCGACGGTGGAAAGTCGCTGCGCTTGGTGAACGTCCCCGATCACGCCCGCCGGCTGATGGAGATCACCAAGATCGACGAGCTGCTCCAGCTCGGCTGATCAGGCCTCCGCGCCGGCCCGGTCCTCGGGCGGGTGCGAGCGCAGGTGGATCCGCTGGCCGCCGTCGACCGGTTCGACGCGGTGCTCGGCGACGAGGACGTCGAGGAGCTGGCGGGCCAGGTTCGACGGCTCGGCCGGCGCTTCGTCGGTCGTGATGCTGATCGTCACCGCGACCCGGCCGTCGTCCTCGGCCACGGCGATCTCGACGGCTTCGGTCGTGCGGGCGAGCGCCAGCCCGAGCGCCTCCTGGACGGCGACGCGCAGGTCGTCGAGCTCGTCGAGGTCGAATCCGAGATCGACGCCGACCGAGGCCACGGCGGCGCGCACCGGTCGGACGCTGCGCGGCTCGGGCGGGACCCGGAGCTGCACGACGAAGGCGTCGCGCTGGGTCTCCATGATCTGGCCGGTCACGAACGTGGTCACGTCGGCGCTGCCGGTGCCGGCCACGCCCATGCCGCTCTGGTCGTTCTCGATGCGGGCGATCTGCTCACGCAGG
>JBHIXO010000358.1:0-4631 GCA_041984725.1 Acidimicrobiales bacterium | reverse complement strand
TCTCCGGGCGCTCGCCCTGCACCAGGGCCAGCGGCCCGTCGACGGCGCGGAGCACCTCGGCCACGCTGATCTCGTCGGCGGACCGGCCGAGCGTGTAGCCCCCGGCCGCGCCGCGGTGTCCCGTCACGAGACCCGCCTGGCGCAGTTGGCCGAGGATCGCCTCGAGGTAGCGGGGCGGGATGTCCTGGGCCTCGGCGACCTCGTCCCGGGTGGCGGGGCCGGCGATGCGGACGGCGAGCTCCAGCATCGCCCGCACCGCGTAGTCGCCCTTGGCCGTCACCTGCACCCCACCATCGTGCCCGATCCGGGCCGGCGGGCACCCGACCGCTCCCGCCCGAGTGATACAGCCGTATCATCGCCCGACCGGGGTCACCGGTCGGACGGCGCGAAGGGAGGGCGGCGATGGTGCAGCACACGGCGGCCGACGGCCGTGCCGCGCTCGTCGACGCCGCCCGCACCCTGTTCGCCGCGCACGGCATCGAGAACGTGTCGATGCGCGAGGTCGGCCGGACGGCCGGGCACCGGAACACCAACGCCGTGCAGTACCACTTCGGCGACCGCGACGAGTTGTTGCGCGCCGTGCTCGCTCCGCACCTCGCCGAGGTCCGCGCCCGGCGGGTCGTGCTCCTCGACCAGATCGAGGGCGAGGGCGGGCCGGCGTCGCTGCGGTCGCTCGCCGGCGCGCTCGTCCGGCCGTCGGCGGCGGCGCTCGAGGACCCGGTCGGACGCGAGCACCTCCGCATCGTCGCGGCGCGCGTCGCCGATCACACGACGGTGCGCCGGGGCGGCCCGCTCGCCGGCATGGGCCTCGGTCGGTGGGACCTGCTCGCCAAGCGGCACATGCCGACCACGACGCTGCCCCTGCACCGGCGCTTCTCCGCGATCCACCTGTGCTTCACCGAGCTCGGGCGCCGGGCCGCGGCACGCCGGCCGCGCGACCTGCGGCTCTTCGTGAGCGACCTCGTCGACCTCACCACGGGCGTGCTCGGCGCCGACGTCTCCGACGAGACGTTGCGGCTCCTCGAGGAGCGGGCCCGCGACTGACGACGCCGGGTGCGGCGGGCCCCCCTGACCCGCCGCACCACACGGCGCGGTTCCCCCCGGTCAACGACCTCGGTTCTCGAAGTAGGACTTCCAGTTCTCGGCGGCCTGACCGAGGTCGGGCCGCTCGGCGAACACCGGCTGCATCTTCTTCCAGGCCTCTTCCTTCTTGTACGGGAGGAACTCCCGAGGGAAGTAGCCCTCGTGGGGACGGTAGTCCTTCAGGATCCGGCGTGCGACCGTGGCCTTGTGGACCTCGTCGGCGCCGTCGGCGAGCCCCATCGTGGGCGCCCCCGCGTACATGTCCTGGAGCGGCGTGAGGTTGGTCGTGCCCAGCGAACCGTGGATGTGCAGGGCGTCGAAGGAGATCTCACGCAGCACCCGCGCCATCGTGAACTTCACGCCCGCGATGTCGGTCCGGGCCTCCTGCGTGGAGGACTGGTCGATCTTCCAGGCGGTCTCGAGGACGTAGAGGCGCAGCATCTTGAGCTTCACGTAGCTCTCGGCGATCTTCTCCTGCACCATCTGGTGCTCGCCGATGATCTTGCCGTGCGACTCGCGCGACAGCGCCCGCTCACACATCATGTCGAGCGCCAGCTTGCACTGGGCGATGGTGCGCATCGCGTGGTGGATGCGACCGCCGCCGAGCCGGCGCTGCGCCAGCACCTTGGCGCCGTCCTCCGGGCCGAGGAGGTGGTCGAGCGGCACCCGCACGTCGTTGTACTTGATGTGGTTGTGGTTGCGGGGCTCGGGCATGATCTCGACGCCCGGGGTGTCACGGGGCACGACGTACATGCCGTTCGTGCACATCACGAAGAGGATGTCGGCGACGCGCCCGGCGGACGTGAACCACTTCTCGCCGTTGATGACCCACTCGTCGCCGTCCTTGACCGCCGAGGTGCGGAACAGGTTGGGGTCGGAGCCGCCCTGGGGCTCGGTCATCGAGTAGGCGGAGAACATCTCCTGGTTGAGCAGCGGCTCGAGCCAGCGCTTCTTCTGCTCGTCGGTGCCGTAGGCGGCCAGCATCTCCATGTTGCCCGTGTCGGGCGCGGCGGCGCCGAACAGCTGCGGCGCGGCGGGGTAGCGCCCGAGGATCTCGTTGACGAGGCCGAGCTTGAGCTGACCGAAGCCGGGGCCGCCCAGTTCCTCGTCCAGGAAGAGCGCCCACAGGCCCTGGTCCTTGACCTCCTGCTGGAGCTCCTGGACGTAGGCCTTCACGGTCGGGTCGGGCAGGCGGACCGCGTACGGGAAGACGTGGTGGAGCGGGTCCACCTTCTCCTCGCAGAACTGCGTGATCCAGTCCAGCTTCTCCTGGAACTCGGGCTCGGTGGCGAAGTCCCATGCCATCGCGGCGTCCTCCCCGTCGGGGCGTCGGGTGGCGCGAGCGGATCCCGCGCCGACTAATACATGTGTATCACTCCGCTCGGCCGAGGCACCGATCCGGGCGGGTCCGGGGGACGAATCCGGAAAATTCCTTCACCGCGGACAGTGGCTGCCGACAATACGGAGCGTGAAGTCACCGCTCCGTACCGTCGCCGCCGCGCTCGCGGTCGTCCTGCTCGCTGCGTGCAACCCGGCTCCGTCGGCGATCGTGCAGGAGCGGGTGGTCCGGCAGTTCAACCCGCGTGAGCGGACGAGCACGGAGAAGGTCGTCCCGCTCGCCGCGCCCGACCCGGCCGATCCGGCCGGAGACGACCCGACACCGGACCCCACCGACCCGGCGGCCGACGATTCCCCGACGGGGGTCAAGCCGGGCATGAGCGGGCTCGTCGATCGCAAGGGGCGCCCCCCGGCCGATCTCGAGTCGGTCGTCGACGGGTTCGTGGTCGACGTCGACTGGGCCGCCCTGCAACCCACCGCCGGCGGGCCGATCACCCGTCCCAACCCGATCGACGGCGCGCTGACCGCGGCCCGTTCCGCCACCACGCCGCTGCAGGTGAAGCTCCGCATCTACGCCGGCACCGGCGCGCCCGAGTGGGCCAAGCGGCTCGGGGGAAGCCCGATCCGGGTCAGCCACGATGGCCGGACCGGCACGATCCCCCGCTTCTGGGACCCGGCGTTCGGTGCCGCCTACGAGGAGCTGCACCATCGGCTCGCCGCGATCTACGACGACGCCCCCGAGATCCTCGAGGTGACCGTCGCCCGGTGCATGACCTTCTACGCCGAGCCGCTGGTTCGTCATCGCAACGACCGGGCGATCGTCGCCGCCCTGCTCGACGGCGGCTACACCGCCGGCGCCGATCGCACGTGCCAGCTCGAGCAGTTCGACGCCCACCAGGCCTGGGCGCGCACCCGGTCGGGCATCGCCCTGAACCCGTACCAGGTGCTGCACCCGGACGGACGCTCCGACGTCGACCTCGCCTTCACGCAGGAGGTCATGGCGCGCTGTCGGTCGACGCTCGGCGAGCGTTGCGTCCTCGAGAACAACTCGATCCGCACACCGGCCTTCGAGGGGACGATGGCGCGCATGTACTGCGCGATCGCCGCCGCGGGCGGCCACCGCACGTTCCAGACGGCACGCAACGACCGCGTCGGCGACCTGGCTGCGACGATCGAGTGGGCGATCGCCCACGGCGCGGCCGCCGTCGAGCTGCCGTCGCAGTACCGGTCGATGCTCTCCGGCGGTCGCATCGCCGAGCTCGACGCCCGGCTCGAGGCCGCGTCGGCGGGGCCCTCGGCACCGCGCAGCTGCTGACGCCCAGGCGCCGACGCACGCCAGGTCCCGACGCCCGCGGCGTCCCGGAATCGGACGAACCCACCCACACCGGTGCCGGAACCGCTGATTCCACGAGAACTGCTTCAGCTTCCGCCACTTCCGTCCGAGGACACACAACGTGAAACCGCAGCTTCGCCTCGTCGCAATCGCTCTCACCGCCATCGTCGCTGCCGGGGTCGGACCCGCCGCCACGGCCGCTCGTGCGGACAACGCCAACCCGGGCCTGATCCAACAAATCCAGGACACGGTCTCGTCGACGAACCTCCTCGACCTGCCCAACACGTTGCTCAACGGGCCCCAGTCCCCGAATGGCCCCGACGGGGGCGGCACCCCGGGCCCGGTCACCCCCGGCGACGGCACCGGGACCACGAGCCCGAACAAGGTCGTGGACGGTGCCCCCGAGAGCGGGGGCGCGACCGTGAAGCCCGCCGTCGAGGGCCTCATCGTCCGCAAGAACCGCCCGCCGGCGAAGCTGGCCGACGTCATCGACGGCTTCGTGGTCGAGGTCCGCTGGCGTGAGCTCCAGCCGGTCCGGGGCGAGCCGATCGTCCACCCGAACCCGATCGACGACGCCATCGCCGAGATCCGGGCCAAGGGCACGCCGATGCAGATCAAGGTCCGCCTCTACGCCGGCGTGGCCTCGCCCGCCTGGGTCAAGCGCATCGCCGGCACGGTGTCCCTGGCCCACGAGGATCGCAGCGGCACCATCCCCCGCTTCTGGGACCCGGCCTACGGCGACGCCTACGACGAGCTCCATGCCGAGCTCGCCGCCCTCTACGACGACGTGCCCGAGATCCGGGAGATCACCGTCTCGCGGTGCACCACGTTCTACGCCGAGCCCATGGTCCGGCACCGCTCCGACCGCGACATCGTC
>JBHIXO010000357.1:0-4634 GCA_041984725.1 Acidimicrobiales bacterium | reverse complement strand
TGGTGCGTCCCTTCCTGGAACTTGCGGCCGTTCTGGCGAACCCTGCCCCGGAACGGCCGCACGTTCGGGGTGGGGTGGGGTCAGTCGAGGTCGGCAGGGGTGGCGAAGTGGCCGGCGATGGCGGTGGCCGCGGCCACGGCGGGGGAGACGAGATGGGTGCGTCCGCCTCGGCCCTGGCGGCCCTCGAAGTTGCGGTTCGAGGTGCTGGCACACCGCTCGCCCGGGCTGAGCTTGTCGGGGTTCATCGCCAGGCACATCGAGCAGCCCGGCTCCCGCCAGTCGAACCCGGCCTCCACGAAGATCCGGTCGAGGCCCTCCTCGACGGCCTGGTCCTTCACCCGGAACGAGCCGGGCACGATCATCGCCCGCTTCACGGTGACGGTCCGGCCCCGGGCGACCTCGGCGACGGCGCGGAGGTCCTCGATGCGGGAGTTGGTGCACGACCCGATGAACACGGTGTCGACCGGCACCTGCTTCATCGGCGTCCCGGCGGCGAGGCCCATGTACTCGAGGGCCCGCTCGGCGGCGTTGCGCTCGCTGCTGTCGACCATGGCGTCGGGGAAGGGCACCACGGCGTCGATGGGGACGACCTGGCCGGGGTTGGTACCCCAGGACACGTGCGGCGTGATGCTCGCGGCGTCGATGACGACCTCCTTGTCGAAGGTGGCGTCGTCGTCGGTGACGAGCGTCTTCCAGTCGGCGACGGCGGCGTCCCAGTCGGCGCCTTGGGGCGCGTGCTCGCGGCCCCGCAGGTACTCGAAGGTCGTCTCGTCCGGTGCGATGAGGCCGGCCTTGGCCCCCATCTCGATGCTCATGTTGCACACGGTCATCCGGCCTTCCATCGAGAGCGACCGGATCGCCGAGCCGCGGTACTCGATCATCGAGCCGATGCCGCCGCCCGTGCCGACCCGCCCGAGGATGGCGAGCACCACGTCCTTGGCGGTGACGCCGGGCTGGAGGTCGCCGTCGACGGTGACCGCCATGGTCTGGGGACGGGTCTGAGGGAGCGTCTGGGTGGCGAGCACGTGCTCGACCTCCGACGTCCCGATGCCGAACGCGATGGCGCCGAACGCGCCGTGGGTCGACGTGTGGCTGTCGCCGCAGACGATGGTCATGCCCGGCTGGGTGAGCCCGGTCTCGGGGCCGATGACGTGGACGATGCCCTGGCCCGGGTCGCCCATGCCGTAGCAGGTGATCCCGAACTCGTCGCAATTCGCGGCGAGCGTGTCCATCTGCTTCTTGGAGATGGGGTCGGCCACCGGCTGGTCGATGTCGGCCGTCGGGACGTTGTGGTCCATCGTGGCCAGGGTGAGGTCGGGGCGGCGCACGGTGCGCCCGTTCATGCGGAGGCCGTCGAAGGCCTGCGGTGACGTGACCTCGTGGACGAGGTGGAGGTCGATGTAGAGCAGTTCGCCCCCGTCGCCGTCGTCCGCGCTCGTCTGGACGACGTGACGGTCCCAGACCTTCTCGCTCAACGTCTTGCCGGCCATGGTGACTCCTCGACCTCGTGCTTGCAGTGTCTCAACATGTGGGATAGCGTTCCCGTCTGGTGGACACTCTAAGCGGCATCGGCGTCCTGGACAAGATCGTCCAGATCCTGCAGGTCGTCGGCGAGGGGCCCATCGCGTTCCGACAGCTCGTCGAACGGACCGACATCAGTCGGGCCACGGTCCACCGTCTCGCCCAGGGCATGGAGACGGTCGGGCTCCTGCGTCGCAACGACGACGGTGCCTACACCCTCGGCCTGGCACTCATCGGCCTGGGGCGGGCGGCCGTCGAGGCCTTCCCGCTCGCCACCGCGGCCCAGCCGATCCTGCGTCGCCTCCGGGACGACACCGGGGAGTCGGCGCAGCTGTTCGTGCGCGACGACGGCGAACGACTCTGTGTCGTCGCCGTCGACTCCGCCCACGAGCTGCGCACGATCGTGCCGGTCGGGGCACGACTCCCGCTGCCGCTGGGCTCGGCCGGCCGGGTGCTGTCCGGTCTCGCCGATCGCCACGGGTGGCTGGCGTCGGTCGCCGAACGGGCGCCCGGCGTCGCCTCGGTGTCGGCCCCGGTGTGGGACGGGCCCCACGTCCTCGCCGCCGTCAGCATCTCGGGCCCGATCGAGCGGGTCACGAAGCGGCCGGGGCAGCTGTTCGGCGATCACGTCGTCGCGGCCGCCCGGCAACTCGAAGAGGCGATGGTGCACGCCTTCTGACCCCGGTCGTCGCGCCCGCCGACCCGACCCGGTTCTGGGCCCGGGTCGTGGGTGCCCGTGCTCAGATCGTGGGCCCGGAACGGGAGGTCGGGGTGGTCGCGGCGGAGGTCACGTGCTCGACGGCACCCACGAGCGCCGGCACGAAGCGGTCCCACGCGACGACGCAGGCAGCATGGTCGGCGTCGACGTCGACGACCCGGGCTCCGGGGATCCGCTCGGCCAACGTCGTCTGGCGCACCGGCGGCACGGCGTTGTCGAAGCGGGTCCGGACGACGGCCGTCGGGACGTCGATCTCGTGGAGCCAGGGCCGGGCGTCGAAGCGACCGAGCGACACGCCCGCCTCGGCGACGGCCGCACCGTCGGCCTGGGCGATCTGGTCGCGGGCCCAGGCCCCGAGGTCGGTCTCGTCGGTGCGGTTGCCGAGCAGCCGTCCGGCGACCCGACGGCGGAGGGCGAGGGGCGTCAGCCGGGCGGCGTTGGCGACGAGCGGCAGCATCGAGAACATGGTGTTCTCGGGGCCGCTGCCCCGGAAGTAGGGAGCCGTCGCGCACAGCACGAGTCCGTCGACCCGGTCGCGGTGACGGTGCCACGTCAGCAGCGAGACCGGCCCACCCATCGAATAGCCGACCGGGACGAAGGTGTCGACGCCGAGCACATCGCACAGCGCCGCGACGTCGTCGGCACAGTCGGCGAGGCGGAACCGGCGGCGCGACCGGATGCCCTGGCCGTGGCCGCGGTGGTCCATGGCGACGACGTGGAAGCGTTCGCCGAGCGCCCGGTACGCCGTGAACCAGTTGAGGTCGGCGTTCACCGTCCACCCGTGCAACAGGACGATGGTGGGTGCGCCCGGCGGGCCGGCGACTTCGCGGACGAAGGTGTCGCCGTGGCCGGGGACGTGGACGCGGCGTCCCGGGGGCAGGGGCGGGACGGCGGCGGACACGGTCGGGCGGCCTGCTACTCGATGCCGACGAGCTCGACCGACAGCGTCGCGCCGGAAGGAGCCTCGAACTGCACGGTGGCCCCCGGGGTCTTGCCCATCAACGCCTCGCCGAGCGCCGAGCCCGGACTGAGGACGTCGAGATCGCCGGAGCGTTCCTCGATGCTCCCGACCAGGTACTTCTCGGTGTCGGCGTCGCCCTCGTAGCGGATCTCGACGACCGACCCGACCCGGACGTCGTCGCTGCCGCCCGCCTCGATGATCACGTGGTTCTCGAGGATGGCGTTGAGGTGGGCGATGCGCCCGGCCATCTTGCCCTGCTCCTCCTTGGCGGCGTGGTAGTCACCGTTCTCGGAGAGGTCGCCGAGCTCCCGGGCGGCCTCGATCTTGCGCGCGATCTCGACCTTGCCCTTGGTGGTGAGCTCCACGTACTCGGCCTTCAGCCGGTCGTAGGCGGCCTGCGTCAGCTCGTGCACGTCAGCCATCCCGCGAGGCTACCGCCGCGCCGATTTCGCCCGGAACCCCGGTGCCCCTCACCGGGTGGCGCCGCCGACCCGCCGACAGCAGCAGGGGCGGTACGGTCCGGAACCATGCGGAGGGCATGGCTCGGGACCGTCGTCGTGTGCGCGTTGCTCGGGGCGGGGTGCGGTGCCGATGACGACGACGGCGACGCCGCCGACGGCGTGCGGTTCGGCCCCAGCGACGTCGACGTGTCGGCGACGGCGATCGACCTGGGTCAGCCCGACGAGGAGTTCCTCGACGCGCTCGTCGAACTGGGGATGGAGGTCGACGCCGCCTGGGACCTGTCGCCCGACGGCGCCACGTTCGACGACGGGCTCGGGGTCTCGGTGCCCGGGATTCTGGACGGCACCGGGGCGGTGCTGCTCGTCCGCCACGGCGACGGCAGCTGGGACCTCGCCGAGGACATCGACGTCGGACCGAGCGGCGTGTCGGGCACGGTCCGCGAGTTCTCCGAGCTGGTCTACGCGGCACCGACCGCCGACTGGACCCCGTCGACGTCGGCCGTCGGTGAGGCCGTCGCCGTGGCCGGTCTCGACGTCGTGCTCGACGGCGCCACCTTCGGTGTGGGGGATGTCGACGTACCGTTCTCGATCCAGAGTATTTCGAAGGTTCTCACGTTGGCGCTGGTGCTCCCCCGGGTCGCCGACTGTCTTGAGCGGGTCCTCGTCGAGCCCTCCGGCGACCCCTTCAATTCACTCGTTCAATTGGAGTTCGAGGGGGGCATTCCCCGCGCCTGTGAAGTACGTTACTGTGATTGACATTGAATTGAAATGGCTTGTTTTTAGCTTTTCTTTTTTTCATCCGAGGACAGTTCATCTATCTAAATTGAGGGGCGGCTCTCCTAACACAAATTGAGTGGCTGGGTACGCCTTCCACGTTTCTTCCTAATGACTATTCCATCATTGTCGTCCGCTATGTGCAATTCCACAATTATGCGGGAACAACATACGGACATGAATTGACCAGACTATTCAC
>JBHIXO010000356.1:0-4692 GCA_041984725.1 Acidimicrobiales bacterium | reverse complement strand
CAGTTCGCCCGGGTCGGCTCGTTGGGCAGGGCGAAGTGCGCGACCCGGCCGTCACCCTCGACGAAGTGGCCCTGCTTGAACAGCGCCCGGGCCCGACCTCGCAGCGCGCCGAGCACGGTTCCCCAGGATGCGGTCAGCTCCTCGACCGACGGCAACCCGTCCGACGACGGCGCCGGGGCGGCGGGGACCGGTTCCGGAGCCGGCGACTCGGGCGACCCGTCGGCGACCGGCGCCGGCGGTTCGGAGGCCGCGCCGGTCGACGCCGGGTCGGTTCCGGCCGCCTTGGCCCGCTTGAGCCCGCCGAGCGTGGGCCGGCTCGACGGCGCCGGCGACCCGGACGGCGCATCGGCGGCGGGGGCCTCGGCCCCGGCGTCGCCACCCCGGCGGGCAGCGAGCTGCTCGCGCGCGGCCGCGGCCCGCCCACCCTTCGCCGACGGCGCGGCCGGCGCAGCCGACGGCGAAGGCGACGACGACGGCGACGGCGACGCCTGATCGACCGCGGGGCCGGGCGCAGGAGCCGACGCGTCGGACGGCGCCGACGCCGGGGGCGGAGACACCGGCGCGCCGCCAGCCACGGCGCGCTCGAGCTGCTCGACGCGCTGCAGCAGCGCGCCCAGGTCACCGCCGGCCTCGGGTCGGGTCACCTGCACGAGCGCCACCTCGAGCGGGATGCGCGGGTCGGGCGCGTGGCGCATCTCGACGATGGCCGCACCGACCGCCTCGAGCGCCCGGGTCAGGGTCGCGGGACCGACCGCCTCGCCGACCTCGCGGGCGCGTTCAGCGGCCAGGTCGGTGAGGCCGGCGGCCGGCGCCCCCATCGCGACGAGGAAGGCGTGGCGCAGCGCCTCGATCAACGCGCCGGCGAGCACCTTGGGATCGCGACCCGCTCGGACGGCGGCGTCGACCGCCACCAGCGCCGCGCCGGCGTCGCGGGCGCCGAGCGCGTCGACGATGTCGTCGACCGGCACGCCCCGGGCCGAGACCCCACCCGCGGCCGCGACCTGGTCGAGCGCGGACAGGGTGTCCCGCGCGGAACCCCGACCCTCGCGCACGACGTGGTCGACGCAGTCCTCACCCAGGTCGAGGCCGGCATCGGCGATGACGTGGCGGACGTGGTCGGCCAGCACCTCGGCCGACAGGAGGTGGAAGTCGAAGTGCTGGGTCCGCGACCGGATCGTGGGCAGCACCTTCTCGGGCTCGGTGGTGGCCAGCACGAAGACGACGTGCTCGGGCGGCTCCTCGAGCGACTTCAGCAGCGCGTTGGCCGCCTCGCGCGTGAGCATGTGCACCTCGTCGAGGACGTACACCTTGCGGTTGCCCGACGTACCCATGCCGACCCGCCCGAGCAGGTCGCGCATGGCGTCGATGCCGCGGTTGGACGCGGCGTCGAGCTCGTGGAGCCAGTCGACCGAGCGACCCTCCTGCACCGCGACGCAGTTGTCGCACACGCAGCAGGGCTCGCCGTCCTCGGGCGCCGCGCAGTTCAGGACCTTGGCGAGAATGCGGGCCGTCGACGTCTTGCCGGTGCCCCGCGGCCCGGAGAACAGGTAGCCCTGACCGACCCGGCCCTCGCGCACGGCGTTGCGGAGCGCCGTCGTCACGTGGCCCTGCCCGAGGACTTCGGCGAAGCGCTGCGACCGGTACCGGCGGTAGAGGGCGTGGTAGGCGGCCATGCCCGTGCGACCCTACCGGGCGGCGTTTCGGACCGAATGCGGCGCCCGCCTGCGCCCAAGGTGGTGGCCAGGCGATCTGCGGCACTTCCCAGACTCCGCTGAGAGCTGCTGCCTTCCGGCCCTGACTCGGTTCACGGGCTGCGAACGCACAGGACCCGGCCACCACCTTCGGCGCAGGCGGACCGACAGGTTATCGTGGCAGATCCCTGAGGAGGGGTGCGAGAGCGGCCGAATCGGCACGATTGGAAATCGTGTGTGGGGCAACCCACCGTGGGTTCAAATCCCACTCCCTCCGCCACCAGCGATGGGCGCCCCGGATCCGCGGCGCCCATCGTGCGCGTTCGGGGCCGCGATCGCGGGACGGGACGGCGACGGACGCATCGGCGACGGGCACATCGGGAGGGCCGGACGGCCCCAGCTCCGCCCGACCTCGATCCCGCGATCCGCGCAATCGCAGATGGTTGTCCGAAGGTTTCGACACGCGACCTGGCCATTCCTCCCCGATCGCTACCGTGCGCGTGATGTCGCCCGATCCCGCCCCGCTCGACGCCTTCATGGACGAGGCCCTGGCCGAGGCCCGGATCGCCGCCGCCGAGGGCGAGGTGCCGGTCGGGGCGGTCGTCGTCGTCGACGGCGCGATCGTCGCCCGCGACCACAACCGGCGCGAGGCGCTCGCCGACCCGTCGGCCCACGCCGAACTCCTCGCAGTACGCGCCGCCTGCGCGGCCGCCGGATCGTGGCGCCTGCCCGACGCGACCGTCGTGGTCACCCTCGAACCGTGCCCGATGTGCGCCGGTGCCCTCGTGGCGGCGCGGGTCGGCCGCGTCGTGTTCGGCGCCCCCGACCCCAAGGCCGGCGCCTGCGGCTCGCTCTACAACCTGGGTGCCGACCCGCGGCTGCCGCACACCTTCGACGTGGTCGCCGGCGTGCGCGCCGAGACGTGCGGTGCGCTCCTCCAGGACTTCTTCCGCAGCCGGCGCTGAGGCCTTCGTCGCCGCGCACCGGGTTCGCTACCGTGAGCGATTCCCAGGAGGGATGCCAGAGCGGACGAATGGGACGGTCTCGAAAACCGTTGACCACTTCGGTGGTCCGTGGGTTCAAATCCCACTCCCTCCGCCATCGGAACCGCTGGCCGGCGAGGGCTTCCTGCGAAGCCCGCTGGCCGGCGGGTCTCCGGTCCTCGCGCCCGTCGCGATCGTCCGGGTGGTGTCGACGCCCTCGGTAGGCTCGCCCGCGATGTGCGGGGGGATCGCGGCGTGACCGGTCAGGAGCCGGACGACCCGACCGTCACCGAGCCGGTCCTGCCCTCCACCGACGACCCCCGCTGGTTGCTCCCGCTCGCCGTCGGTCTGGCCGGGGCGCTGATCGCCGCCGCGGCCGGCTTCCTGTTCCTCGGTGACGACGACGACGGCACCGCCTCGCCGCCGGCGACGCTCGCCGACACGTCGTCGTGTCGCGACTGGGACGCCCTCGCCCCCGCCGCCGAACCCGAGGAGGGGGCGTTCCCCGACCTCACCGCCCTGCGCGTCGACGAGGGACTGCAGCGGGGTGAGTTCCGCAACGGCATGCGGTACTTCGTCCGCCAGAACCCGGTCCCGGGCGGCAGCGTGACGCTCGCACTCGGCGTCGGCGCGGGCGCGGCGATCGAGGACGACGACCAGTACGGGGCGGCCCACTTCCTCGAGCACATGCTCTTCAACGGCACGGAGGCCTACCCGGGCAACGAGCTCCAGGTGGCGCTGCGCGACCTCGGGCTCGTGTTCGGCGCCGACATCAACGCCTTCACCTCCGAGGACGCGACCGTCTACGTCCTCACCGTCCCGAACGACGACGAGAGCATCGACGAGGGACTCGACATCCTCCTCGAATGGGCGACGAAGGCGACGCTCGCACCCGACGACGTCGACGCCGAGCGGGACGTGGTGCTCGACGAGCTCCGGATCGGGCTCGGACCCGAAGGCCGTGACTTCGACCGCTTCCGGGACCTCGCCCTCGCCGGCACCGACTACGCCGAGCACGAGGTGATCGGCTCCCCCGAATCGATCGGGTCCATGTCCCCTGAGCAGCTGCGCCGCTTCTACGAGGACTGGTACCGGCCCGACCTGATGACCGTGTTCGCCGTCGGCGACACCCTCCCGGGCGCCATGATCGACCGCATCGAGGAGCGGTTCCGCGACCTCGACGCGGCGACCGGCGCCCGACCCGTCCCCGAGTTCGACGAGCAGCTCCAGGACGAGCCGCGGTTCTCCTCCCACGTCGACGACGAGGTGGCCGTCGCCGAGGTCGAGCTGGTCTTCAGCCGGCCGTCGGAGGCGTTGCTCACCGTCGAGGACCTCGAACGGCGACTCCAGCTCGAGATCGCGACCACCGCCCTCGAACGCCGGCTCCGGGCCGACGGCCGTCGCGGCATCACCCCGGTGTTCGACGTCGCGGTCAGCGTCGGCGAGCCGGTCCTGGCGTTCGAGGCGATCCGGATCGAGGTCGCCGCCGAGCCCGAGGCGCTCGTCGCCGCCGCCGACGCCGTGCTCACCGAGGTCGCCCGCATCCGGGCCGACGGCTTCACCGATCAGGAGGTGGCCCGGGCGACCACCGACCGACTCGCCGTCGCCGTCGCCGACAAGGACGCCGCCCGGTTCGTGCCCGATTTCCTCCTGCTCCAGGAGTACCTGAACTCGGCGCTCGAGCGCGAGGCACCCCTCACCTTCGACGCCCTCGCCTCCGAGCAGCTCCGCCAGCTGCGGGCGATCGACACCGCCGGGGTCGACGACCGCTTCCGCGAGCTCACGTCCTGCGCGGCGCTCGGCCTGCAGGCGGTGGCGCCCTCGGCCTACCGGTCCTCCCTGCCGTCGACCACGGTGCTCCAGGAACGGTTCCTCGCCGCGGCGGCCGGCGTCGACGCCCGCCCCGCGCCCACGGCCGCACCCACCGAGTTGCTCCCCCGACCCGAGCCCGTCCCGCCGGCGACCACCGCCGAGACCTTCGGCCCCGGCGGGGCCGCCCGTCTCGTCACGTGGCCGAA
>JBHIXO010000355.1:0-4736 GCA_041984725.1 Acidimicrobiales bacterium | reverse complement strand
GGGTCGTCGACCGGCTCCTCGACGGTCAGTCGAGCGAGGAATGCGGCCACGTCGGGGGGTGCGGTGTCGAGCGCCTCGTGGATGGTCTCGGCCTCGACCAGGGTCCGGAACGTGGCCAGGTGGAGCGGTTCGTCGAACAGCGCCTCGTCGAGCCAGTCGATCACGTCGGCCGGTCGGTTCACGGCGAGGCGCAACACCTCCACCGCGGCCGACGCGTCGCGGGCGCCGCCGGACGCCGCCCGGACCCCGCCGCGCCGACCACCGGCCGGGGCACCCGACGGCCGCCGCTCACCGTCGTCCCAGGGCTCGTCGGGCAGCGGCTCCTCGGCCGGGTCCGGCGTCGTCGCGCGGGGTGCCGGCGGGGGCTCGGGGCGGCGGTAGTCGCCGGCGGCGAGGCGCTGGCGGAGGCGGGCGACGTCGACGCGGCACCGGTCGGCGACCCGCATCAGGTACTGGTCGCGGACGAGATCGTTGGGGTGCTCGGCGATCACGCCGAGCGCCTCCTCGGCGGCCCGGGCCCGGTGTTCGGGCGAGTCGAGGTCGGCGCGGTCGAGGACGCGCGAGAGCCGGAACTCGAGGAAGGGTCGGGCGTCGGAGACGGCGGCGCGCAGGGCGTCGGGGTCGTCGGCGGCGAGGTCGGCCGGGTCGACGCCGGCGGGCATGGCCGCGACCACGACGTCGAGGTCGAACGTCGACTCCCACTGGTAGAAGCGGTCGGCGGCCGCCTGCCCGGCGGTGTCGGCGTCGAACGCGAGCACGATGCGTCGCGCGAACTTGCGCAGCAGCCGGACGTGGTCGTCGGTCAGCGCCGTGCCGCACGTCGCCACCGCCCGGGCCAGACCGACGCGGAACATCGCGGTGACGTCGGTGTAGCCCTCGCACACGATGACCTCGTCGGCCTCGACGATGCCGGTCTTGGCCCGGTCGAGGGCGAACAGGACGCTCGACTTGTCGTACAGCGGGGTCTGGGGCGTGTTGACGTACTTGCTGCCCTCCTCCCCCGGCAGGATGCGCCCGCCGAAGCCCACGGGGTTGCCGTCGCTGTCGTGGATGGGGAACAGCACCCGGCCGCGGAAGTGGTCCTGGGCACGGCCCCGCCGGTTCTCGAACCCGAGCCCGGTGGCCCGCAGGTCGGTGCTCGACAGCTTCAGCGCCCGGGCGAGCTGGTCCCAGTCGTCGGGCGCCCACCCGATCCGCCACGACCGCACCTCGTCGCCGTCGAAGCCTCGCTCGCGCAGGTAGCGGCGGGCGGCAGCGGCGTCGGACCCCGAGAGGAGACGCTGGTGGTACCAGTCCTCGGCCCGCTCGACGATGGCGAAGAGGCGCTTGCGCTCGGCCCGCGTGCGGTTCTCGCCGGGCTGGTCGAAGTTGAGGGTGATGCCGACCTTGCCGGCCAGCCGCTCGACCGCCTCGACGAACCCGACGTGCTCCATCTCGCGGACGAAGCTGATGGCGTCGCCCGAGGCCTGGCAGCCGAAGCAGTGGAAGAACCCCTCCTCGGCGTTGACGTAGAAGCTCGGAGTCTTCTCGGTGTGGAACGGGCACAGCCCACGCCAGCGCCGGCCGACCTGGCGCAGGTGCACGTACTCGCCGACGAGGGCGATCATGTCGGTGGCGGCCCGGACCCGGGCGATGTCCTCGTCGACGATGCCCACGGCGCCCGGTCTACTCGCGGTCGGCGGCCGCTGCCTCCGAGGACGACGACTCCCCGCGCTCGTGGTGGCTGCCGAGCAGGCCGTGCGTGGACAGCTCGACCTCCTCACCCGGCGCGGGCGGGAACTTGATCGAGGCGGTGATGGCGACGGTGAGCACCAGGGCGATGACGCCGAGCGAGATGGCGGTGGGCACGTGGTACCAGTCGCTGATGATCATCTTGACGCCGACGAACGCGAGCACCACGGCCAGGCCCTGCTGCAGGAATCGGAACCGGTCCTTGAGGTCGGCGAGCAGGAAGTAGAGGGCGCGCAGGCCGAGGATGGCGAAGGCGTTCGAGGAGAAGACGATGAACTCCTCGCGGCTGACGGCGAGGATGGCCGGGATCGAGTCGACCGCGAAGATCACGTCGGACGACTCGACCACCACGAGCACGGCGAACAGCGGCGTGGCCAGTCGCTTGCCGTTCTGGACGGTGATGAGCTTCTGGCCGTCGTACTCGGTGGTGGAGGGCACGAAGCGCTGCAGGAGGCGCAGGATCGGGTTGTCGTCGGGGTGGACGTCGTCGTGCGTGGGCCGGAGCAACCGGACGGCGGTGATCAGCAGGAACGCACCGAAGACGTAGATGACCCACTCGAAGCGCTCGAGGATGGCGACGCCGCCGAAGATGAAGATCGCCCGGAGCACGAGCGCTCCGAAGATGCCCCAGAACAGGACGCGGAACTGGTACTGCGAGGGCACCGCGAAGTAGCCCATGATCAGCGCCCAGACGAAGACGTTGTCGATGCTGAGCGACTTCTCGATCAGGTAGCCGGCGTAGTACTCGCCGGCGGCGTCGCCGCCCTGCCAGGCGAGCACGACGAGACCGAACGCGAGCCCGATCGAGATCCACACGGCCGACTCGATGGCGGCTTCGCGCGTCGTCACCGCGTGGGCCTCGCGGTGGATGACCAGCAGGTCGACGAAGAGGAGGATCAGGACGACGGCGGCGAACGCCCCCCAGACCCAGAGCGGCACATCGAAGGACACGAAGTCGGAGGCGTCGGCGTCGCCGCCGGCCTCCGACGCGAAGATGGTGAGCACTGGGCGCGCAATCTACCGCCCCTTGCCAGGGATCCGACGCGCTGTTACTGTCAGTAACATGTTGGGGACGGACACGGGGACACTCGGAGGGAGCGCGCTCGCATCGTGGGCGCCGGTCACGGGACTGCTGGGCGGATACGCCGTGGCGGTCCTCGTGCTGTGGGCGATCGGGCCGAAGGGCGAGCGCGACCTGCACCCGCTCGGCGCGCTGCAGCGCATCGGGCGCGGCCTGACCCGCATCACGGGCATCCCGGGATGGGCGGCGATCGCCATCGGGCAGTCGCTGTTCGCCCTGCTGCTCGCCGGGGTCGGCTTCTACAGCGACGTGGCGTGGCACATCGCCCTCGGGCGCGACGACGAGCTGTTCACCGCACCGCACACGGCGATCCTGCTCGGCCTCATCGGCATCCTGTCGGCGTCCGTGTTCGGCACGATCGTCGCCACCCTCGACGGCTGGGAACACGGCTGGCGGGTCGCCGGCCTCCGGGTGCCGTGGTCGATGCTGCCGCTCGGCGCGCTCGGCGTCGGTGCCGTGTCGGGCTTCCCCATGGACGAGGTCTGGCACGCCGCCTACGGCGTGGACGTCACGATGTGGAGCCCGACGCACATGCTCATGATCCTCGGCGCCACGTTCACCGGTCTCGGGGCATGGCTCGTGATGGCCGACACCCGGGTCCGCCCGTCCGACTCGGGGTGGGCGCGGTTCCTCCACGGCTTCGCCGCCTGGCTCACGCTCCAGGGTCTGGTCGCCAGCCAGGGCGAGTACACGTTCGGCGTCCCGCAGTTCGCCCACGTGTTCCACCCCATGCTCATCTCGATGGCGGCCGGCCTCGGCCTCGTCGCCATCCGCCTCGTCCTCGGCCCCTGGCGGGCGCTGCTGCTCGCCGGGATCTACGCCGCGACCCAGTTCGTCCAGGTCGGCGACTCGAGCGGCCCGGTCGAGACCCGCCACGGGTCGACGCTGCTCGTGTCCGCGCTCGTCGTCGAACTCGTCGCCCGCCTCGGCGTCGAGCGGCGCGAGCGCTTCGCCGTCCTCTCGGGCATCGGCATCGGCACCGTCGGGCTCGCCGGCGAGTGGGCCTGGAACGCAGGGGCCCACCAGCCGTGGCAGTCGTCGCTGCTCCCCTACGCCGTGGCCACGTCGGTCGTCGCCGGGGTGGGCTGCGCCCTGCTCGGTGCCGGCTTCGCCCGCGCCTTCCCGTTCGCCACGCCCGGCCGCGACGTGCGACGCGGTGTGCTGGCGCTCGGCGCGGTCCTCGCCGTCGCACCGGTCGTCGCGTTCCTGCCCCGCACCGTCGGGGACGTCAGCGCGGCACTCACCGTCGGTCCCGAGGTCGCGGTCGACTTCGACGACGACGGCACCACGGAGCCGGGCGCCGTCGTCCGGGTCGAGCTGACGCCGGCCGACGCCGCCGACGACGCCCACTGGTTCCAGGCGTCGTCCTGGCAGGGCGGAGGTCTCGTCCTCTCCGACATGGTCGAGGTCGGGCCCGGCGTCTGGGAGTCGGAGGCACCGGTGCCCGTCGCCGGCTTCTGGAAGACGCTCGTCCGCCTGCACCGCAACGGCAACGAGATGATGGCGGTGCCCGTGTGGTTCCCCGCCGACCCCGAGATCGACGAGCCCGAGATCCCGGCCGTCGACCGGACCGTCCCGTTCTCGTCCGAGACCGAGTACCTGCTGCGCGAGACGTATGAAGGAAACGGCTGGCTCTCCCCCGTCGTCCACGGCTACCTGGCGCTGGTCGTCGCCGCCTGGTTCGCCGCGTTCGCGCTCGGCGTCCGCCGGATCGGTGGGGCCGGCGAGCCGGTCGACGAGCCGAGCCCACCCGACCGCACCCCCGACCTGGTCGCGGGCTGACCCGGACGCGTGTCCGGCACGGGTCTGCGAGCATGGTCTCGTGGAGCCCGTGACCGAACTCGTCGAGCGGTACCGGCGTCCGGAGGCGACGGCCGAGGAGTACGTCGACGGCGTCGACCAACTCGCCCACGCGCTGCAGTGC
>JBHIXO010000354.1:0-4737 GCA_041984725.1 Acidimicrobiales bacterium | reverse complement strand
GGGGCACCGGCCGTGGCGGCGGCGGGACCGGCGAAGGGGTCATCGGCCTCGGGTCTGTCGGCGTCATCGGGCGCGGTGTGGGCGGCGGCGGCGTGGGTTATGGCCGCCTCGGCGGCCTGGCGAAGAAGCGCAAGAAGCGCAAGGACGACCCCAACACCCGCGTCGTCTACTGCAAGGAGATCGTCGACTTCGTCCTCGAGCTGATGCCCGACGACGGCGACGATCGCCCCTCACGCGCTGTCCTCTACCGCACCTGCCGCGGCACCGTCTGCTGGCAGCACCGGACCCGTTGCGTCCCGCGGGACTCGTGTCCCGCCGCCTGGCCCACGGCATGGTGCTCACCGGGTTCGTGTACCTCGCCGGGTCGCTCACGACGTTGTTCGCCCCCGACCTGACCTCGCTGACCGACCCGCTCTACCTCGTGCCCATGGTCGTCGAGCCGGCGTTCGCCGTCGCCCTGCTGCGTGTGTCCGCGAAGGTGGGGTCGTGAGGATGCGTGCGATCGTCCAGGACCGCTACGGCTCGGCCGACGCGCTGCGCGTCGACCAGGTCGAACGCCCCGAGGTCCAGCCCGACGAGGTCCTCGTCCGGGTCGCCGGCGCCGGCGTGGACCGGGGCGTCTGGCACCTGATGACCGGCCTCCCGTACCCGACCCGCCTCGCCTTCGGCCTGCGCCGGCCCCGCCAGCGCGTGCCGGGCCTCGACCTGGCCGGCACCGTCGAGCACGTCGGCGACGCCGTCACCCGGTTCGCCGAGGGCGACGTCGTGTTCGGCAGCGGCACCGGCACGTACGCCGAGTTCGCCCGGGCCCCGGAGGACTCGCTCGCCGCGGTTCCGGCCGGTCTCGATCCGGTCGACGCCGCCGCACTCGCGACGTCGGGCTCGACGGCGTTGCAGGCCGTGGAGACCCAGGCCCGCGTCGAACCCGGTCAGCACGTCCTCGTGCTCGGCGCGTCGGGCGGCGTCGGCACCTACACGACCCAGATCGCGGTCGCGCTCGGGGCGACCGTCACCGGCGTGGCGAGCACTGCGAAGCTCGACGTCGTCCGCGACCTCGGTGCCCACCACGTCGTCGACCATCGGTCGGCCGATGCGCTCGGGAAGGCCGACGTCTACGACGTGATCATCGACACCGGCGGCAACCGCAGCCTGCGCGACCTCCGTCACGCCCTCACGCCGACGGGCACGCTCGTGATCGTCGGCGGCGAGGGCGGCGGCCGGGTCCTCGGGGGCCTCGACCGGCAGGCCCGGGCGATGCTCCGCTCGCGGTTCTCCCGCCAGCGGCTCACGACCTTCGTGGCGACGGTCGATGTCTCGTCCCTCGATCGGCTCGCCGACCTGGTGGAGCAGGGTGCCCTCCGGCCCGTGGTCGACCGGCGATTCGCACTGGAGGAAGCCCCCAACGCCGTCCGGTACCTGGAGGCCGGACGGGTGCGGGGCAAGGTCGTGCTCGACGTCGGCGCTGAGTCGAGCGCCGGGCCTGCTGCCGGCCGGTCGGCCTAGCCTCCGGCACCGTGGGGATCCGACTGGTGGTGCAGGCCGACGACCTCGGCATGTGCCGGGCCGTCAACGACGGCATCGAGCACGCCGTGACCGACGGGCTGGTCACCCAGGTGTCGGCGATGGCGCCGACGCCGTGGTTCGCCGACGGCGCCGCCCGGGTCCGCCGGCTCGGGGTGACGACCGGCCTGCACTGCACCTTCACCTGCGAGTGGGACCACCTGCGCTGGGCGCCGCTGTCCCCCGGCCGCACCCTCCGCCTCGACGACGGCACCCAGCCCCGCACGGTGGAGGACGCCGCCCGGCTCGTCGACCCGACCGAGGGACTCGAGGAGCTGCGCTGGCAGGCGCGCCGCGCCACCGCGTGCGGGATCGACCTGGCGTACGTCGACCCGCACATGGGCGTCAGCGTCACCTCGGCCTACGGCGCCATCTGCGAGGAGCTCGGCCTCCGCTTCATCTACCGGGCCGTCGACCCGCACCACCGGTTCGACTCGATCTTCGTGCTGTCGCTCGCGGTCACCGACGACCTCGACCGGCGCACGGACGCCTTCGTCGACTGGCTCGACCGGGTCGGCGAGGGCACGCACCTCGTGCTCACGCATCCCGGGGTCGCGTCCGACGAGCTCCGCGCGCTGACCGGGCCCGGGGCGGCGAACGCCGACTGGGCCGAGCCCTACCGGGCCGCCGATCTCGCCGCGCTCACGGCTCCCGAGGCGCGTGCGGTCGTCGAGCGGCGCGGCATCGCGCTCGTCAGCGTCGGGGACGGCTGAGCGCGGTGCGGATCCGGACGGTGCGCGCCGGCGACCGAGCGGCGGTCGAGGACATCTGCCTGCGCACCGCCGACGCCGGCGACGACGCCACCGACCGCTACCACCACCCCGAGTTGCCCGCCGCGGTGTGGGCGACGCCCTACGTCCTCCACGAACCCGAGTCCGGCCTCGTGCTGGTCGACGACCGCGACCACCCCGTCGGCTACGTGCTCGCGGCGCTCGACTCCCACGGCTTCGCCACCACGCTGGAGGAGCACTGGTGGCCGGGCCGGCGCGACCGCTACCCGCTGGGCACGCCGGCCCGGTCCGACGCCGAGCGACACGCCATCCACCTCGTGCACCACCCGCCGGCCGTGCCCGCCGTGGCCGGCTCGTACCCGTCGCATCTCCACATCGACCTGCTCCCCGAGGCCCAGGGCGCGGGGCACGGACGCCGCCTGCTCGACGAACTGTTCACGCTCCTCGCCCGCCGGGGGTCGACCGGTGTGCACCTCGGCGTGGCGGCTCGCAACGAGCGGGCGATCGGCTTCTACCGGGCCGTCGGGTTCACGGAACTGGCCGCCGACGAGCGGGGTGTCGTCTTCGGCCGGCGCCTCCCGTGAGCCCGACCGCCGCGAGCCCGACCGCCGCGAGCCCGCCCGGGCGGCGGGTCAGAACTGGGCGGCGTCGAGCGCCATCAGGTCCTCGAAACCGGCGGTCACCGCACCGGTGAGTCCTGCGGCCTGCGGCAACAGCTGCGTGGCGTAGAAGCGGGCCGTCGTGTACTTGGCGGCGAGGAACTCGTCGTCGAAGTCGTCGCCGCCCGCGGCCGCGACATCCTTGGCGACGAGCGCGGCGTCGGCGAGGAGCCAGCCGCCGCACACGATCCCGAACTGGCGCAGGTACGGCGTGGCGCCGGCGAGGGCGTGCTTCACGTCCTCGAGGCCGTTGGCCATGATCCAGTCGGTCGACTCGGTCAGGGCGGCGAGCGCGTCGCCGAGGGCGTCGGCGATCACGGTGTACTCGTCACCGGCGGCGCGGACCCGCTCGACGGTCTGGCCGACGTCGGCGAGGAAGTCCTTGACGACACCGCCGGCGCGCAGCGGGAGCTTGCGGCCGACGAGGTCCATCGCCTGGATGCCGTTGGTGCCCTCGTAGATCGGGGCGATGCGGGCGTCGCGGAAGTGCTGGGCGACGCCGGTCTCCTCGACGTAGCCCATGCCGCCGAAGACCTGGATGGCGGTCGACGTGATCTCGACGCCGAGGTCGGTGCCCCAGCCCTTGCAGATCGGGATGAGCAGGTCGACCCGCTCCTGGGCCGCCGTGCGGGCGGCCTCGTCGGGGTCGTGGTGCGCGACGTCGATGCCCTTGGCCGTGACGTAGATCAGGCACCGCAGCGCCTCGAGCTGCGACTTCATCGTGAGCAGCATGCGCCGCACGTCGGGGTGCTCGACGATGAGGCTCTGCTCGCCGGCAGGCGCGCCCGGGGCGCGACCCTGCTGGCGCTCGAGCGCGTACTGCCGGGCGTCCTGGTAGGCGCGGTCGCCCACGGCCAGACCCTGGAGACCGACCGAGAGCCGGGCGTTGTTCATCATCGTGAACATGTACGCCATGCCCCGGTTCTCCTCACCGATGAGGTAGCCGGTGGCGTCGTCGTAGTCGAGCACGCACGTCGGGCTCGCCTTGATGCCGAGCTTGTGCTCGATGCTCTGGCAGGTGACGCCGTTGCGCTCGTCGGTCAGGTTGCCGTCGGCGTCGAGCAGGAACTTCGGCACGATGAAGCAGGAGATGCCCTTGGTGCCGGGAGGGGCGTCGGGCGTGCGGGCCAGCACGAGGTGGACGATGTTGTCCGCCATGTCGTGCTCGCCCCAGCTGATCCAGATCTTGGTACCGGTGATGCGGTAGCTGCCGTCGTCCTGCTTCTCGGCACGGGTCCGCACGGCACCGACGTCGGAGCCGGCCTGGGGCTCCGACAGGTTCATCGTTCCCGTCCACTCGCCGGTGACCATCTTCGGCAGCCAGGTCTCGCGCTGGGTCTCGTCGCCGTGGACGAGCAGCGCGTCGATGGCGCCCTGGGTCAGCAGTGGCGCCATCGAGAACGCCTCGTTCGACGCGGTGAGCAGCTCCTGCATGGCGATGCCGATCAGCCACGGGAACCCACCCCCGCCGTAGGCCTCGGGGAACGGCACGCCGCCCCAACCGGCCTCGACGTAGGCCTGGTAGGCGGCGATGAAGCCGGTGGGCGTGGTGACGGTGTTGTCCTGGTGCCACACGCTGGTCTCGACGTCGCCGACCCGGTTGAGCGGGGCGATCTCGTTCTCCATGAACCGGGCGCACTCCTCGAGCACGCCGACGACCATCTCGGGTTCGGCGTGACCGAAGCCGTCGTAGCTGGTCAGGTCCACCCCCGTCAGCACGACCTCTTGCGCACCTTGCTCCACCAGGCCGGCGACCGCCGCGACGACCTGCCCGATCGGCTCCGAAC
>JBHIXO010000353.1:0-4740 GCA_041984725.1 Acidimicrobiales bacterium | reverse complement strand
CGCGGTGAACGGTGCCGGGCCTCCGTCGGACGCCCGCTTCTCCGTGAGGTACAGGTTCCCGAAGGTCCGGTTGCGCACCCGGATCGGGACGCCCAGGAACGAGCCCATCGGTGGGTGGTTCGGGGGGAACCCGGTCGCCGCGGGATGGTGCGTGAGGTCGTCGAGGCGGACGGGCTCGTCGCCGTCGATCAGGAGCCCGAGGATGCCGTGGCCGACCGGGAGTGGTCCGATGGCGGCCCGCGTCTCGTCGTCGAGGCCGACGGTGATGAAGTCCTCGAGGCGAGTACCGGTCGCGTCCAGCACGCCGAGTGCGCCGTAGCGGGCACCGACGAGTGTCGTGGCCGACGCGATCAGGCGTTCGAGGATCGACGCCAGATCGAGCCCACGGGTCACGTCGACCACCGCATCGAGGAGGCGGTGCGCGTGGTCGGTGTCCGGCTGGGGCTCGATGTCACCCACGGGCGCGGACCTTAACCACGGGCGCGTCGCGCCAGCCACGAGCGCGCCGCGGCGGTGCGCCAGGATGGCGGCGTGTCCATCTCGGCTTCCTCCGGCGATCTGGCAGGCGCGCTGGCCACCCGGCATGCGGGCGCGCCGGCGCACGATGGACCGCGGGTGGCCGGATACGCCGAATCCGGGCGGACCGACGACTGGTCGTTGCGGTCGGCGCTGGTCCGGTTCGCCCAGCCCGAACCCGTCCGGGCCGGCGCCGTCCTCGAACTCGTCCGGCGGACCGACGGTGCGCTCCATCCCCATCTCCGCCTGCTCGAGTCGACCGAGGTGGCGACCGACCCGGCGCTGTCGGCGGCGCGCCTGGCGGACGACGTCCGCGACGGTCTGACCCGGGACGCTCGCGCGGTCGACCTCGCCCGGGTCCTCGACCGCTTCGACGACGGCGAGGAGATCGTCGCCCGGTACGCCGAGATCGAAGGGGTGGGCGACGAGGAGCTCGGGTTGGTTCCCGTGCTGCGCGTCGCGCTCGTGCTCGACGACCTCGGCGACACGCTCACGACGTGGGCCGCGCACTGCAGCTCCGGCGGGCCCGAGGCCCCGCCCGTCGACGTGGTGGACGCCGCCTGTGCCCGGGCCTTCGAGTGGCTCGCGGCGGCCGGCGTCCCCCGCGAGACGGGACCGCCGCCCCGGGGCCGACGGTCCCGCGGCTGACCCGTCGCCGATCAGTCCGCGGCGAGGTGGTCCAGCAGACCGTCGAAGGCGATGCGGTACGACGCCGCGCCGAAGCCGGCCACGACGCCGAGGCACACGGCGGCGAGCACGGAGCGGTGACGGAACTCCTCGCGGGCGTGGACGTTCGACAGGTGGGTCTCCACGACCGGCAGCTCGGAGGCGGCGATGGCATCCCGGAGGGCGTAGCTGTAGTGCGTGAAGGCGCCCGGGTTGAAGACGACGCCGTCGGCCCAGTCGCGTGCGTCGTGCAGGGCGTCGACGAGGTCGCCCTCGTGGTTCGACTGGCGGTCGACGATCTCGGCCCGACCCGACGCGTGGGACCGCAGCGCGCGCAGCGCGTCCTCGAGCGTCTCGGCCCCGTAGACCTCGGGCTCCCGGGTGCCGAGCAGGTTGAGGTTCGGTCCGTTGAGCACGAGCACGCGTCGCTCCATGCGCCGAGCCTACGAGCGCGTACGGTGCGCCTCATGACGGTTCCGGAGCTGATCGCCGACCTGCGAGCCGAGCACGACGCCCTCGACGCGATCGTGGCGGGCGCCGACGACGACGCGATCCGCACGCCGACGCCGAGCCCGGGCTGGACCGTCGCCGACCAACTCGCGCACCTCACCTACTTCGACGGCACGGCGACGACGGCCATCGAGGACCCCGGCGGCTTCGCCGCCGCCAACGAGGCCCTGTTCGCAGCGATCGCCGAGGGTCGGTCGGCCGACGACGTGTCGCTCGGCTGGAGCCGCGACCTCGGCGCTGCGGAACTGCTCGCGCGGTGGCGGTCCGGTCGTGCGGCTCTGCTCACCGCGGCGGCGACGCTGGCCGACGACGACCGGGTGCCCTGGTACGGGCCGTCGATGGGGGCGAAGTCGTTCCTCACCGCCCGCTTGATGGAGACCTGGGCCCATGGCCGCGACGTGGCCGACGCGCTCGGCGCCACCCAGCCCGCCACCGACCGGTTGCGCCACGTCGCGCAGATCGGTGTCATCACCCGGAAGTGGTCGTACCTCAACCGCGGCACCGATGTGCCGCCGGGCGACGTCGCCGTCGTGCTCACCGCACCCTCGGGCGAAGCCTGGACCTGGGGCGATCCCGACACCGCCGACGCCCGGGTCGAGGGGCCGGCCGAGGACTTCTGCCTCGTCGTGACCCAGCGTCGGCACCTCGACGACACCGCACTGGTCTGCACCGGTGACCTCGCCGCCGACTGGATGGCCAAGGCGCAGGCCTTCGCCGGCCCGCCCACCGACGGCCCGGCCGCGAGCGACGGCCCCGCGTCGTGACCACCGACCCGCACCTCTGGCTCGAGGACGTCCTCGGCGACACCGCGCTCGCCTGGGTCCGCGAGCGCAACGCCGAGGCCGAGGCGACCGTGTTCGCCGACGACCGCTTCGCCGGGCTCCGCGACGAGATCCTCGAGGTGCTCGAGGCCGAGGACCGCATCGCCTACCCGTCGTTGCACGGCGACGTCGTCCACAACTTCTGGACCGACGCCGCGCACCGCCGCGGCATCCTGCGCCGCACCACCTGGGCCGACTACGCCGCCGGCGATCCGACGTGGGAGACGATCCTCGACGTCGACGCACTCGGTGAGGCCGAGGGCGAGTCGTGGGTGTTCCACGGATCCCAGACCCGCCGCCCCGACCGCCGCCGTGCCCTGGTCGACCTGTCGCCCGGCGGCTCCGACGCCTCGGTCACCCGGGAGTTCGACCTGGTCGATCGCCGCTTCGTCCCGCCCGAGGAGGGCGGCTTCGTCCGGCCGCTGGCCAAGGGCGCGCTGGCGTGGATCGACGCCGACTCCGTCTACGTGCTGTCCGACTTCGGGCCCGGGTCGATGACCCGCTCCGGCTACCCACGGACGGTGCGCCGGTGGGTGCGCGGGACCCCGTTCGACACGTCCGAGACCGTGTTCGAGGGCGAGGAGGACGACATCAGCGTGTGGGCCGGCGTCTCCACGCTGCCGGGTCACGAGCACCACGTGATCCGGCGGGGGCTCGACTTCTACACGAGCGAGGTCTGGATCCGACCCGTCGACGGCGACGGCTTCGTGCACGTCGACGTACCGGTCGACGTCGAGGTCGGCCTCCACGCCGACTGGCTGACGTTCGAGAACCGCCTCGACTGGGAGCACGGCGACGTGACGATTCCCGCCGGATCGCTCTCGATCGCCGAACTGCGCCCGTTCCTCGCCGGAGAGCGTGAGGTGCGTCCCGTCTTCACGCCGACGGCGAGCCGGGCGCTCGCGGCCGCGGTCTGGACTCGTGACCACCTCGTCCTCGACGTGATGGACGACGTGCGCAACGTGCTCGAGGTCTTCGATCCGTCGACCGGTGGCGACCCCGGGCCCCTCGCCGGCGCCCCCGACGTGTGGACGTTGGAGGTCGGCCCGGTCGACGCCGACGAGTCCGACGACGTCTGGGTCATGGGCAACGACTTCCTCACGCCGGAGTCGCTGTACCGCGTCCCGGTCACCTCGCCCGCCCGGGGCTCGGCGGCCACTGCGCCGGATGCGCCGGGCGGCCGTCCCGCACCCGTGCGCCGCGCGCCGCACCGGTTCGACGCCGACGGGCTCTCCCTCGACCAGCACTTCGCGACGAGCGCCGACGGCACCCGCATCCCCTACTTCGAGGTGCGCCGCACCGACGCCGACGGCCCGGGGCCGACGCTGCTCGGTGGCTACGGCGGGTTCGAGGTGCCCCGCCTCCCGGCCTACGCGCCGGCGCTCGGTCGTGCGTGGCTCGCCGACGGCGGCACCTACGTGCTCGCCAACATCCGCGGCGGGGGCGAGTACGGCCCCGCCTGGCACCGCGCCGGCCTGCGCGACCAGCGGCACCGGGTGTACGAGGACTTCGAGGCGGTCGCCCGCGACCTGATCGACCGCGGTGTGACCACGCCCGCGCAACTCGGCTGCAGCGGCGGGTCGAACGGCGGCCTGCTCGTCGGGAACATGTACGTGCGCTGCCCCGAGCTGTGGGGCGCCATCGTGTGCCAGGTCCCCCTGCTCGACATGCAGCGCTACCACCTGCTGCTCGCCGGCGCGTCGTGGATGGCCGAGTACGGCGACCCCGACGACCCCGCCGACTGGGACTTCATCCGGACGTTCTCGCCGTACCACCTCGTCGACCCGGCCGCCGACCATCCGCCCCTCCTGCTGACGACATCGACCCGCGACGACCGGGTCCACCCCGGGCACGCCCGCAAGATGGCCGCGTTGCTCCGCGACCTCGGCAAGGACGTCACCTACTGGGAGAACATCGAGGGCGGCCACGGCGGCGCCGCCGACGCCGCGCAGCAGGCCACGATGCAGGCCCTGACGTACACGTTCCTCCGCCAGCGACTGGTCGACCAGCCCCGCTGACACCGGTCGGGAAGGGCCGGCGCCGGGGGCCGACGTCGACCGGGACGCACCCCCCGCTTCTGGCAGGACCAGCGGAACGGTCCGGACTACGGACTCCAGAGGACCGTGCCGGGGTGGAACTGGGACCAGGCGAACCAGAACGCCTGGTGGCTCACCAGCGGGTCGCCGGTCAGGGACTCGGCGCGGTGGCCGCTGCCCGCGGGCACGAT
>JBHIXO010000352.1:0-4740 GCA_041984725.1 Acidimicrobiales bacterium | reverse complement strand
CACGAGCCCGCCCCGCCAACGCGACGAGGCCCGCGACGCCACCGGCGGCATCGCCCGGAACCCCCTGCTGCGGACGTGGGCCGACGACACCCGCGAGCTGCAGCTCGTGCTGACGGCCGCGGGAGCCGGCGACCGGGCCGGCGGCGTCGAGCACCGGCATCACCCCACCGAGCCCGACGAGCACGACCGCGCCGGCACCCTCCTCGCCCGGATCCAGCACGACGTCTGCGACGACCGGGCGCCCGACGCCACGGTGCGGCTCCGGCTCGCGCCCGACGACACGTCGATCATGCTCCACGCCTGCCACGGCCGCACCCGCCAGGTCGAGGTGCTGCACGAGGCGATCTGCCACCTGCTCGCGGCCGACCCGACGCTCGAACCCCGGGACGTCATCGTCCTGTGCCCCGACATCGAGGCGTTCGCGCCGATCCTCCACGCCGTGTTCGGGGCGGCCGTCGACGACGTCGATCCCGACCTCGACGCCTCCACCGGTGCCTCCCCCGCCGACGACCGGGCCGCCGACGAGCCGCCCCCGCTCCCCTACCGCCTCGCCGACCGCGCCCTGCGCCGCACGAACCCCCTGCTGCGGGTGCTGGCCGACGTCCTCGACCTCGTCGACGCCCGCATCACCGCCGGCGAGGTGCTCGACCTGGCCGCGGCAGGCCCGGTGCGGCGCCGCTTCGGGTTCGACGACGACGATCTCGACCGCATCGCGTCGTGGGTCGCCGACGCCGGCGTCCGGTGGGGTCTCGACGACGAGCACCGCGACCGGTGGACCATGCGCGCCGTCGGGACCGGGACGTGGCGGGCGGGCATCGACCGGCTGCTCGTCGGGGTCGCCGCCGAGGACGACCCGACCGTCGACGAGCCGCTCGTCGCCGGGACCCTGCCCCTCGACGACGTCGACTCGCGGTCGGTGTCGCTGGCCGGCCGGCTGGCGGAACTCGTCGACCGACTGCGCACCACGCTCGACGACGTCGCCACGCCCCGCCCGATCGCTGCGTGGATCGACCTGCTCGGCACCGTGCTCGACCGCTTCACCCGGCCCCAGTACGGCGAGGAGTGGCAACGGGCCCAGGCCGAGCGCGTCCTGCGCGAGGTGGTCGGCGACGCCACCGACGCCGCCGGCACCCGCAACGCGGCGCCGATCTCGATCACCGAGGTGCGCGCCCTGCTCGACCACCGCCTCCGTGGCGTGCCGACGACCGCCGACTTCCGCACCGGCGCCGTCACGATGTGCACGCTCGTGCCGATGCGGGCCATCCCGCACCGGGTCGTGTGCGTGCTCGGCCTCGACGCCGCCACGTTCCCCCGGGTGACGGTGGCCGACGGCGACGACCTCCTCACGGAGCGCCCGCACATCGGTGACCGCGACCCCCGCACCGAGGACCGTCAGTTGCTGCTCGACGCCGTGCTCGCCGCCGGCGACCACCTCGTCCTGACCACGACGGCACGCGACGCCCGCACGAACGAGCCCCGTCCGCTGGCCGTGCCCATCGCCGAACTGCTCGACGTCGTGGACGCCAGCGCCGAGGGCCCGGGCGGCGGCCCGGCCCGCGACCACGTGATCCGCGAGCACTCGCTCCAACCCTTCAGCCCGTCGGCCTTCGCCGAGGACCGACCCTGGGGCTTCGGTCCGGCGCGACTCGCCGCCGCCCGCCGGTTGGCCGAGCCGGCCACCCCGGGCCCGGCCGGACCGGCGTGGGCCGGGTTCCTCGCGACCCCGCTCCCCGACCGGCCCGAGCCGGTCGTCGACCTCGACGCCCTCGTCCGCTTCCTGCAGCACCCGGCCCGCGAGCTCTGCCGCCAACGCCTCGAGATGGAGACGTGGGACGACGACGAGCCGATCGTCGACGAACTGCCCTACACCCTCGACGGGCTCGGCGCCTGGGGCGTCGGCTCGCGCCTGTTGGCCGGACGCATCGCCGGCCGGACCCCGGTCGAGGTGCTCGACGCCGAGCGCCACCGCGGCCTGCTCCCGCCGGGCGACCTCGGCGAGCGCGAGCTGCAGCGCGCCATGCAGGTGGTCGGCGACCTGCTCGACCGCGCCCGACGGACCGGCATCGACGGGCTGGCCGCCGCGCGCGAGATCGACGTCGTCGTCCCGACCCCGCTCGGCGACCGACGCGTCGTCGGCACGGTCGACGGCGTCCACGAGGGCGAGGCGCCGCGGATCGGCACCGTCACGTTCTCCCGGATCAAACCCAAGGACCGGCTGGCGGCGTGGACCCGCCTGGTCGCCATCACGCTCGCCGACGGGGGGCCGTGGGAGTCGGTCATCGTCGGCACGACCACCAAGGGGCGCCGCAAGGTCGCCGAGGTGTGCCAGCACCGAGCGCTGGCCGAGGATGCCGAGAACCGCCGGTCGCAGGCCGCCGAGCTGCTCGGTCGGCTCGTGACCCTGCGGGACCGGGGTCTGCGCCAGCCGCTCCCGCTGCCGTGCGACACCGGCGAGGCGTGGGCCCGCGCGTTGCACTGGGGCGACGACCCCCAGGAGCGGGCGGCCGAGCGGTGGGCGGGCACCTGGCAGGACGGCGGCGACCGCAGCGACTCGCACCACCGTCGCGTGTTCGGCGACGACGTGGCGTTCGAGCGCCTGCTCGACGAGTCGCCGACGCCCGAGGAGCGCGGTTCGGGGTGGGACGAGGAGCAACGCCACCGGCTGGGCCGGCTCGCCGCCCACCTCTGGGGACCGATCCTGACCCGGGAGACGAACCGGTGACCGCGACGACCGCCGTCGGTGGTGACGGCGCCGTCGGACCGGGCATCACGCTCGTCGAGGCCAGCGCGGGCACGGGCAAGACGCATCGCGTCACCACCGTGGTCGTCACCCAGATCGCCGAGGGCACCCCGATCGAGGAGATGCTCCTCGTCACCTTCACCATCAAGGCGACGAGCGAGCTGCGCGACCGCGTCTGGACGAGGCTCTCGGGCGCGGCCGACGCCGTCGTCGCCGAGCGCGACCGGCGACGTGCCGGCGAGCCCGCCGGCCCCACCCCCGACGACGAGCTCCACGTCCGGCTGTGCGACTGCCCGCTCGACGAGCTCGAACGGCGGGCCGACCGGCTGGAGCGGGCCCGCGCCACCTTCGACGGGGCGACGGTGGCCACGATCCACGCGTTCTGCCAGCTCGTGCTGCGGACGGTGGGCTTCGCCGCCGACGTCGATCACGACGCGACGTTCGTCGAGGACGGCCGCCCGCTGCGCGACGAGGTCGTCCGCGACCTGCTGATCCGCAAGTTCCACCGACCCGCGCCGGCCGGCTCCGACCGCCCCGATCCGCTCCCCCTCGACCGGGCGACCCGGGTGGCCGACGTCGCCATCGCCAACCCCACCGCACCCCTGCGCCCCGAGGGCGCACCGGTCGACAGCGAGGACGGCCTGCTCGTCGCCTTCGCCCGCGGTGTGCGCCGCGAACTGCAGGAGCGCAAGGAGCGGCTGCGCCTGCTCGGCTACGACGACCTCCTCCACCGCGTCGCCGAGGCCCTCGACGACGACTCGACGGGCGTCCGGCGCAAGCTGCGCAAGCAGTTCTCGCTCGTCGTCGTCGACGAGTTCCAGGACACCGACGCCGTGCAGTGGCGCATCCTCGAGCGGGCGTTCACCGGCACCGGACCCGACGGGTCCCAGACCCGCCTCGTCCTCGTCGGCGACCCGAAGCAGGCCATCTACGCCTTCCGGGGCGCCGACGTGCACGCCTACCTCGACGCCCGCGACGTCGCCGGCGCCGCGTCCCGCCTCGCCGTCAACTGGCGCAGCGACCAGGACCTGCTCGAGGCGCTCGACGTGCTCTTCAGCGGCATCCCGCTCGGCGAGGGCATCGCCCACGAGCGTGTCGACGCCCCCGACCGTCACCGCCTCCCGCGCCTCGCCGGACCCCGGACGACGCCGGTGCGGCTGCGGATGGTCGACCGGAGCATCGGCCTGGCGATGACCCGCCGCAGCGGTCACATCCAGAAGCCCGCCGCCGAGGCCCACATCGCCGCCGACCTCGCCGCCGACGTCAAGCGACTCCTCGGCGACCGCTCGGGCGCCCGCATCCGCCGCCACGACGGGCCTCCGGACGGCGCGCCCGTCCGCCCGGGCGACGTCGCCGTGCTCGTGCGCCGCAACGTCGACGCCACTCGCATCCGCGACGCGCTGGTCGCCGCCGGCATCCCCGCCGTCGTCAACGGCGCGGGCAGCGTGTTCCGCACCCGGGCCGCCGACGACTGGATCCTGCTGCTGCGCACCCTCGACGCGCCGTCGCTGCGCACCCGGATCCGGGCCCTGGCCGCCACCGACTTCCTCGGGTGGACGGCCACCGCCATCGACGCCGCCTCCGACGACGAGTGGGACGGCGTCCACGCCCGCGTCCACCGCTGGCGCGAGGTCCTCCAGCACCACGGCGTCGCCGCGCTCGGCGCCCTGGTCGAGGCCGACGGGCTGCTCGAACGGACGGTCGCCGCTCCCGATGGCGCCCGGCGCCTGACCGACCTCCGCCACCTGACCGAGCTGCTCCACGAGGTGTCGACCGACATCGGCACGGTCCCGGCCGTGCTGCTCGCCTGGTTGCGCGACCGGGCCCGCGAGGCGGAGGAGGACACGTCGGTCGCCAGCGACGACCGGGCCCGGCGGCTCGAGACCGACGACGACGCCGTCCAGGTCTGGACCGTCCACCGCAGCAAGGGCCAGGAGTTCCCGATCGTCTACGTCCCGTACGCGTGGGCCGCGCCGCGGGAGTCGTCGACCGACCCGCTC
>JBHIXO010000351.1:0-4740 GCA_041984725.1 Acidimicrobiales bacterium | reverse complement strand
GCATGCCGACCCGGTCGATGTTGTGGAGGATCTGGCGCTGCAGGTTCGACTCGTCGACCACGTCCATGTCGATGATGCCGAGCGTGCCGACGCCGGCGGCGGCGAGGTAGAGCGCGGCCGGGGAGCCGAGCCCACCGGCGCCGAGGAGGAGGACGCGCGACTCGAGCAGCCGGATCTGGCCCTCGATGTCGACCTCGGGCAGGAGGAGGTGACGCTGGTACCGGTTGCGCTGCTCGGCGGTCAGGTTCTTCGGGACGCTCCAGTCGCGCCCCTCGTCCTTCCACTTGTTGAAGCCGCCGGCGACGGAGGCCACGTCGGTGTAGCCGAGCTCGGCGAGCGTCTTGGCGGCGAAGGCCGAGCGGACGCCGGAGGCGCAGTGGATCAGCACCTTGGTCGACTTGTCGGCGATCTTGTTCTCGATGTTCGACTCGAGCTGGCCGCGGGGGATGAAGACGGCGCCGGGGATGGACCCCTGGGCGTTCTCGTCGGGTTCACGGACGTCGAGGACGGTCGCGCCCTCGGCCCGCAGCCGGTCGGCCTCGTCGGTCTCGACCTCGCTGATCTCGGCCTTGGTGGCGGCCAGGAGTTCGCGGAAGTTCGCCATGCGTGTCGGTCTCTTTCGCTGGATCGGGCGTCGAGCGTGAAAACCCTACCCACCAGGTCAGGTATTCCCCAGCCCGGCTACGACGTCGGGTCGAGGAGGACCTTGACGACCCCGTCGTCCTTCGCGTCGAAGATCCGGTAGGCCTCGGCCGCCGCCGACAGGCCCATCCGGTGGGTGAAGACGTCCTCGGGGTGCAGACGGCCGTTGGCCACGAGCGGCACCAGGTGCTTCCACGTGGCGGGGATGTCGGCCACGCAGATCCGGAACGTGATGCCCTTGAACATCGCGACCGCCATCGGGAACGGGTGGGCCAGGTTGGTCGACACGCCGACGACCGAGACCGTGCCGCCCGGCTTCACGCTCATGATGGCGTCGTTGATGGTCTGGTCGGCGCCCACGGCCTCGATGACGGCATCGGCGCCGCGACCCCCGGTCGCCTCCAGGACCCGGGCCATGGTGCCCCCGTCGGCGGGGTCGACGCCCTCGGCGCCGAGCCGCTCGGCGTGGGCGCGCCGGTGGGCGACGGGGTCGACGGCGAGGACCCGGGCCGGCGAGTACAGCAGCGCCGAACGCAACGCACAGATCCCGACCGGACCGAGCCCGATCACGACGACCGTCGCTCCGGGTTCGATGTCGGCCCGCCGGGCGCCGAGGAAGCCGGTGGGCAGGATGTCGGTGAGCAGCACCGCCTGCTCGTCGCTCACGCCGTCGGGGATCGGGTGGGTGAAGACGTCGGCGCCGGGCACGACGGCGTACTCGGCCTGGCCGCCGTGGAGGTCGGTGCTGGTGCCGAACACCTTGGAGCCCGCCTGTTCGCAGCGCATGGGCCAGCCCGTACGGCACTGCCCGCACGACCCGCACCCGATGACGCCGGAGACCAGCACGCGGTCGTCGACGGCCACGGTGCGCACGTCGGCGCCGGCCTCGACGACCCGGCCGACGAACTCGTGACCGAGGCGCACCCCGCCACCCGGCATGTGCCCGTGGTACAGGTGCAGGTCCGACCCGCAGATGGCGGTGTGTTCGACGGCGACCACCACGCTGTCGGGTCCGAGGAGACCGGGGTCGTCGACCTGCTCGACGGTCACGTCTCCGGGGGCGTTGAGGACGACGGCGCGCATGGCCGGAACCTAACCCGGAGGAGTGGCCGCCGGCTCGAACCGGTAGCCGACGCCGCGGACCGTCGCGATGCGCTCGGCGCCCACCTTCTGGCGCAGCCGGTGCACGTGCTCGGTCACGGTGGCGTCGGCCTGCCACTCGCCCGTCGACTGCCACACGGCGTCGAGCAGCTGCTCGCGGCTGAACACCTGGCGCGGTGCCGATGCGAGGTGGTGGAGCAGGTCGAACTCCTTGGCGGTGAGCGTGAGGTGGACGCCGTCGAGCACGACGTCGCGGGTGCGGGCGTCGATGCGCAACGAGTCGTCGCCGACCGACATCGCACCGGGTGCACCATCGTCGCCCGGCGTGTCCTCGTCGGGCGCAGCGTCGCGTGCCGCCGGGCGGCGCAGGCGGGCCCGCACCCGGGCGACGATCTCCCGGGCGAGGAACGGCTTCACGACGTAGTCGTCGGCGCCGGCGTCGAACGCCCGGACCCGGTCGCCCTCGTCGGACCAGCCCGACAGCACGATGACGGGGACGTCGGTGTGCTCGCGCAACCGGGCGAGCACGTCGAAGCCGCTCATGTCGGGCAGCCCGAGGTCGAGGATCACCAGGTCGGGGGCGTCGTCGACGAAGTGGTCGGGCACCTCGGCGCCGTGGCTGCAGTCGGCGACCCGGAACCCGTCGCGGACGAGCAGTTCGGTGAGCACGCGGCGGATGCCGACCTCGTCCTCGACGAGGAGCACGAGCGCCTCGCCATCGTCCCCATCACACATCGCCATCCAGCAGTCATGATGCCACAACCTCCCGGCCCGACCACGGGGCGCGCGAGGACTCGCGCCACACTCCGCACGCTGCGAGTTGACGAGCTGTTGAGATTGCGCCAATGGTCGGTTGAGGGCGACGCGCCACGATTCGTCCCGTGCTCCGCCGCATCACCCTCCTCGGACCGCTGGCGCTCCTCGCCGCCGGGGTCGCCTGCTCCGTCGCCGTCGCGGTCAGCGTCGAACAACGCGCCCGGGACGAGCTCCGCTCCGACCTCCAGGCCGACGCCGCCGAGCTCGGGCTGCTGCTCGAGCAGCTCGTCGGCGGCTTCGAGTCACAGCTGACCTCGCTCGCCGCCATCGCCGTCGTGACCGAGGGCGACCCCGACGTCCACCGCCGCTTCGTGACCGACAACCAGAGCGAGGGCGCCCACACGCTGCTCGACCTGGCGACCGACCCGCCGACCGTGATCGCGACCGCCGCCGTCGAGGACGTCGACGATCCCGTCGACGACGGCGAGGTCGAGGCGAACGAGACCGGGATCGTCACCCTGCTCGACGACCCCGAGTTCGCCGAACAGCTGGCCCGGATCGAGGACGAGGGCTTCGGCTTCTTCTCCACCGACGACGGCACGATCGTGCTGGCGGCGGTCGCGCCCCGTGGCGACGCGCGCTACGCCGACGTGTCGCTGTTCCCCGTCGGGACCGGCGGCGTGAGGGTCCTCACCGAGCAGGTCGGCGGCGTCGATGCCCTCGCCCTCTATCTCGGCGACGAGCCCGACCCGAGCCAGGCCGTGCTCGCCACGACCGACGACCTGCCCCTGCGCGGTGACGACGTGGTCGTCGAGCGCTTCGAGATCACCGGCCAGTCGATGACGATGGAGGTCACGGGCTCGCCGTCCAGCACCGTGACCCCGGGAGCCGTGGCCTCGACCGGCATCGCCGTCACCCTCGGCCTCACGCTGGCCCTGTGGCACGCCCTGCGCCGCGGCGACGTGGCCATCGCCGCCCTCGAGACCGCGGCGAACGCCGAGCGCGAGCGGGCCCGCATGGAGCACGACCTCCAGCAGGCCCAACGCATGGAAGCCATCGGCCAGCTCGCCGGCGGGATCGCCCACGACTTCAACAACCTCCTCGCCGCGATCTCGGCCACCGCCGAGCTGCTCGGCCTCGACGCCGACGACCCCCGCACGGTCGAGGACGTCGACGAGATCCTCCAGGCGACGCGCCGAGGTGCCGCGCTGACCAAACGCCTCCTCACCTTCAGCAGCCGGGGCCCCTCCGCCCACGAGCCGCTCGACCTCAACGCCGTCGTGCACGACATGGAGGGCCTGATCACCCGCACCCTGGGCGAACGCGTCGAGGTCGTCTACGACCTCGCGCCCGGGCCCGTGCCCGTCGTCGGCGACGTCGCCGAGATCGAGCAGGTGCTCCTCAACCTGGTCGTGAACGCACGCGACGCCGCCACCGACGGAGGACGCCGCATCGTCGTCACGACGACGGCCGACGACGAGCGGGCCGAGCTCGCCGTCGCCGACAGCGGCGCGGGGATGAGCGAGGAGGTCCGGGCCCGGGCGTTCGACCCGTTCTTCTCGACGAAGGCCGACGGCGGCACCGGCCTCGGGCTCTCCATCGTGTACGGCATCGCGTCCCGCATGGGCGGCGACGCCACGATCGAGTCCCGGATCGGAGTCGGGACGACGGTCCGGGTGTCGATGCCCACGGCGCGCCAGCCGGTCCGACCCGACGACGCCCCGGTGCCGGCGGAACCGGCCCGCCCGGCTCGCGCCCGCGTCCTGCTGGTCGAGGACGAGCCCGCCGTCCGCCGGGCCGCCGAGCGGCTCATCGCCCGGGCCGGCCACGACGTGACGACCGCGGCCGACGGCGCCGAGGCGGTCGCCCTCGTCGTCGACGGGCTGGCGCCGACGGTCCTACTGACCGACGTCGTGCTCCCCGGCGATCGCACCGGTCGCGACGTCGCCGCCGAGGTGCGACGACTCGTGCCCGGCGTCCGTGTCGTCTACGCCTCCGGCCACTCCCGCGACCTCATCAGCGACGACCAGCTCGCCGACGAGGACGCCGCCTTCGTGGCCAAGCCGTTCACCAGCCGGGCGCTGCTCGCCGCGATCGACGCGGCCGGGACGGCGTCGCCCCGCACGGTCGGAGCGACCCGATGACCGGCGCCGTCCTGATCGTCGAGGACGAGCCCACGCTGGCCCGTTCCCTCGCCCGCGGCCTCGCCGACGACGCCGAGGTGATCGTCGCGACGACCGC
>JBHIXO010000350.1:0-4743 GCA_041984725.1 Acidimicrobiales bacterium | reverse complement strand
CCGTTCCCGTCCGGGTCGTGACCCCCGACGGGGAGCACGTGGCCGGCGAGGGCGCCGACGACCTGACCGACCTCGCCCTGCACACCACCGCGTTCGAGCTCGTGCGGGCACGGCTCGGCCGGCGCAGCCGCGACCAGCTCCTGGCGCTCGACTGGCGGGGCGGTGATCCCGCCCCGCTGGTCGAGTCCTTCGTGGTGTTCGGGCCGGCCGCTGCCGCGATCGACGAGTAGGCCGCGGGCCGGCGGGTCAGCCGGCCGAGCAGTTGTTGCCGAGCGACGCCTGCTGGATCGTGGGCAGGACGCTGTTCGGCACGAGGTCGGGGCCGCCGAGGTCGAACACCTCGACGTCCATGGCGCACACCGAGTCGAGCACGGTCTGGTCGACACCGGAGCCGTCCATGATCGGGGCGAACACGCCGCCGAAGATGCCGACGATCGGCGACGCCGCCAGGATGTGGGCGAAGGCGTCGGAGCGCCGCAGGTTGGCGGCCAGGATGACCTGGGGCTCGGTGATGGGCTCGCCGGCGAACTGGAAGATCTGGTCGCTGAACGGGAACAGGACGTAGCGGTTCAGCAGCGTCGTCGCCGCCGCGGTCTGGATGCGGGTGGGCCCGGCGATCCGCTCGATCTCGGGCACGAACTGCCCGCCCGAGGCGGCGACCACCGTGTCGTGGATCTGCTGCTCCACCTGCGGGGCGATGGCGGCGTCGCCGCCGAGGACGATGACGCTCGTCGGCTGCCAGGTCCGCAGGTACTCCGCCGCCGGTTCACCGAGCGAGGCGGTCGGGGTCAGGATCACGGGGATGCCGAACCAGGCCGAGATCTGCGACACGGTGACGGCGTCGGGCCAGTTGCCGGCCTGGGCGACGATCACGGCGTCGAAGGGCGGGAAGCTGTCGCCCTGGGGCGGCGTGTCGAAGTTCACGACCTCGTTGACCTTGCGGGCGACGAGGAGGGCCGTGTCCTGGCGGTTGGCGCCGCCGAGGCGTTCGACGACGAACCCGGCCGCGTTCAACTGGTCGGCCGCTGCCTGGGGCACGGCGGCGGTGCCGCCGAGGACGTAGATGAACGATCCCGGTGAGAGCACCCGTTGGAACTCGGCGAGCGTGCGGGGCGCCAGGCTGCCGTCGGCGTTCACGAACAGCAGCGGGCCGTAGTACGAGGCGAGCGCCGAGCCGCCGAGGGCGTCGGGGAACTTCGACGACGAGGCGAGGACACCGAATTCGGCGCCCTGCTGGAAGACGAGGTTCGACACGGCGATGGCGGTGTCGACGGGGTCGTTCGGGTTGGCGCCGGTGATGCGGATCGGGGCGACCGCGCCGCCGTCGGGGTTGCCCTCCTGGCCGGGGTCCGGGTCCTCGGGCTGGATCGAGCCGTCGAGGATGCCGTCGATCCAGTCCTTGTACGTGGCGACCTCGGCGTAGACGCCGGGGCGGTCGACGCCGCACTCGCCACCGAAGGACACGATGCCGAACTGGATGTCGGTGCCGGCGCCGGTGCCCTCGGCCGGGCCGAAGAGCGGGCCGCCCGAGTCACCCTGGCAGGAGTCGGGGCCGGGGTCGGCGGAGTCCGGGGTCGGGTCGCCGGCGCAGACCATGTTCGAGGCGATGATGGCGTTGCCGTAGCCCTGGGACTGGCAGGCGGCGTCGCTGACGACGGTGACGTCGACCTCGAGCAGCTGCTGGGACGCCGGGCCGCCGGTGCGGATCGTGCCGTAGCCGATCACCCGGGCGGTGGCGCCGGCTGCGGCCACGGCGGCGTCGGCGGGGCCGGCGAGCTGGACCGGGGTCACCGCGGTCGACTCGGTCGTGCGCACGAGGGCGACGTCGTTGTTGGTGAGCAGCGGGTCGTACGCCGGGTGGACGACGATCTGCGCCGCGTTCAGCACCTGGCCGCCCTGGGTCCAGTCGTTGGTGTTCACCACGAACGACACGTCGGACGGGCCGACGCTGGGCTGACCGCGCTCGTCGGTCACGCAGTGCGCCGCGGTCAGCACCCAGTTCGGGGCGATGACCGAACCGCCGCACCCCTGGCCGCCGTTGAAGAGGAAGGCAGCCATCCACGGGTAACGACCGGCCGGGGCCGGGGAGCCGTCGACGATGCGGGGCTCGGCGGCGGGTGCATCGGACCCGGAGTCCGCGTCGGCCACCAACCGCTTCTCGGCACCGGCGGCCGGGGCGACCGCGACCAACACGAGGGCCGCGACCACCGCGGCGACGAACTTGCGCATCGAATGCTCCTGTCCCTGGGGCACGACCGTCTCTGGATTTCGGGGACGGAACCTAGAGGGACCGAGTGGCCCGACGCGGCACCGGGCCGGAAATGTCCGGCGTCGTGTCGGAACGGCGCGGTGGGACGGCCGTCAGCGCACCTCGCCGAGCAGCAGCGGCGGGTTCGACGACACGGGCACGCCACCGGCGTTCTCGAGCGTGATGACGAGTGTCTCGACGCTCGGGTCGGTGTGGAAGGCGACGACGCCGGGCGACGAGCCGAGCACGCCGAGCGACACGACGTTGTCGGCCGCGACGCCCCAGAGCTGATAGGTGTGCGCGGCGTCGAGCGCCGGGAGTGACGTGCCCACGAGGTAGCCCGAGCCGTCGGGCTCGATGGCGACCGGGACCGAGACGTCGCCGACGTCGGAGGCGAGGTCGGCGCGCCGGGAGGCCGGGTCGCTCAGGGCGTCGCGGGCGAGGTCGTCGAGCGTCGCGACCGCGATGTCGGTGCCGGGCGTGTCGTCGCTGCGGGTGAGGACCACGCCGGCCACGAGCGCGCACACGAGCACGACGGCCGCCGCCGCCGCACCGAGGGGCAACCACCGGCCCGAGCGGCGGCGGTCGCGGGTCGAGCGCCGGTCGGCCAGCTCGTCGAGTTCGGGGGGCGACGGCGACGGCGAGAGATCGGGCGCGATCGCCAGACGCAGCTCCGGGGGCTCTTCCTCCAGGCCCGCGACGATCTTGTTCCAGATGCCCTCCGGGGCGGGCGCGCCGGTGTGGGCGAGCATGGCCGCGGTCTCGCGGTGCTCGGACACCTCGGCGGCGCACCGCGGGCACTCGAGGAGGTGGGCCTCGACCACGTCGCGCTCGCTGCCGTCGACGGCGTCGAGCGCGTAGACGCCGAGCATCTCGGCGATCTCGTCGTGGGACCAGTCCCGTCGGTCACTCGTCATGGGGCACCACCGATTCCCACTCCTGTCAACTGCCCCCGCATGCGCTTGAGTCCCGCTCGGATCCGGCTCTTGACCGTGCCCTCGGGCGTGCCGAGGAGGTCGGCGACCTCACGGTACGTGTGACCGCCGAAGTAGGCCAGGAGGATCGCCTCGCGTTCACCCTCGGGGAGCGACTGCAGCGTCGCCTTCACCCGGTCGGCGACGGCCATGTCCCAGACCTCGTGCTCCAGGTCGTACCCGGCCTCGGCGGCCAGGACGAGCTCCTTCTCCTCTCGGCGGCGGCGCGACGTCTCGGCGCGGATGAGGTCGACCGAGCGGCCGTGGCACTGGGCGAGGAGGTAGGAGCGCAGCGAGCCCCGGTCGGGGTCGTAGCGGTCGGGGTCGTTCCAGAGGCGGAGGAAGACCTCCTGGACGATCTCCTCGGCGAGGGTCCGGTCGGACAGCAGCCGGCGGGCGAGCGAGAAGACCGCGCCGGCATGACGGCGGTAGACCTCGGCCAGCGCGTCCTCGTGGTAGCGGCCGATGGCCACGACCAGCGCTGCGTCGCTGGCATCGCGCAGTTGATCTCCCGTCATCGTTGGCGTCTTCGGAGCGCGGGGCCCGTCCGGATGATGCATGCGCGATTTCCTGTCGTCGGCGCCGCTCATCCGAGTCGCTCGAATCGGGAGACGACCTCGACGTGTGGCGTGTGCGGGAACAGGTCGACGAGCGTCGACCCCGCCCTCCGATACCCGACGCCATTTAGCAGGAAACAATCTCGCCCGAGGCTCGCCGGATCGCAGCTGACGACGACCACGACCTCGGCCCCCGTGGCCGCGACCCGGTCGACGGCGTCGGCGCCGAGTCCGGCGCGCGGCGGGTCGGCGATCACCACGTCGGCGGGCTCGGGCCGCCACCGCTCGACGGGGCAACGCACCACCTGGGCATCGGGCCCGAGGTTGTGCCGGGCATCGGCCACCGAGGACCGGCCGGACTCGACGAGGGTCACGTCCATCCCGCCCCGAAGGGTCGCGGAGAAGAGGCCGACGCCGCCGTAGAGGTCGAGCAGGCGCCCGTCGCGATGGTCGTCGCCGAGGGCATCCCGGACCGCACCGACCAGCGCGCCGGCACCGTCGGTGCGCGTCTGGAAGAACGAGCGTGCCCCGATGCGGAAGCGGACGCCGGCGACCTCGTCGTCGAACACGGCGTCGGCGCCGTCGGCGAGGTCGTCGTCCCCGACCACGACGACGTCGTCGGGCAGGTCGAGCGCGTCGGGGACCCCGGGCGAGCACCGGACGAGCCGCTCCCCCGTCGCCCCGCCGATGCGCAGCGTGACCTCACCCTCGATCCCCTCGGATGCCGGCAGTCCGGGGAGGAGCGCCTCCAGTCCCGGGTGCGCGACGAGACACGAGTCGACCACGACCTCGTCGTGGGACCGCGCCGCCCGGAAGGCCGGCCCGTCGGGCGTGAGCTGGCACCGCAGGTTGGTGCGGAAGCCGGTGGCGGGGAGCGCCGTCCCGATCGCGACCGACCCGGGGGCGACGTCCTCGCGCCCGAGCCGGCGCAGGCTCTCCTCCACGATGCGCACCTTGAGACGGC